>CAYWYC010000006.1:0-5260 GCA_964462565.1 uncultured Candidatus Sumerlaeota bacterium | reverse complement strand
CAATTCGCTGACCGCCTGTTCAAAGGGAATACTAGACTGGCGGACTTTTCGGGCCTTGTCATAGGCACGCATATCGTCAAGATCTTCTAAATCTTTCAGAATGCGCTCCCATTCCGGCAAAGGGAGCACCACGGCTTGGCGTTTTTGGTTTTCATCTACAAGAAACTGTGGATGGATTTTTTGCATAATTCCACCTCCCTCGAATTAGTATGAGACGGTTTGGTCCTGAATTCAAGCGCATTGTGGGGTGGGGTTATCAGAATCTATTGAACCCGTTACCAGGCGTCGCGATTTTCTTTGTACCATTCGACGGTTTTGCGGATGCCCTCTTCGAAGGGGGTCTTGACTGCATAGCCGAGGATATTCTTTGCCTTTTCGATGTCGGCCATGGAATGGCGCACGTCGCCCACGCGGGCCGGTTCCATCCGGGCTTCCACGGAAGTGCCCAGAGCTTTGTTGATGGCTGCGAGCAGGTCGCGCAGGGAATAGCTGCCGCCGCAGGCAATATTGAATACCTGGCCGCTTCCCTTGTCCGACGTGGCGGCGACGATGTTGGCATGGACGTTGTTGGTGACGTAGGTGAAGTCGCGAGTCTGAAGGCCGTCGCCGAAAAAGATGGGCTGGCGGTCTTCGAGCACGGCGGTGATAAAAAGCGGAATCACGGCGCTGTATTCAGACGTGGGATCCTGGTGCGGACCGAAGACGTTAAAGTAACGCAGGCTGACAGTTTCGAGTCCATAGCAATTCGTGAATACGGCGCAGAGCTGCTCGCCCGTGAGCTTGGCGCTGGCGTAAGGCGACAGGGGATTGGGCAGCATGGTTTCGATCTTGAAGTCGCCTTCCTGGTCTCCATAGGCGGAGGAGGAGGCGGCGTAAACCACGCGCTTGACCTTGGCATCAAGCGCCGCCAGCAGCACATTGGCCGTTCCGATGACGCCTACCTGGAGGCTTTCGACGGGGTCTTTCACAGAACGGGGCACCGATGGCAGGGCGGCCTGGTGCAGGACATAATCCATATCGGCCGCGGCGCGCTTGACCGTGTGGGCATCGCAAATATCACCTTCAATGAGATCGATTTTCGATTCGACGCCGGCCAGATTTGCGCGACGACCCGTTGAAAAATTATCCAGCACGCGAACGCTGTCGCCCCGATCCAATAATTCCCGAACGATGTTCGAACCGATAAACCCACTACCACCCGTGACCAGATAATTCGCCATTGTATGTTCTTTCCAAACCTCGAATTACTTCCCGGGATGAAAATAAATTGCCCGGGAAGCACCGATTTTCATAAATATCGCGCTTTATGTCAATCTCTAAAACTTATGGCGGAAAATCAGGCGAGCAATACAAAACACTCTGTGTTATTTTAATTACATGCGTCAATTTGCTGCAGATGCAAAATATGCCCATCATGCCGCTATTTGTTTTTTAGCTTGACTCTAATATTATTTTTGCCCATAATGACTGGCGTTGACTAAGCGTTTTTTAGCGCTTATTTGTTACATAGGACCAAATTGTAGCGACTGTTGACGAGCGTTTTGTTGTTTTTGCTCATATTCCTGTTCCCGTAGAGATTACTAATATGGTCCAAGCACAATGGGTATCGGCATTGGCCGATGCGCAATTAATTGAGATGGTTAATCAGTACGACTCGCTTTCCCTGCCTTTTGGGGTCTTGGAAAGAACGGGTCGTTTTTTGTATTTAAATCCTGCCTTTCAACAGATTTTTCAGATTGCCGAACTGGATACGAGCCTGCCGCTGGATGATGTTTTTGATCTGGCTGACAAGGCGAAACCGCTTTTTAAAAAAGATAAAAAACTCAATACCGGCCAGCTGCCCTTTCAGGAAATATGCGCCCTGCAGTTGAACTCGTCTCCTTCGAGCAAGGCAATATCCGGGCTCTTGCGTCTGGAGGCTTTTACATCGGCTCAGAAGGAAGACTTTGTTTTTTGCACATTTGCCCCGAAGGCCGATGCCCCTGCTCCCGCGCCCTTGCCGCTGGTGAAAAGCTGGCGCGAACGGATTGAAGAAATCGGCGATTCTTTCGATATCGGCAGAATCGGGGCGAAGGTGTGCAAGATTCTGATCGATTTATGCGAAGCCCACGCGACGACTTTTTATTATTTTAATATTGGAATGGCCCTGAGCGAAAAATGGCAATGGCAACGGGCCGAACAACTCGGAGACATCCGCTATTTGCAGGATGTTCCCGATTGGATCGATCCCCATTCGGAATGGTTGCAGCTGGTTGAGGAGAAGGGCGTGACCCATTTCTCTCAGCTGCAAAAAGTTTTAAAACTCCGAAAAAAAGAAGCCGCTCCCGAGTGGATCGGAGAAAAGGGTTCGGGATTTATTCTGCCATGCTTGTCGCGGGGGGACTATCTGGGGCTGGCTATCGCCTGGACCGATCTTCCAGCGGAAAGCATCCGGCAGCGGGAAGATATTCTCGAACTCATCGGGATGCAGTCGGCGCAATCCATCGATCACGCGCGATGGTTTCAGTTTGCCTCACGCAGCGATTCACGCAGCGCGCAAATGATCGAAAACGCCAATGCCCTGATCCTGGGCCTGGACCGGCAGGGCAAGGTCACGCTCTGGAACCGCAAGGGCCAGGAGATTCTGGGATATTCACCGGAAGAAATGCTGGGGCGTTGCCCCTTTCATTTATTCGGTTCCACAGAACGGGAAGAAAGCCGGGCGCGCAAACAGTTCTGCCACTCCATGGAATCGGGTACACCGCTGACGGATTACGAGAGCCGCCTGGTGGATAACAAGGGCCGGGTGCATCATGTGATATGGAATACCAACATTCTGTCCTCGCCCCAGGGATACACAATGGGGCTTTACGCTATCGGCCAGGACATTACCCGGCGCAAGGAACTGGAACGTAACCTGGAGGCTTCGGAGCGTCGCTACCGTAATCTGGTTGAAACGACCCATGACATCTATTGGATTGTGTCCATCCCGGATATGCAAGATCTGGAGAAGGGACGCCTGCTTTTCATGAATCGCGCCCTGGCCGGAAAACATCGGCAGGATATTCTGGGCAAAAATCTGTCGTACCTGAAAGAAACCTTCAGCCGCGAAAGTTGGATGCTCTTTACGGCGGCCTGTATGGAAGCGCTCTCTTCGGAGGGGCCGATACAGCATGTCGAAACGGAACATCGCAACCAGCAAATAGATAATGGCGCGCATATTTATTTGATGCACGATATTTTCCCCTATTACGAAGAAGATGATTTGCTGGGCTTGCAGATATTGACGACCGACATCACGGATCGTAAAAACATTGAAGCGCAGATGCTCCAGGCCCAGAAACTGGAAAGCGTGGGAACACTGGCCCGCGGCATCGCGCATGATTTCAATAATGTGCTAAATGGCATTAATGGTTTTACCTACCTGATCCATCGGCATCTGGAAGATTCGGAGAAGGTCATGGAACACAGCCGGGCCATCCTGGACCTGACACGACGCGCCGGTGGCCTGACGCGTCAATTGCAGGCTTACGCGCGGGGCGGCTACTTTGAAAAGCGCCCGATTGATCTGAACGATACGATCCGGCAAACGGTGAAGATGCTGGATTCGGGGATTGCCCGGAATCTGGATGTGCAGATGGATTTGTATGAAGACCTGGACTGGATCGAGGCGGATCGGTCGCAGTTGGAGCAGGTGCTGATGAACCTGTGCATCAATGCCGCGGAAGCGATGCCCGATGGGGGGATGCTCAGCCTGTGCACCAATCACGTGCATCTGTCGAAGAGTGACGCGAGCCTGCCTTCAGGCGCGAAGCCCGGAGATTATTGTCGGCTCAAGGTCAGCGATACGGGCGTCGGCATGACGCCCCAGGTGCGGGCCCGTATTTTCGATCCCTTTTACACGACCAAAAAGACGGGCAACGGCCTGGGCTTATCGGCCGTCTATGGCATCCTGAAAGCCCACAGCGCCTGGATCAGTGTGGAAAGCGAGGTCCATGTGGGGACCAGTTTTACGCTTTACTTCCCCGGAGTTAAGGTGAAGCAGGAAATGCTGGGTGAGGAGGCGGGCCAGGTGCGCGGCGGGTCCGAAACGGTCATGGTGGTGGACGACGAAGAAGCCGTGCGTATGGTGGCCGAGGATATTTTGTCCACCCTGGGATACCGGGTCGTTGTGGCGTGCGATGGGGAGGAAGCGGTGCGGATTTTTCAGGAACGTCCGCAGTCTATCGACCTGGTGATGATGGACATGGCCATGCCCAAATTGAATGGCCGAGCCGCCGCCAAGGCCATGCGAATGCTGCGGCCCGACCTGAAGGTACTCTTTTCGAGCGGCTATAACGACAGCGCCCACATGGAAATTCTGGAAGAAAGCGGCTTTTACCACTTCCTGCCCAAGCCCTTCTCCATGCGGGACCTGCAAAAGGCAGTGCGCCAGGTTCTGGACGATGAGACACACTAAACTTCTGAATATGACTCAGGCCTATATTTCATTCTCATCTTTCGAATCAGGTTCTCGAATAGCGCGGCCCTTTTCATCAAAATAGACCACTTTTTGCCTTAATTTGCTGGTCCAGAAAACCCAGCTATCTTCTTTCATACTTTCCGTGCGATGCTGGGGTGGGATTCCATAGGCGGTTTTCACCGCTTGTTTGGACATGCCCACATACAGTTTGCCTTCCTGGATGCCTTTAATTTCCTGCTCGGTCATTCCTTTTGTCAGTTCGTCAAAATCTTTTTTTGTGAAGTAGGCCTTGCAGTAGTCCTTGACATCCCAATTGGGGAAAAAATCGGGGATGAACTTGATAGTGAAATCGGTTTCGCTCTCAACATGATGAAATCGGATCAGCGGGAAACCGCGAAGCAGGCCTTCTTCTCCCATTCCGATTTGCAGGTTCTTAATTTCGTCGCCCGCCTGGATGATTTTTCCCCGCTTATAATTGATGCAGGAAATGACCTCTTCTTCGTACCATATATTGCAGGCCACATGGGTGAGGCTGGATATGGTATCTTTCTTTTCCGGGGCTTTTTCATCGGCCGCATGCACAAGTCCGGCAGTAAGCATGGTTATGAAGAGGGCGATCATCCATGTTTTTGGAATTCTCATAATCCTATCTCTCTTTCTCAAGAAAAAATATGCCAGCCCGGCGCTCCCCTATCACCCCATATTCCAATATTATCCCCTTGTCTGGCGAACTTTTCAAAAGATTTTACGGGTTTTGGTCTTTCCGGGTGTACGACATAAATAGGGGGGATGTTTTTTACGATTGATGGATTTCTGAAA
>CAYWYC010000005.1:25798-50582 GCA_964462565.1 uncultured Candidatus Sumerlaeota bacterium | reverse complement strand
GATATGCCTTACGCAAAAGCCAAGACAGATATCAGTATGAAGGATCAAGGCACATTATTATTGCGAAATTTGCATGTTGTCGGATAACATACTTCCGAATCATTGGCTCGATTCCTGAAAAATATATTAATTACATTCACTCCACAATCTATCGTTCTTGAAAGGTTAGTGTAATGGCGGAAAGACCCAGCGAAGAGAAAAACATTCTCCAGCTTCCTCTGGACCAGTCCCTTGCCCGGGCAATCTATATCATCGTTTCCCGGAATTATTTTTACCTGATCAGCGCGGCACTGATGCTTTTCGGCTGCTATAAGTTAATGTATTCCCCGCTGATCGAGGGCACCCATTTTTTTAAGACGCTGATTTCACTGAGTGTTTTGCAGGCTTATGAAGTGCTGGTGATCGGGACGGCGCTGGTGATTGTGGTTCGCTTCAAGGAGTTGAACGATGCCTGGTTGCTGCTGATTGCAGAGCTGATCATTCTTTTCGACCCGACTTTTTTCAGCAATCATTTTGGCAACATGACCGTTCCATCGGGTGAGGTGCTACATGGCGTGGCAACGCGGGAGCCCCTTGTTGCGGCGCGGATTGTGAACGTGGTTTGTTTTGTGCTGGTTGGCGTGAAACTGCTGATATTGCGACAAGGCCTGCGCCTGTATATATCATGGCGCACCTTGGGAGCCATGATGGTGGCGGCGGCTTCGATATATCTGTGCGCCGGACCGCTGATGGAAGATGAACCCCTTGGGCTTTTCAGCCGGACGGGTTATTATTATCTGCTTGCCTGGATCCCTTTGATCTATGCGCTCCTCTTGCCTCCGATCGAAAAAACCGTTCATGTGCGAGACAAAGTCGGCGATGAAGATGCGTTCATCAGTCTGCGCAGGCTGGTTAGTTTGCGGCGGTTTCTGGTAGCGATTCCCTTGATTGTGCTGTTGCTGCATTTATGGGAAACGGGTCAGGTGCATTATCTGAATCTGTATCCGGCCTACTTCTCTCCCCTCTTTTTGGCACTTGGGTTTATCGTGGCGAAGAATTGCAAAGAGTTCAACTGGATACGGATGATTGTGATCGATTTTCTCTGCGTAGTCGCGCTGCTGCTTTCGGTGGACAGCATCAACACGATTCGGGAGAATGCGGCGGGCAATGTTCTGCAATGGCCATTATGGATGGCTTCCGGCGGACCTTTGTATATGACCGGAGCCGGTGTGGTCTTGCTTTATGGTTGGATCTTCGTTTTCAAAAAATACAAGGCGGCTCTGTGGCATATTGTTTTCCTCGGGCTGGGGGCAAGCGCGTATATGTTTTTTACGATGGATAGCGTGGTCGCTTTTCTCGAGAACGCTTCCGATGCGATCATGGATGGCCTTCTTGCTATAAAGAAGACGCTTGCCCGTATTTTGTCACAATTCGGGAAATTCCTGGTCAATTATCCCATCGCTCCTTTCGGATTCTGCGCGGTGCTTTCGGGAATCGCGTTTGGGATTTGGCGCTACAAATTTCTTCTGTGGGGATTCTTCACTTTTCTGGTGCTGGCCTTGTTTGACCTGTTTCCCGGAACATACCAGAACCTTGCCCCGGAACTCATTTATTGCCTTTTGCTGGTGATCGTGGGGATGGAACATTACAAAGAACTGCGAAAAGAAAGCCATGACTTGCGGAAATTTATTTTGTTCTTTACCGTGGGAATCGCGTTAATCCGGACTCTGGGGAGCGCCAACTGGGTGGGCTGGTCAATCTTTCTGACGACGGGAATCTTGCTGATCCTGATTGGGATATGGTGCAAGATTGGCTACTATATTTTTTACGGAATTATCCAGGTGTCCATACTGGCGGTTCTGGGCTTTCTGTTTGCCGATATTTACAAACACACCGGCCTGATTATGATCGCCATGGCCTTGCTCTTTTTTGGTGGGGGCATTGCCATCACTTTTTTCAAAAGCCGGGTGATGACATTTATGGATCAGCTGCAAGATAAAAAAGAAGGAAATCGGGCTTTGTCTTCAAATGAAACCCAAACCGAAATACCCGATGAAACTGATAAAAATGAGGAGACTGAAAATAATGCGGCGACCGAACGTACTTCTGATACAGACTGACCAGCAGCGATGGGACGCCCTGGGTGCGGCGGGGAATCCACATATCCACACGCCGAATCTGGACCGGCTGGCTGCGTCGGGGGCTTTGATGGAAAACGCCTTTTGCAATAATCCGGTATGCATGCCAAGCCGTCAGAGCATGTTGAGCGGCTTGTATCCGTCGGCCCTGGGATGCAATACAAATGGTGTGGAAATGTCGGAAAATACTCTGACCCTGCAAAAGGTGCTGCAACTGGTCGGCTATTATACGGCCAATATCGGCAAGCTGCATTTCAAGAATCACTCGAACCGCGATCATCGGGAATATCACCCGGCCTATAATTTCGATACGCTGATTCTTTCGGACGAGCCGGGTTGCTATGACGATGCCTATATCAAATGGGTAGAAGAAAAAGCGCCGGAACAGGTGGAGAACTGCCGGGTTTCGACACCGCCGGTGAGCCTGATGCGAAAGATTGACAAGCAACCGCGCAATACCCATGAACCCTATATTTTCGAAGGGCCCGAAGAACTGACGCACAGTGCCTTTGTGGCGGAAGAAACGGTGGAATTTATCCGACAACAGCCCGATGGAGGCAGGCCCTTTTTTGCGATTGCGGGATTTTACGCGCCCCATGCGCCCTTAAATCCGCCAAAGCGTTTTGTGGAGATGTATGAGATCGAATCAATGCCGGAACCGCACCAGGGAGATGGCGAAGGACGTCCCGACTTGGCGGATGTGGACTGGAAAAAGGTGAAGGCCTATTACTACGCCCTGGTGTCGCACGTGGACTGCGAGGTGGGGAAAATCCTGGATGCACTGGATGAGACCGGGCTTCGGGATAATACGCTGATTATCTTTACGTCGGACCATGGCGAGCACCTGGGCGATCATTGCCAGGTGCAAAAAGGGCCACCGGGCTTTGACAGTTGCATCCATGTGCCGCTTATATTTTCGCTGCCGGGGAAAATTGAGGCCGGGAAACGCTTCGGTGAACTCGTCGAACTGGTGGACCTGGCGCCGACGGTGCTGGATTTTTGTGGGATACAGACGCCACCTGAATGGCAGGGCAAATCGCTGCGCGCCTTGCTGGAAGGGCGAGAATTTGAGGCACGAGATTCCGTCTTTTTCGAGTTTCATGCCCCTTATGGCACCTCCACGAAGGGGGTTCGGACGCATGAATACAAGTATATTGCGACGAACGGGGGGCAGGAGCACCTGTACGACCTGACAAAAGACCCCCATGAACTGGTGAACCTGGCCGAAACGCGGGATGCCGCCGACTTGCTGCATGCAGGCCGGGCCGAACTCTTGAAACGATTGTTCGACGTGGAGGCGCAGTTTCCGCGGCCAAGCGGAGCATATTAAGACTGCGGCTAAAAAGCGTGGAGTCTGTCCACCCAGGGGCCTGCGGTTCACGCGGGAGATCCAGTAAAGGACACGAAACGCTGCATGTACTCGCTTAATCCGGAGCAACTGCCCGTTAATGGATGCGAAGACCAGGGGAATAAATCATAAGCATTTTCATGGTATTGCTATATTAATATCCTGATTTTGAGCCATTTCCCGGTGGACATTTGGGGTGTAAAAGGGTGTAATGCCAAGGGCCTGTGTTTGGGCTTTGCTTACACTTTGAATGATGGGATATGCTCATGGCTTGGCTTGGAAAATTTTGGCGATTTGTGCGGAAACCTTTTCCATCGAAAAGCGAATGGCGCGAATTGGCGATTCCGCTTTTATGGGCGGTGGCGGCGGGTTTGGTTTTCCGCTTCGCTTTTCCGCGATTTGAGCAGGCGTGGATTGCACCCTTTGCGATGGTTCCTTTTCTGGTGCAACTGCCGGGAAGAAGCCGGAAAGTGGCAGGATGGATTGGTTTTGGCTTTGGACTGGCCTATTTCTGGCCGAATCTTTTCTGGCTGAATACCTTGACCTATGTGAATCCGGCGGCTCCGCTGGGCGTGCTTTTCATGGCTTCGGTCTGTGCGCTTTGCCCGGCGTTTTTTGCGATATGCGTGGCGCGAAGTTGGCATCGCGGGGCGATATGGCCTGTGCTCTTTGCTCCATCGTTGTGGACAGCTATCGAGTATATCCGGTCCTTGTCGGAGTGGGGCTTTCCCTGGCTTTATGTGGGGCATACGCAGGCTACCGTTCCGCCCATGATCCAGATTTGCGACCTGACGGGGGTCTATGGCGTATCCTTTGTGCTGGTGGCGGTGAACGTTGCCCTGGCGCGGATGTGGCTATGGTGGCGGGACCGCTCGGGACATGTTTTTCCGGCTTTCGCGGTGGGACTTGGTGCGGGTCTGGTAGTGCTCAATCTGGCATACGGATTTTATCGTCTGAACAGTTCGCCGGAATTGCGAGAAGGCGATCCCTTGCGAGTGGCCATGATTCAGCCGGGAATCGACCAGGCCACAAAGTTGGGCAGTTACGATTATCGCGACGCGGAACTCGCCCGCAAACTGCAAAGCAAAATGCTGAGCCGCTACAAGGCTTTACTGGTTGATGTTTACAACAGACGGCAGGACGCCGGTCTGCCGAAGGCGGATTTGTATATTCTGCCTGAATCTGCGATTACATTCCCCTACTTCAGCGCCTCGCAGCCGCATCTGGACCTCATGCATGAATGGTCGCAACTGGTGGATGGACCTATCTTTTTCGGAGCCAATCGTTTTGCGCCCCTCGAAGGAGCCGATCCGGCTACAGACCGCTACTATACGGAAGCCGAACTGTATAACAGCGCCTGGCTTGCGACTCCCGAGGGCGGAGTCATGATGCGGGCCTATGACAAGATGCATCTGGTGCCTTTCGGCGAGTATGGTTCTTATCTTGACTTCATTCCGGGTTTTACGCGCTATATTCTGGGTATCGGGAATTTTACGCCGGGCAAAAAGGTCCAGCGATACGAGGTCGATGATGCGCGTTTTGGTTGCGTGATTTGCTTTGAATCATGCTTTCCTTATCTTTTTCGCAAGTACACGCGCCTTGGGGTGGACTGGATGCTGGTGATTACGAATGATGCCTGGTACCTGGAAAGCACGGGAGCCCGGCGGCACCAGCTGCAATCGGTTTTTCGGGCGATCGAGACCCGACGGCCCGTTGTGCGGGTGGCGAATACGGGCATCTCCTGCCTGATCGATTCTCGCGGGCGAATACTGGAATCGATACCGATGAACCTGCAACAGGGAACGGCCCAGACGGTGGAGGTGCCGATTCATTCAGGCGATGGCATGACCATCTATATGCGACGCTTTGGCGAATGGTTCTCCCTCTTGTGTCTGGCATATTCGGTGGGGATGATGATATGGTGGCTGAAAAGCGGCAGACGGAAAAAAGAGACTGCCGAAGAATAAGCCGGCCTGGACTTATATACCATGTCAGAAAGCACCACCCCATCTCCCCCCGCGCAAAGCGTGATTCGTCTGGATTCGATTTCCAAGCAATTCAAAATGGCCACGCGCCGCCGCCGGTTCAGTATGCTGGGCGGCTTTGGTGGCGGAATTCGCGGACGAAAAAGTTTTTTTGCGCTCAAGGATGTCGACCTGGACGTGCAGGCAGGGGAAATGCTGGGAATAATCGGGATGAATGGTTCTGGGAAGAGCACACTTCTCAAGATTATTGCCGGTATATCGCCGCCTTCCTCGGGTGAGTTGGAGATTGACGGAAAAATCGGTTCCCTGATCGAACTTGGCGCGGGTTTTCATCCGGACCTGACAGGCTATGAGAATGTGTATCTGAACGGCAGCATTTTGGGTATGCGCAAGCCGGAGATTGACGATATTCTGCCGAAGGTGGTGGAGTATGCCGAGTTGGAAGGCTTCATGAACCTGCCAGTGAAATATTTTTCATCGGGCATGTTCGTGCGGTTGGGCTTTGCCATCGCCATCCAGACGAATCCGGACATTTTGCTTCTCGACGAGACTTTTGCCGTGGGCGACCTGGCTTTTCAGGCACGGACGATTCAGAATATCCAGGAATTTCGGCGCAGGGGCGGTACGGTGATCATGGTGAGTCATGATGTCTATTCGATCCGCAGCTATTGTGACCGCGTGATGTGGCTGGACCAGGGCGAGATGCGGATGTTGGGCGATCCGGCGGAAGTCACGAGCCGGTATATTGACTATATTTCGGAACTGGATGAGGAAAGAGCGCAGGAATATTTCGCAACCCACGGCGATCGCTTGATCGGCGACGAGTCGGATGCGGAAGGACCGGTAAGGATTCGTGATTTACGGGTTCTCAATGGCGACGGCTCTCCCCTGTCTGAAAATCCGGCGGAAGTTGCTGTTGAGATCGAACTGGATTGCCGGGACGCAGTGGCAATGCCCGAGATCAGGCTGGTGCTCTTTCGCAAGGAGGACAAGTTGCTGGTTCTGGAAAAAAGTTATGGCGAAGAACTTCGGGACGGCGAGACGGTGCGATTTGTTTTTGATGCGAGCCGCTTTTATGAGGATGCCTTTACCTGTCGCGTTGGCTTATATGACCCGGAAAATACGGACAGGCTTTGGCACAGGCGGGAGGTGGATCTTCAGATCGACGGTATTCCACAGCCGGTCTTTGAGCACGCGCGATATCTGCAAGCACCGTGCAGGGAACTTGTGCATCGGGAGGACGCGCATTAAGAATGGAAACAGTTTGGTGTCTGAGTTTTTAACCAAGAATGGCAGGGAATATTTGGAGCAGCAGAGCCGCAACTAACGGTATGTATCGCCACCATCCTGGTGGCGCTGGAGAATGGATGATGAAAGAAAAAGCGGAAGCCGGGATTGGTAATTTTGTCGGGAAGTTTTTTGCCGGCAAGATGCCGGCGGTACTTTTTTGTGAACCACGAAAGGCACGAACTACAATAAGAAATAGCCGCCTCAAAGAGCAGGGAAGGACAGGGCTGGAATTCAGTTATATCCGCGACATCCGCGCTATCCGCGGTTGATTTTCAAAGAACTGCGGATAAGGAAGAGATTTCGATTGCGAGTGCTATTTTAAGGACGGGAGAAAGATTACATGCAAATAACGCCTGAGCAACTTATGGATTTTTTCAAGAGTCATCCGGATCGCAGCTATACGGTGCGCGAGGTAATGCACGATTTGGATGTGGCTCCGAGCTTTCGCCAGATGTGTCTGCGCATGCTCCAGAAACTGGTGCATGACGGACAACTGATCCAACGGGGTCGGAATCGCTTTTGTCTGGCGGCCAAGCGGCGCAATGCCGAAGGACTTATTCATGTTTCCAAAAAAGGCGCCGGTTTCCTGATTGGCCAGGCCCGCAATGGCGAGGATTTGTATATCCACAGCAGCAATCTGGGCGAGGCCCTGGACGGCGATACGGTGGAGGCGGAAGTCTTCGCCGGAAAACGGGGCAAAGAAGAGGGACGTGTCGTTTGTGTCCTGGAGCATAAGCACGAAAATCTGGTGGGCCAGTTCAAGCGCACGGGACGGGGCGGTACGGTAACTCCGCGTAACGTGAAGGTGGGGCGCTGGGTGGTGGTACGTCGTGCGCCTGATGAGGACGAACTGCCCGACGGCGCCTGGGTGAAGGTGCGGATCGTGGAATGGTCGCGTTCGCTGGAAGAACCGCTTCAGGGCGAGATCGAAGAAGTGCTGGGCATGCCCGGTGACAAGGGTATTTCGGTACTGGTGCTGCTGAAGGACATGGGGGTGGAACAGGAATTTCCGCCGGAAGTGCTCGAAGAAGCGAAACACTATCGCAAGCCCGTGACCAAGGCGGAAGAAACGCGGAGGCTGAATCTTCGCGAGAAGACCATCATCACCATCGACCCCGCCACGGCAAAAGACTTTGACGATGCCTTGTCGCTGGAAATCCTGGAAAACGGTAACTGGTGGCTGGGGGTGCATATCGCGGATGTGTCTCACTATGTGAAGGAAGAAAGCGCCATGGACGAGGAAGCCTTCACACGGGGGACGAGTATTTATCCGGTGGACCGGGTCGTGCCCATGCTGCCGGAACGCCTGAGCAATGACCTGTGCAGCCTGCGGCCCCACGAAGATCGCTATGCCATGTCGGTCTTTATGGAGATCGACAAGCGGGGACAGGTGCTGCGTAGCGAGATGGCCGAGTCAATTATCTGCTCGACGCATCGGCTGAATTATGGCGAGGTGCAGGAATATTTTGACAAGCCGAAAGAGCGCGAGTCCTTCTTTTTTCATGATGCCGGAGAAATGCTGCTGGAACTGCTGAAACTTTCCCGCATATTGACACAGATGCGCATGGATCGCGGGGCCTTGGACCTGGACCTGCCGGAAACGGAAGTGGTCTGCAACGAGGCGGGAGATTCGGTTGGCCTCAAACGCCATGATCGTTTTGACAGTAACCGTTTGGTGGAAGAGTGCATGCTGATCGCGAACGAAACGGTGGCGGAATATATGCGAAAGAAGAAGCTGCCGCTGCTCTACCGCATCCATGATTATCCCGACCCGTCGGCCTTGGAACGAATCGGTCCGATCCTTTCCGAGTTTGGCGTGAAGATACCGAAAAAGATCAAGCCTGACCCGCAGGTTTATCAGGAGATTATTGACAGCCTGCGCCATGCCGACGGCGGCCACATCGGCCAGCAGCAGTTGCTGGGAAGCCTGATGAAGGCGGAATACAGTCCCCTGAACAAGATTCATTTCGGCCTGGCGTCAAAGTGCTATTGTCATTTCACCTCGCCCATTCGGCGTTATCCCGACTTGATCACGCATCGCGTCCTGAAACGGCACTTGCAGGATAAGGCGGATGAGGCCTGGCTGGAAGAAGTGGGCGAATCGCTTTCCATGGCGGCAAACCAGAGCAACCTGACGGCGGACAACGCGGAGTCGATCGAGCGCGAGGCGGTGGATATCAAGTCCATGGAATTTATGGTGGACCAGGTGGGCGGTATTTTTGACGGATGGATCAGCGGCATCGCGCGGCGTGGCTTCTTCGTCGAACTTGTGGAATATCCCGTGGAAGGATTTGTGTTGAGCCGAAACCTGAGCGGTGATACCTTTGCCCCGAACAAGGCGCATACCCGCCTGGAAGGTCGTCGCACGCGGAAGTCGTGGCGACTGGGCCAGCGGGTGCGCGTGCAGATCACGAATGTCCATCCCCTGGAAGGCGATATGGAATTGATGCTGCTGGAAAAGGGCGGCACGGGTGGTGATGGATCGCGTGGAAAATCGAAGAGCAAGAAGAAACGGCGGCGGTGACTGGCTCGTCCAATCCAGGTGCTTTCCGATTGCGAGTGTGATGAAAAACGCTTGGCAGATAATTATAGCCTAAGATGCTTTGATTCGTTCTGGAGATTTGTTTCGTTTTAACGTATCGGATATGAAGTGTTTTATCCACTGATTGCGCGGATACGCCAGATGAAAGCGCCAAAGGCGCGTTCCATAATAGCCTGGGGTTTCAACCCCAGGTCGGAAGAAGAAAAAAGAAGAGGGCTGAAGGCCCGATCCATATTCATAATCGCAGAAAGACTATTGAGAACATCTTTAGAAAGAGGAATGAAGTCGATGGATTTGACCTGTTGGATGGAACCCCGTAATGAATTTAAGCCACGCGCAATAGAGTGGCTGGATATATGCAGCGATTCAGGTCTGGTAGAAAAACTTCGAGAAAGAATAGAGCAGCCTTTTGAGAAGGTTTTGCGGATTGAGCAACTGGGCGGACCTGACAGTGCGCGGCATGCCTTGTCTGACGGGAATGTGCTGGGCGTTTATTGCCTTTCGACAGCCGGACCGCAAAAGATCAACGGCCTCGAAGTTTTCGATCCGGAACACAGTATTGCCGACACGTCGGACAGCTTGATTGTGGCGGTGCGTCTTGTGGAGCCTGATAGTGGGGTTTCTGCGGGGCTCGATCTGCTGCGTGAGGATGTAGCGACTTGTCTGCTTGAAGCGCTTGAACAGGAGATTTCCGGTCGGCTTAATGAAAAGGAAGATGGGGCTTATTTCGGTCTGCATTTCTCGCGAAAGAACAGTTGCCAGGAAGGGGATCAACTTTGGTGCGAAGACTTGCCGCGGCTCTATCGCGAAAAATATGATGAAGACATGCTGGATCGGCTGCCTTTGCTCTGGTTCAACGGTCCCGATTGCGAACTTTATCGCTGGCGGATTCGGCAATTGCTCGCGGAGATTTTTGACGCGCGGTTTCTGTCGGGGCTGCGCGAGTATGCCGAAAAATGTCCGGCCACGATTGTCGGAAGATTCGATCCCGACGCCTCGATCATCGGACAGATACAGAGCGGCTGGGGGCCGGTGATGCGGCTGATGCAGGCTTTTCCGGTACAAGGCGTCATGGGTTCCGACGATTCGGCCTATTCGATCCTGGCCTTCAAACAGGCGGCATCCGTTTCGGCGCAGGTTCATGCCGTGGCGAATCGTTCCGTGCGCAAGGCGGCGCGTCCGGTAGAAGTGCAAAACGAATTGTTTCGGCGCTCCGGCGGGATGAGCAGCCTGGCCGATTTCTGGGCCGATGCGGAGAATACCATCGCCATGGGGGCCGGAGTACTCTCGACGCCGGAGCATCACAGATCCCTTCGGGGTGATGGAAAACGGCAATCCGGTCCGGCCTTTTTTCACGAGGCGCAGCCCTGGTGGCCGGAGATGGAATATCTGACCGACTGCATCGGGCGCATCAATGAAATGATGAGCCAGGGCGAACAGGTGGTGCGCGTGCTCGTGCTGAATCCGGCGGACTCCCTGATGGCCTTGACGGACCAGACGCTTCCCGCGAGCATGTCGGATTTTCTCGGGAAGCCGTCCGAGATCAATGCTGCCGCGCGGGATTGCGAGAGCACCTTTGTGCAGCTGCTGGAATACCTGGACCTTTTCCAGATCAGCTTTGAAATTGCCGATGAGGAAATGATCGAAAAAGACGGCCATGTGGTGACGAACAGCCTGCAGATCGGTCAACGCGAATACACGACGATTGTGATGCCACCGGCGCTTTCGTGGCGCTATCAGACGATGAAACTGATCCGGCGATTTGTGCGCAAGGGCGGCAACCTGGTGCTGCCAAGGCCGGTGGTGGAGATGATGGATTTTGAGAAGTCCGAGGCCATCACGGAAATGGTGGATGCCTACGCCAATGCCTTTGAGGTGGAACGTCCTGGGCGCGAGGTATGCTGGCAGGTGAACCGGCTCGATCCGCCTCCTTATCAGTTCAAGGCGCTGGGCGACAGCAAGACGGACAGCCTGGTGGTTCAACATCGACGTACTGAGACGCATGATCTTTTTTATATCGTAAACAAATCGCGGGACAAGGACGTGGAAGCGCGGGTGTCGCTTTTTGCCGATGGCGCGATTCGGGTGCTGGACGCGCGCGCTCCGCGGATTTACGTGCGGGACGCTGAAGAAGAGAAAAACGCGCAGGCTTTTGATTTCACCTTTTTCTCGGCGGAGTCGGCTCTGCTGGCGGTGGGGGGCGAGTCGGACCTGACGGAACCGCCCTATCAGCGCATGCCCCATGCCACGTCGGCCTCTCCCCTGTCGGCGGAGTGGGATTTCAAGCGACTCGATCCGAACCTGTTGCCGCTGAAATTTTGCCGGTGGAAAGTGGGAGACGAAAACTGGTCGCGGCAGATGGCGCTGGACATGGTGCGCGCCGAAATCGGCAAGATGGTGAGCGATGGTGAGACGGTGATGCTGAAGTTTGCCTTTGACTCGGACCTGGATGCCTCGGACATGGGCGGCGACGCGATGCGCCTGGCGCTTTTGCTGGAGGAAAATCCGGAACTGAAAGCGCGATTAAACGGGACGGATATTTCGGCAAACCGTCTTGATGATTTTGCGGAATATTTTGCTTCGGGTGAGGGCGATGATTGGCAATATGCTGGAATCCTGAGCAAGCACTTTTGCGGACTGGATGCGGCGGAATCGTTGAAGGCCGGTGAGAATGAGTTGGAACTGGAATTTCAGTGGGGCCTGGATTCGGTGGTGGAATATCCGATCCTGGCCGGAGATTTTGCGGTGACGCTGGCGGATTCCGGCGCGGGAAGTCTGGGCCATGAGCCGCGACGCCTGAAGGCGGGATCATGGACGATGCAGGGCTATCCCTATTACGCGGGACGGATGGTCTATCTTCAGGAGATCATGATGGAACCGGAAGAGCGGCACCGTTACTTCATTCGCCTGGATAAGCCTCATGCGGCTTCGGTGAAGCTGCGGGTGGGCGAACATGAAGCCGCGCATCTGGATTCGCATCCCCATCGCTTCGAGATCACGCGCCTGGCCCCGGAAGGGCGTCATGTTTTACGGGTGGAGGTGGTGTCGAGTCTTTATAATATCTACGGGCCAGTCCATCTTGCGCCGAAATCGGTATCGCCATTTATGCCGCCGGCAGCCTGGGACGAGCTGCCTAATACGGATCGACGTCTCTGGAACAACAAGCCGACTCTTGCCGACTTTGGCTTGATGGGGGGCATCATGCTGGAAAGTTATGATCCCAGTGCTCCGCCTCCGGCACGCAAGGAAGCAAAGAAAGAAGATTCGAACGAAGAAGCACCGGAAGACGCTTTGGATGATGAAGAGTCGGCAGATCAGGAACCGGAAGAAGACGAAGCAGAAAGCGACGAGGGCGGCAACGAGGAGGAATATTGACTGCGCCCGGCTTGCGGACTCAGTCCTGAAGGATCGCTTGAAGGTGCTTCTCAATCTGAACGGGGCTCCAGTTCCAGTCCTCGGGCAACTTGCCGTTTTCGATAATATGGCGGATGAGACTTTGCGGTGTGCTGTCGTTTTCACGCATCCAGAAAAGGTGGCCCGATCCTGCCGGAAACTGGCAGCACAATGCCGACATGGCGACACAACGCCTGAGGATGATTTCGATATTTCCGGAAGATGCTGCGGCCCAGTCGTCGGGCTTCGATGAGACCTGGAGCAGGCCGTGGATAAGCATGGAGACGGACGCGTCGCCCGCCCCCAGACTGTCCACCATCGACGGAACCGCTATGGTCGGGCAGCGGAATTCCTGAATCCCATCCTGTCTTCTCAGCCAGAGGCGCTGCTCTCGAGCCTCGTCGGTGATGTATAATATTTTCAGCTTCGGGTTTTCTTCAAAAAACAGTTCCGGCTTATCGGCGCAGCCCAATTGCGAAATGAGATGGGCGTTGGACTTGAGCACATGGACGGAACGGAGCAACTGGTGGACAGGTTCCAGACCGTGGATGGGCGGTCTGCCGTAATCGTAGGACACAGGAATGCCAAGTGCCACAAAGGTTTCCGCCAGTACGCGCAGTTTTTGATTACAGGCATCGAGGTGCAGCCATTTGCTTGCGGCGGCCAGGCGGTCTTCCAAGCCGGTCAGATGAATGTCCGATGCCGTGAGATAGGGATGATCGGGTTCGATATGGACAAAGCGGTGGGCCGGAGTGCCTTTCCCGCGCGGGAAAATCTCGATCGGCAGAATACGGGTGCGTCCCTTGGGCTTCGTGGCGAGAAGGCCGGTGTCGATGCCAAAGGCCTTGGCCATCTTGCGGCACTGGCGACCGGGATAGTCATTTCCAACAACGCCCACAAGGGCTGCCGGCATTTCAAGCAGGCGCATGTGACACGCGATGTTCAGGGCCGACCCGCCCGGAAGGCGCAAAGGATGATCGAGCTCGGGATAAACCATGCAATCCTGGGGCAAGGCTCCGATTGTCAGGATGGATGGGTCGATTCCGGTAAGGTCATTCAATTCTTGCTCCTGAAAAGGCAGCGGCGTTTCGAGCGACAATTTTCTTTTCACGCCGGCCCCTCTTCATTATCATAGCGCCGATGGTTTGGCAATTTTGATTCTTTGATTGTCCGGAGAAATAATGACGGATTCTGATCACAGATCACCGGGCCGGCTGAGGGGGCTTTTTCGAAACGCACTGGGCGTGGGCTATTTGCACATGCAGGCGGGTATGTTTGTCATGGCGGGAGCAGGCTTCGCGATGACCTGGGCCCTGGCGCGTATCCTGACGGCGGCGGAATTGGGCCAGATCAATATCGTGCGGGTGGGGCTGATGTTTGTGCTGATCCCGGCGATCTGGGGAATGGACCTGGTGGCGAGTCGATACGCCGCACTGGAGGGCGACTCGCGCGAACGGCAACGTGAGGTGCTGGCGTGGTGCCTGCGGGTGACACTGGTGGCTTCTTCCCTGACGGCGCTCGTGCTATTCCTGGGCTTGACTTTTCTCCCGCTGATTCGGGACAAGGACGCGCGGGAGATGGCGCGATGGTTGGTCCTGGCCTTGCCGCTGATGGCGGGGATCGACATGCTGCTGGGTTTTTTGCAGGGCCGGAAGCGGTTGGCGGCCTATTCCTGGGCCAGGGCGGGACGGCAGGTTTTGCTGCTGTTGCTGATGGTGACGATTGTGTGGTGGCGCGGAAAATTCGGCTGGGCCTGGGCGCGTGTGCTGGCCGACGCGATTGGTCTGGGCCTGCTCGTGGGACTTGTGGGAGTGAGTTGGTTTCGGGCGGCATTACCCCCACGTCCCTTTCGCCGGGAAATGCTCGCCTATGGCGGCTGGTCGATGATGATCTCGCTCTTTCTGTCGGTCCTCTTCTTTGCGGACTTTGCGTGCCTGGATCACTTTGTGGGGAAGAATGCGCAAATCGGCCACTATGCCATTGCCCGTCTTTTGCTGGATGGTCTTTTGCTGATCCCCCGAGCTATGACGAAGGCCGTCTTTCCCTATACAGCGCAGCATGGCCGCAGCCCGCAACGGCTTTGGAATCATTTTCGATACGCGGCGGTGCGGATTATGTCGGCCAATATTCTGATTGCTCTGGTCGCCTACGCCATGTCAGGGCTGATTCCATTTGTCTTTGGCAGTGAATATGAAAGCAGCATTCTCTATTTCCAGATTCTGCTGGTGGGATTCGTGGCGCAGGCTTTTGGCATGTTGTGCGCGCAAACGGTGATGGCGGCGGGTCTGGCGCGGTCGAATACGGTGGCGGCTCTTCTGATCGGCGGTTCCAATGTGGCGTTGCTGGTGCTTTTTGTCGGTGTCTTTCGCTGGGCAGCGGTCGGTGCGGCCTGGGCGACGGCCCTGACACATATCATTGGTCTGGTTCTCTGCCTGGGCATCTTGCTTGTATATCGAGCACGCAAAGCAGGGATTTCCTGATCATGTCATTTATCGAAATCGAGAGTTTGCCGGCCCTGCCGGATTTGGATTTTGAAAAAGGGGCAAAGGGCCAGGCTCCGGGACATGATGCTCTTTTACTGGCGCGTGTGGTGGAGTTGACGCCGGGACAGCGGATTCTGGATATGGGCTGCGGCCAGGGCGGCATTGCGCTGATGCTGGCGGCGCGGGAAAAGGTGCGGGTCACAGGCGTGGATATTTCCAAGGCGGCAATACAAGCAGCGCGGAAAAATCATGCAAGCAATGCATCTGTGCTGAAGGGCGAAATTGAGTGGCTGCGGATGGATGTCCGCGACTTGTGTTTTGACGCAAGGAAGGGCGGCTTTGACCTCGTCGTGATGAATCCGCCGTGGTTTGAGGAAGGGGCCGGACGCTTGCCACCGGATCGGGACAGGGCCATTGCCCGGCATGAACTGGCGGGAAAGCTGCACGATTGGTTTCGATGCGCGGCGGCTGCCCTGCGCGAGGGTGGTCGATTATGCTGTGTGCATATACCGGAGCGACGAAATGCTATTGTCGGCCAGATTGAGCAACATGGTTTCTGTGATATTGAAGTCGAAGAATACGGGCTTGCCGCAGAGCAAAAGTCCAAATGGCTGATCGTTCAGGCTCGCCTGGTGAGTTCGCGCGAAAGACCGACGGCTTCCTGATAAGACATGGGGCCACCGAAAATATCAAGGGCGCTGCCGACGGTAACGTTCAGGCGGCCCCGACTTTCCTTCCAGATAAGGCGTATGTCATCGAGGTTTCGCACTCCGCCGGCATAGGTGGTGGGAATTGGAGAACGCGCGGCCAGGATGGCGATGAGTTCTTCATCCATTCCGGCCTGCTTGCCTTCCACATCGGCGGCATGGACGAGAAATTCGTCGGCATATTCGGCGAGTTTCAGGAGGGTTTCGCCGTTTACAGGAACTTCGGTGAACTTCTGCCAGCGATCGGTGACGACGTAATAGATACCGCCACGCTTGCGGCAACTCAGATCCAAGACGAGGCGTTCCGAGCCGGCTGCGTCGCTTATCTCGTGAAGCCGATGCCAGTCGATTTTTCCATCGCGAAAAACATAGGACGTGACGATAACGTGGCTGGCTCCGGCATCGAGCCATTGGCGAGCGTTTTCGGGACGGATACCCCCGCCTACCTGGAGACCACCCGGCCAAGCGGCCAGGGCCTCGCGCGCCGCGTCTTCATTTCCTGGACCAAGCATAATGACGTGGCCGCCCTGCAGACCATCTTCTTTGTATAACTCGGCGAACCACGCCGGAGACATTTCAGTTTCGAAGTTTGTCTCCGGCGCGTCGGTATCGTTGAGGCTTCCGCCGACGATCTGTTTGACTTTGCCATTATGCAGATCAATGCATGGACGCAGGAATGTCATGGCGGTCCTTTCGAGAATACCCTTCGCGGTTGCGGCTTACTCTTCGGCTTCGGGAGAGTCGGCTCCTTCCTCTTCTTTTTTCTCCATCAGGTCGCTGCGTTCTTTGGTCAGGTTGCCATAGTTCCAGCTACTGATCTGGTAAATCCAGGGCTCGTGTCTGGCATTGAACGCGGCCACCTGGCTTTGTGCTTCCTGGGCGGCTTCTTCGGCGCTGGCCAGGGATTCGGTGGTGGCCTTGTCGGCATCGGTAAAATGGGGCTCCGTGTATTTGGCGCGGATCATGATGTAATTATCGCCATTGTCGGAACCGGCCTGGAGGTAGTAAAGCGTACCATCCTTGGACTGGGCCTGATACTTCACGCCAAAGTCTTCGGGCTGCAGTTTGTTGGTATTCGCGGGAAGCACATCTTCCAGGCGCAGCGACGCCAAGGCGCCGGCCACGGAACTGATGGCGGAGCGCTTCTGTTCGTAGCCTTCTTTCAGGTTTTCCAGTTGGAGGCTGTTGCCATTATCGCCAACGAGGCTCAGGCTTTCCGTGCTGCCATGGTCGATTTCCACGGCCACAATATCCTCACGGGGAACCGACATGATTTCCGCATCGACCCAGGTGCGCGTGCGACCGTTCAACCAGTAAAGATTTTCCTCGGCGAGATAGACATGGGGATCGTCATTGACGAGAAAGTAGCGTCCCCCGCCGCTTCTTCCGCCCATGGACATGGGATCGCCGGAGCCTTCACGTTCCTTGCCGAATCGCAGCGTGGCCAAGGCATCGCCCTTTTCGTTTTTGAAAATGAGCGTCCCCTTTTCTCCGGAGTCCTTGGACAGGCCGAAGTTCTCGTACTTCTCGGGATTATCGGTGAGGGCGTTTGCCACCTTCATGTCGGTGAGACCAAAGACGAGCTGGTTGATCTTGGCCGGATTGGCGGGATAATCCTGCAAGGAAGCGATTACCCATTCGTCAGCATCGGTGCGCTTCAGGCTGATGCTGCTTCCATCGTCACTTTGATAAACAAGCGTGTGGATTTTACCCACCTTCTCTTCCAGATCGGGAAGCAAGGCATTTCCGACTTCAATGCCGTCCTCGTTTTTTTGAGGGCCTGTGGCGTACTGTTTCTTATATGCAATAATGGCTGCACCTATAATGACGATAGCAACAATCAAGAGCACAATCAGCTTTTGCGGTTTCATTTTCTATCACTCTCCCCTGTTGTTTGATTTTATTATGGCTCTGGCTGCTCAGGCGTTGCGACGACGCATGAACCGCACAACGGCAACACCCAATCCGAAAGCGATCACGATGATCGGAACGAGGGCGATGTTGATGAACTTCAGCCGGAAGCCCAGCGCTTCGACGTCCTCACGCAACTGGCGGCGCACTTCACGAAGTTCCTTGCTGGTTTTGCGGCGTTCTTCACGAAGTTGGTTGATCTCTTTTGTGAATTCCGCGCTGAGCACCTGACGTTCTTCGGTGCCCTGTTGAAGTTGGTTAAGTCGCTGTTCGGCAGCCTGAAGTTTCTGGTTCAGTTCTTCTTCCTTGGCGCGCCATCTTTCCTGGGCTGCCTGCTGAATCTCGGAAACCTTGTCAAAGGGGCGCTGCGACTTGCCACGCGAACGCAGACTGATCAGTTCATCGGAGCCCGTCAGGTTTTCCGCACAGTTTGTCAGAAAGTAAAGGTTATCGTTGAAGGGATAGATCATTTCCCTTCCCAGAAAATTCTGGATGCGGACAGACGCGCGATCGCTGATCATATCCACATCAGACACGACGATGATCGTGGGGTTGGCCTGGCTTTCGGACAAATGCCCGGTGGCTGTCGTGGGGCTGTCGGCATCGGCAGGATTGCCATTGGGAAATGCCGATTTGATCTTCCCGGTGATCTTGCAGGCCAGCATACGCTTGGCCTTGTCCTCTCCCATGCTGTTCTGAATCTGGGCGGGGTCCATCATGAAGCGCAACATGGTGTCATCCATGAGAACGGCCTCATCGGAGCTTTCCATCAGCGGCGTGATGGTTACGTCCTCGTTTTCCTCATCCACAATTTCCAGCTCACCGGCCAAGAGCATGACCAGATTTTCCAGTCCGCTTGTGATAATCTCGGAATCGCTTCGGTTATCTTCGTTCAGCTGAAGATAAACGGGCATGATCGAACGCTCGCCAGTCTGCGGATTCGGCACCTCCAGGCCCATTCCACTGTCCGCCACAACCTGATAAGAGGCTCCGCCTTCCGGGCCCGCCATCTGAGGCGCGCCTTCATTACCAACCAGTCGCACCCCCCAGGCTTCGAGAAGGTCCGGCATGTTCGATGAAAAACTGGCCTGCATCATCATCTGCATGTTCTGCGTGTCCTGCATTTGCTGACGCTCTATGTCACAGAGCGGATCGACAAAAGCCACAACGCGCCCCCCGCGCATGACATACTGGTCAATGGCGTAGCGCGTATCGTCGGAGAGTTCCTTGGGATGCACAATGAGAAGCAGGGCCACGTCATCGGGGATTTCGGTGGCGGAGGCTTCGATTTTTTCCACGTTATAATTATTGCGGAGTTCACGAATGAGCACCCACGCCTGTTGCTGCTGGGGCTGCATCATGGGATTCTGCGCCGGACTCTGCCCACCTGTAATGTCGAGGCTGCTGATGACACCGATGTTTTTCTTTTCGGTGCGGCTCATGGTATAGATGGCCTTGGTGATTTCATATTCCAGCATGGGTTCACGGTCGGGCATAAAGAAGGGAATGACTTCTTCGTTGCCGCTTTCGTCGATCAGCACCAGGCCAAGGTAAAGCCGTTCGCCTGCCTGAGCCAGGGACTGCAATCCATAGCGCTCGGCCCATTCTTCCGTTTCTGTGTCGGGCCTGGGGTCGAGAATTTGCAGTTCGAACTTGTCATCGGCATGGGCTTCATATTCGCGAAGCATTTCCAGGACGCGCGTGGCGTACTGGTCCAATACTGGCAGATCCTTCATGGCTGTCTTGGAAAAGTAGAATTTCACCGTAATATTATCATCGAGATTGCTCAATATTTTCTTGGAGCCTTTGGATAGCGTGAAGAGTTTTTCTTCCGTCATGTCCACCTTTGCGCGGCCCAGGAGGGTCATGGCAATCAGATTGACCGCCAGCACAATGAGGATGATGACGATAATTCCTGCTATCGAGATCAATCGGTTCCGCATTTTTATCTATCCTTTCTTACATGGACCTCAAAGATCCTCTCGCTTATTGCGCCTTTTTCATTTCCAGAATAATGCCGCATGCCACCAGGCCACCGGCGATGATCGATCCGAAGAAAACCAGATCGGGCAGGGTCAGAAGCCCGCGCTGGATGGTGGTGAAATGGGAAAGAAAACTGACCGAGGCAACGGCCTGCAAAAACCAGTCGGGCGCCCAACTGAAAAACTGGTTCACGGCATCATGTCCGGCCAGAATCAACATCAGGCAAAGGACAACGGTCAGGATAAAACTGACCACCTGGTCGCGTGTCAGGGCCGACATGCAAATGCCGATTGCCAAATAGGCCCCTGCCATCAGAAATGAACCGATGTAGCCGACAAAGGCAACGCCCAGATCCGGTTCACCCAGATAAAGCACCGTCAAGACCATGGGAAAGGTCAGGATCAGGGCGATTCCAATAAATGCCCAGGCCGCCAGAAACTTGCCCAGGATCGCCTGGCCGAGACTCACGGGCATGGTCAGGAGCAGTTCAATAGTTCCACTCTTGCGTTCTTCCGCCCAGAGGCGCATGGCCACGGCGGGAATCAGGAACAGGTAAAGCCAGGGATGCCAGGTGAAAAAGGCGTCGAATGTTGCCTGACCGGCCTCGTAGTACTGGCTGATCTGAAAAGTGAATAGCCCGCTGAGGAAAAGAAAGATTACGATAAAGACGTAAGCAACGGGCGTGGAGAAATATCCTTTTATCTCGCGTTTGAAAATGGGGATCATATTGGTCATGAGTGAGCGCCCTCCCGGTTGGTGATGTCACGAAAGACTTCGTTCATATCGCCGCGTTCGACGTTGATGTCCTCAACCTTCCAACCCTTGGTGGAAACGAGGCTTAAGACATCTCGCACGATGTTGGCGTCATTTTTCGGGAAAAGAACAAAGCGGCTTTCGGGGCCGTCGGTGTCGATCGCTTCGACCTCTCCAAGGCCCGGGATGGTGCTGAAGTCGGATTGCTTGATGGGGCCGTTGCTGGACAGCAGGGCCAGCTGAACAGCGCCGTGGTAGCGGGACTGCGTCAGAAGTTCGCCGGGCGACTTGTCTTCCTTGATGCGGCCTTCGTCAATAATAATGGCGCGCGTGCAGACCGATTCGACTTCCTCGAGGATATGCGTGGAAATAATGATGGCCTTGGTCGAAGCCATCTGACGAATCAAGGTGCGCACTTCATGTTTCTGGTTGGGGTCGAGGCCGTCAGTGGGTTCGTCCAAAATGAGAATGGCGGGATCGTGAATGAGCGCCTGCGCCAGACCGACGCGCCTTTTAAAACCTTTGGAAAGCGTATCGAGCATCTGATGCCGGACATTGCCCAGCCAGCACATTTCAATCACGCGGTCCATGCGCTGACGAATCTCGCCGCCCTTGTAGCCGCGCATCTCGCCGATGAATTTCAGAAATTCGACGACGCTCATGTCGCCATAGACGGGGTTGCTTTCGGGAAGATAGCCCACGATTTTGCGTACTTCCATGGATTCTTCAATAATATCATGTCCGGCAACGCTTGCCGTGCCGGATGTGGGCGTCAGGAAACAAGTCAACATCCGCATAACGGTGGACTTACCCGCGCCGTTGGGTCCGAGAAAGCCGAGGACTTCGCCCTGATTCATGCGGAAGGAGACGCCCTTAACGGCTTCAATCGGCCCGAAGACCTTACGCAGTTTTTTGGTCTCGATCATACTCATGGTCGATTCCTTTATGTTTAATTGAGGTTGCGAATCACGAACCCATGCCGTGATTGTAGGTACAACTATATCCGTATTTTATCCTATGCAAGTATCCAGCCAAGATAGTATGTTCAATATTATCAATAATATACAAAATTCCATAAGATCCCATTTCGTGCAAAATGGGCTATTTTGACCCGTGATCGCACTATATGAACCACACGCCTGCGACATATTGGCGCAGCAGGCACTTAGGCCAGTGAATTGCGGATAAGAGGACGGGTGATGGAACGCCAGTGGCCCTTCTCCTGCCAGACCCGGCGCAGGAAAACAGCCGACTCGAATCCGCCGTTGGAAAGAATATACTGGGCCACGGCCTGGTCCATGCTTGGGGCATTGACCTGGACATTCGGCATGGCGGCGAGGATGCGGCTGACCTTGGCGGCGCGTTTGCGAATCTGATTCCAGCTTGGCCGCGAACTTTGGCTGAGCGGTGTGTTGGGCTTGGGCACGTATATACCCAGGTTGACGCCAAGGATGCCTAGTTGGCCTCGGGGACGTCCATACTCCAGCATAATGCGATGTGCATTTTTGATAAAGGCGGGGATGGCGGCGATATCTTCATCTTCTTCTTCAGGAAGACCGACCATGAAATAGAGTTTGATTTCCATGAGTCCGGCTTCCTGCGCGCGACGGATGGCAGTAAAAAAGACTTCGTCCTCGATGGCCTTGGCCAGGCGGCGACGAAGGCGGACGCTGCCGGTTTCGGGAGCCAGGGTCAGGCCACGCTGGCCGCTGCGCACCAAGGCATCGAGCATGATGGGGCGAATTTCTTCAACACGCAAAGATGAAAAAGAAATTTTGCGATCCTGATGGAGCAACTGCTCGCAGATGCTTTCAATTTCCGGGTGCGCGCCGACGGCAGCCGAAATGAGGCCCACGCTGTCGCAATCAGTTTGCTCAAAGGCGGCTTCGCACTGGGCAATGATTTCGGCGGCCGGTCGTGGACAAAAGGCCCTGCAATTCTGCCCCAGCCAGCAAAAAGTGCAATGGTGGGGACAGCCGCGGGCGATTTCCGCCAGAATTCGCCGACCCAGCCCCGCGTGTGGGCTTACCGTGGTAGATACCAGGGGACTTCCTGATAAATTCTGCTGGATGACCGGAGCAAGGTTCGGCAAAGGGGGAATGTCGCGGGATTTTTCATAGGCTTTCGGATCGTCCCAGTCGAAAGAGATTGAAGGATCTCCCTTTTGCCACGCTCCCGGAGTAAGTTCAACTCCCGGTAACTCCGCAAGCGATTCCAACAATGCCTGCCTTTTGTGCGTTGACAAGCGATAATCCGCATGTTTCTGGAAAAGGGATATTATCTGGGGCAATAATGCTTCCCCTTCTCCGTGCAGAAGTATATCAACAAAGGGATAAAGCGGATGACGGTTTACACTGACAGCAACGCCGCCAGCCATCACAAGCGGATCGGAAGGGCGTCGGTTCTTTGCTTCAATCTGCAATCCACACACCTGAATCATGTCCAGAATATGGAGATAATCCAGTTCAAAGGCCACCGAAAAGGCAATCAGATCGAGGCTCTCAAGAGGGTGATCGTTTTCCGGACAAAAAAGAGCGCCGCTTTCCCAAAAAAGACGTCTCACCCGAAAGCCGGCACAGACAAGTTCCTGCCAGATTAGATGAAAGCCGAGGCTGGACATGCCGACAGCGTAGGTATTGGGCCAGGCCAGGCCGATTACCATGCCCGATGCGGAAGACCGGGGAGTTCCCGATTCATCCTCGAGAATCTGTTCGCGAGAGATATTCAAGTATTCAGTTCCGACTTGAAAGAAGACTGGATTCCGGCCGGCTTATGCTCTTCAGGATACTCTTGCCGCGGTCGGTAATATCGGTCATCCACTGGGCGTTTTTTTCATCGCGGGCCAGGTGAAGGCTTTGAGCCCCATCAGCGCTGATCGTCCGGCACCGGATTTTGGCAAGCACTCCTCCCTCTAGGCTTTGCGGCTCGGAGAAGCCCATCTTATAAAAAATGCGCCCCTGGCTGTTGGAAACCTCATTGCGCCAATGCACGTTGAAAGGAAAACGCAAATGGGATTCACCATCAAAGATATTGATGCCCCGGCGAATCCAGTTAAAACGGTCCCAGTCGAGGACCTGCAATTTATCGGGATCAAAACGAATATCAAGCGTCAGCTGGTCAAAGGGGATTTCATTGGGATTTTCCAGAACTACATCCGCCACAAAATAGGTCCCCGTGAGCATTTTCTCATCGGGTACATCAATCCTCAGGCTCGCTCCCTTTAGCCCGGTGGGATCGGCGTTCAGAATAGCCGCATCTTCCTTGATGATTCGAAGTCCCGGTTTGCTGCTTTCTTTGCCTTCGATGCGTACCTGAGCGTTCAGGCATGCGCTTCCGAGGACCAGATTGGACTCGAGCAGATTCTTTTCATCAAGATAAACCGCAGAATTTCGCGAACGTGGAGTGCCGGGTCTGCCCAGGACGATGTCCGCCGCTTCCACCTCACGCTTGGCCATCCACATGACATACATGATGGGAGTCTCTCCCGAAAATTCCATGGGTTCCTTGAGTTCAAGATCGTAAGCAAGCAGGCCGGTTTTGGATGAGGTTTGCGGTGGATTTTTCTTATCGATATACTTCTCGATGGGGTAATCAAATATCTGCACGGGTTCGATAGCGTACTGGGGATAGTTCAGCCGCACGTGCAGCCGGTCAAAATTCCCCGCGCTTTCGGCGTACAGCGTAATTTCGGTGATAAAAGGCCGTCCCACCTGCACCTTCTGCTGGTAAGGACGCATTTTCAGGACACTGGAAGGACCTCGTGGCGCCGCCGTAACGGTGGTATCCAAGGGTTCTTCTTCACCCGGGGTTTCTTGGGCGTCTTCCGCCACCAAACGTTGCCGTTCCTGTTCGGCCGCCATTCGCTTCAGGCGCTCGTTATATTCCTCCCGCTCCCGCTTAATCCGCTCGGCCACTTCCTTGCGGCGTTCTTCTTCGCTCTTTTCCGCCCATTTTTTTCGCTGTTCTTCGACTTTGCGTTCCAGTTCCTTCCGCTGTCTTTCGCGAAGTTCTTCGAGCGACTCCTGATCCTGGGCCAGGGCCGATCCTCGCAAATACAGCGCAAGTATAACCAGGAGAGGAATCAGATATAGAATACGGTTTTCCAGGCGGGAAAAGAGGAAATCTTTCCTGTGGGCAGGGGGGGCGAAAAAAAATCTCATGGGGCTAACCTCTTTTTAGCCCTGCAAAGGCAATCCATCAACGCAAAAATATTATATCCCAAGCCCCTAGTGATTTCGAGGAAAAAGATTCGGTTCTTTTGAGCATTTTTCA
>CAYWYC010000005.1:0-25698 GCA_964462565.1 uncultured Candidatus Sumerlaeota bacterium | reverse complement strand
GCAGTCTAATTCTCAAGGGGTATGACGTATAATATAAACCTGCTAACCCGGCAAATAATTTCCTTGCACAGGAGGGGGATGCTTTCCGGAAGTGCAGCGACCAGAGTGAGGGAGAATGGAAAGCGCTTGACAAACAGGCCCGGATTTGGGCATGATTTTTAACACATGTGGGCTTTCTTATAAAAAAGAAACAAAATCGCAAAATCAGGTAAATAGAATCTTGCCAAAGACGATTGGTTGGGATATAATCCTTTCATGCGTTTGAAGGCCTCGAGTGGACATTTAGGTGCATGAAGGACCTGAAGAAGCAAAAAAATTATCATCCGAGTTTGGATGTGCTTGTTTTCAAAGTCAGGAAAACCGCACGAAAAAAACGGTCGGAAACGGAGAATTGAATATGGATCGTCTTACCCCTGTTGAATGTAAACTTTCGGACTGCATGTATTTTAATAAAAAGTCGGGAGATACCATGTGTTATTGCTCGCACAAGGATAAACCTTATCACATGGTGGAAGACGTTTGTCCCTTGTATCGCAAAGACTGGAACAAGACGGGCACTCAGGTTGATGATTTGCGAAAGCGCTTCGGGATTCCCGGCCGCAAATAGCAATTAACCCGACTTTGATTTTTCACGCAGACCCCGGTATTTCTACCGGGGTCTGTTTATATTTGAGCACAAGGATTATTGAATTCTCAGGACTTGCAAAAGAGACGATTCTTGATATATAATAGGGGCAATAGAAAAATAAGGACACCCATGGCTCGAAGCTGATTTCGAGCCGACATTGCCCGCTAAGGAAAGGAAGTACCATGCGATATTTTTCAATAATCCTGATATTTGTCCTGATTGGAGGAGTCATGATGAATTCCGCTTATTCCCAGGAAGACTTGACCGATTGGTATCGGTTTAATGCGACGGGGAACGTGTACGACGGCAGCGTAATCAGTATGGCCGACTGGCTCGAAAAACCGGCCGGCTCCAGGGGCCGGGTTATGCTGGATGGCGGCAAGTATGTCGTCAACGGTGAAGAGATCAAATTATGGGGCCTGAACAACAATTTCGGCAACACGGCTCCGACCAAAGACATCGCCAAAGAACGGGCGCGCTTTTATGCCAAGTACGGTATCAATATTGTTCGTCTGCACAAGTCGGGGAACCCGGCTCCCAGCGGAATAGTGAATCCTTACAAGTCGATGACTGACTTTGATCCCGAAATGCTGGATCGTTTTGACTACTACACAAACGAACTTCGGGAAAACGGGGTTTATTACAGCTATTCCCTGGTGTTTAAAATGCATGTGGGGCCTGAGGACCGCGACCGTATTCCGGCCTTTGACGAAATCTTCAAAATCAATAGCCAGAACGGCAAGCAGGTCGTCAGGGGCGATGCGTACGGTCTGGTTTATGCCGCGCCGGCCTTGCAGGATTTGCTGATCGATCAGCTCGTAAACCTGCTGAAGCACAAATGTCCCTACGCCGGCATGACCCACGCGGAAAACCCGGCCCTGGCCTATGTCGAGATTATCAACGAAGATAACCTCTATTTCTATCATGCCTGGAATCGAATCAACCGCACGCCTTATTACAAGAAACTATTCTCGGAGCGCTTTTCGGAGTGGCTCAGGGAGCGCTATGGCAGCCAGGAAGAACTGGAAAAGGCCTGGGGCCGGCAAGCCTTCAATGCCTTTGACGATTGCTATCCCAATGAAAGCCTTGCCGACAAAAACATCATCCCCATGGCGGGGCCCTGGTTTCTGGATCCGAAAAATCTGAACGATGAGCAGGCCCATGCCAAGCGCCGGCTGCTGGATACGGCTGAGTTTTATTTTGATATCCAGAACGAGTTTTACGCCAAGGCCGAAAAGGCCATGCGCGATGCCGGATACAAGGGACCTGTCGTTGGATCAAACTGGATTTCGCGCAGCGTCACGGGACACCTTTGGAACCTGAAGAGTGATGCCAAATTCGGGCCTATCGACCGTCACGCCTATCATGCTGGCCAGAAAAACAAGCACTGGCAGCCTGTCAAGGGCGAGTTTTCGAATCTGAGCATGATGGGCCGTCCCGGTACGGAAGTGTTGAGCCTGGGCTACATGCAGGTGCTTAACCGTCCCTTTCAGATGACGGAGTGGATTCATGTCTTTCCGAACGAATGGGCCGTGGAAGGCCCGGCAGTGATTGGCGCTTATGGAATGGGTTTGCAGGGCTGGGACCTTTCGACGATGTTCAGCCAGTCGCAAGGCGCGAGTATCAGCGAATCGATGCATGCGTCTAAATGGGACGCCAAAAAACCGAATGTGATCGCCGCCTTTCCCGCCATATCCCGGCAGGTTCTGCGGCAGGATGTGAAAGAAGCGGACGTTATCGGCGCGATTCGCGTGAGTGACAAAGACCTTCAAAATGCCGATTTCGATTTTGACATGGGCCAGGATGTGATCTATGACGTAAAGGCCTATACCATGGACAAAATTCCCAATGAGGCTTTGGCAATCGGTAAGGTGGGGGTGGAATTTACCGGTGACAAGCCCGGCTCCATCGACCAGGTCGATCCCGAAAAGCACAAAAAGGACGGCGCCTTCCAAAGCACGACCGGCCAGTTGGCCTGGTATCCCGGTGAAGAAGCGAACGATGGTTTTATCACCATCAATACGCCCGGAACCAAGGCGCTAGTCGGTTTTCTGCCGAAGGGCAAAACCATTCAACTGGACAACGTCACCATCCAGAGCAACACGCCCTATGCGGCCATTTATGTAACGGCTTTGGAAAAGGACGCATCCATCAACAGATCACGCCGGATTCTTATCACCGCCGTGGCCCGCGCCCGAAACGAAGGCATGCAGTTCAATGAGAAGATGACGAACATTCTGGACTTCGGCAAAAAGAATGCCGTCATCATGGAACCGGTTTCCGCATCGATCAAGGTGCAAAAATCCGGCTCGCCCAAACTGATCCTGCTGGACCACGAAGGCGTGCCGACCGACAAGACACTGCCCGTCAGCGACGGGGAATTCAAGATCGACGGCAGCAAAGACAAAACGATGTATTATCTGCTGGAGTATTGAGCCTGAAAAAAGATAGTTGCAAAATTCACCGGCCGCCGAACAATTTCTATTCAGCGGCCGGTTCTTTGTTTTGATGAAATCTTTGGCTGGGGTCAGATTGGAATCCGCCAGGAGGCACTTTGTCCCTGCGTTTCGCTGACGGCAACTTCCAGTTCACGAAGCCGCTCGGCAAAAGGTTTGCCCTTGATCTCCTGGGCCACGCGTTCGGCAATGTACCAGCCCAGATGCTCCATGGTCGTATTGGGTATGGGCAGCAGGACACAGTCCTCGCGGGCGATGGCATATCGCTTGCCCTTGTATTCCAGGTGTACCTGATCCTCCTGCACATCCACGGCAACGCGCGGATTCTTCAGCGAAACCAGAAAACGTTCGTCCAGTTCATCGCAGACGGCCTTGACCCAGTCGCGCAGGAGTCCCACGTCCACCACCATCCCGGCCTCGTCGAGTACGCCGGACAGTTTCGCGCTCACGCGATAGTTGTGTCCATGAAGCCGCTCGATGCTGCCGTCCTCGAAGGTGGCCATGTGGGCGGCGCTGAACTTCAGGCTTTCCTTGCGGGTTTCAATGGTATAAAGGCGCTCCATGATTTTTCTCCGGGTCTAGTTGAAAAAACGATAATAAAACAAGGTTCCCAGCGCCTTGAATCCGTCGCGCCAGGTGATCTTTTTGCCTTCCTCAAAGTCGCGTCCCGAATAGGAGATGGGCACCTCGAAGACGCGATACTTTTTCTTGAAAACCTTGGCGGTGATCTCGGGTTCGATGGTGAAAGTGTTCGAGCGGAGTATGATATTTTCAAAAACCTCGCGGCGGAATGCCTTGTAGCAGGTTTCGATATCGGTAAGGCAGGTATTGTAGAGGATGTTGGCGACAAAGGTGATGAGTTTGTTGCCGTAGAAATGGGTGGCCAGGAAAGCACGGCCCGATCCCTTGAAGCGCGAGCCATAAACGACGTCGGCCTTGCCCTTCAAAATCGGTTCCAGCATGACAGGGTAGTCTTCCGGATCGTATTCCAGGTCGGCGTCCTGGATAATGGCAAGATCGCCCTTGAAGTGCTCGATTCCGGTGCGCACGGCTTTTCCCTTGCCGCCGTTTTTTTCGTGAAAGATGATCTGAAAGTTCTCACGATCGCGATACTTCTCCAGTAGGTCACGGGTACCATCGGTGGAGCCGTCATCCACGATAACCAGTTCTTTTTCGATATCGGTAAGCGGCGCATTGAGCACCTTCTCGATAATCTTTTCGATGGTGGCCTTTTCGTTGTACACCGGCATGATAATAGAAAGCAGCATCAGATACCCCAGTCGCCTCGAATATAAAAATGGAAATAGCGTTTCCGGTCTTCTGTCTGATACAGGAGCGGCCCGGCAATGTCAATACCCAGCAGGACGCCCTGCACCTTGAGGCGGAGACCGCCACCGGCGCTGACGCGAGTGGCGTCATAAGTAAAGGCGCGCTGATCGATCATGCCGGCATCGAGAAAGACAACTCCCGTCAGCACGTCAAAGATCGGATAGCGCAGTTCGTTGCGACTCAGAATACGCGTTGCGCCGCCCAGGGGCACGTCGCCGTCACCGCTGTCATGGTCTCCGACCTGATTGTAATCAAAGCCACGCATGTCCTCGCCGCCTCCCATGTACATGCGCTCGCTGGGCCCGACTTCGTCGGCATCGTAGGCCATCAGGCCGACGGTGTTTTCCGATGCAAATATCAGGCGATCCATGACCGGATAATACCACTCGTAGCGACCTGTGAGCCGGAGCAATGTCCCGTTGGCATAGCCGCCTTCAAAGCCGATGGATTCATAATGTCCCTTCGTCGTGAAGAATTCCCGGCCGATCAGACGCTCGCGAACGCGGCTGTCATGGGACACGCCGATCCGGCCCGTAAAGACCCCGTATTCCTGGTCAAAGTCGGCATCGGGATCATATTCTCCCTCGTCCGTATCCACATACTCGGCGCGCAGGCCCAGTTCCGCCCGCCAGGCATCGTTGAATGCACTCCCTATCGTCGGAACCTGTTCCAATGGAATGCCCAACTCCAAGGAGCCGCCTGTCTTCTCCTGGTCAAAGCCCGGCTTGTCGGCGCTGCCATGATAGAGTCTGGTCTGCAAGGAATAGTCGCTTCCGGCAAGATACCGGTCCAGATAAGACAGCGAAAAGCCGCTGCCCTCGGTACCGACCGTATATTCCATGCGAAGCACATCGGCATTGCCGCCAATGTTCCGTTCCGAAAGGGCCGTCCAGGCATAGAGTCCCATCGATTCGCGATACCCCGCCCCCAGAAACACATTCCCCGAGACCCCATCCTCCACAATCACTGCCGCGTCATGAACCTTGGGATCGTCGGTGCTGCGATTCTCCACCTGCACATCTTCGAAAACGCCCAGGCGATAAAGATTGTATTCTGTTCTTTCTTCGTCCTTGAGCGAATAAATCTCTCCCGGCTCCAACTCCGTTTCGCGAGCGATCACCTCGTCCTTTACGGGTGGGGCGATGCCGTCGTAAAGCCGCCCGAACCATCCTTCCGGTTCGGAATCGAGCCATTCGGGCCGCTCCCGCAATACTTTGCCCACACGAATCTGAGGCCCTTCCATCACGCTGATGCGCACATTCACCTTGCCCTCGGCGCGGTCAAACTCAAAGAAATCGGCAAACTCCGTCGTAATATATCCTTCGTTCCCGTAGAGGGCTTTGGCTTTTTCCATGGCGAGTTGGTAGGGGCGGGCGTTGAATTCATCCCCCTTGATTTTCTGAAAAGGAGCCAGCACTTCTTCCGGCTTAAAAATACTCACGCCTTCCACTGAAATATCACCGATCCGATAGCGCGGGCCTTCAAAGATACGGATGACGGGAGTCACGGTTTTCTTCTTCTGGCTGAATTCAAACTCACCGCGCGTCACCTGCACATCAAAGAAGCCGTCCTGGATATACATGCGCTGGATCGTCTGTAAGTCGCGTTCAAAGGCTTCTTCGTCGTAGTAATTTTTAAAAAATAGCCAGGAGCCTGAAGTCTCCATTTCCAGCCGGATGCGCCAGTCAAAGAAATGATCGTTTCCCACAATCTTCAGGTCGTCGATCTTTACCTTCTCCCCTTCCCGAATAAAAACCTGCAAAATCACGCGCTCCGCTGCGTCCATGCGCACCGGGCCTTCCGGATCTGCCGGTTTCGCGGGGATAATGCTTACTTCCACATGGGCCTTCATATAGCCCAGGATACGATACTCGCGGCGCACCACCTTTTCGGTCTCCAGAATATCCTCGCGCGAAAGCACGTCGCCCTCACCTACCCGCAGGATTTTTTCGAGCGTCGAAGTCTTGATCTGGTCATTGCCGATAAAACGCACATCGGCAATGACGGGGTTTTCCCGCAGCACAAAAATAAGACGCAGACCATCCGCCGTCAGTTCCTGCCGCACATCCACGCGCAAGGCGCGCTGGGCCAGATTTTTCAGGTCATTGCGCAGCCGCATCCGGTCAAATTCAGTTCCCGGCTTGCTCTCGATAATCTGAAGGAGTTGCTCCGGTTTCAGCCGCCGCAGGCCTTCAAAATCGACATCGGTAATCGTAACGCCCTGAAGGGGGTCCTGCGCATGAATATAAGTGAAAGAGGGGACCAAAAGCATAACCAGCAAAAGCACATAGCGCCGAATATCAGACATCACGCACCCCCAATACACCCAGCGTCAGGTCATCTTCGGGCGCATGGCCATCAGCAAAAGACAGCACATCGGTAATCAGCATATTCTCCAGCATCTCCACACGTTCCTCCGCCTTTTCCCTGATCACTTCTTCCATGCGTTCCATTCCATAAACTTCCCGTCCCGGGCCAAAACATTCAGGTATGCCATCTGTATAAAATATCAGGCGGTCCAGAGGCTCCAGTTGAATACGAATCGAACGATATCGCGCGTCGCGGGTCACGAGTTTCAGGGGAAAACTCTCGCAATGCTTCAGGAGCGACACGCTTTTATCCGCCGCCCGGTACCACAAGGGCGGGTTATGCCCGGCGGAAGCATAATGCACTTCCAGATTTTCCGAGTCGAGTATGGCGTAATGCATGGTAACGTACTGATCGGTGGGCAGGTGATCGAATAACAGCCGATTCATTTCTTCCAGCAAGAGATGAGGCTCTTCATACTTTTTCGAAATAAGACGAAAGTTCTGCCGCACCAAGGCCATCGTCACCATGGCGGGCGCACCATGCCCACTGACATCGGCAATTACAAAACCCGTGCGATTGTCATCCAGTTTGACGAGGTCGTAATAATCGCCCCCGCATTCGGTGGATGGCATGTAAAAGGATGTAAAGGTGAAGCCCGTCAACTCCGGCAGGTTCTGGGGTAGCAGGGCTTTCTGGATCATGGAGATGCTCTCCATCTCCGAATTGTAGCGCTGGGTCAATTTCATGAATTCTTCATTACGCAGGCTGAAGCCCCGCTGCAGGTGGACAATTTTCAAGCCAGCCCTGACATGATCGATGAGTTGCTGCATGCTTGCTTCACGGGGAAGCCACTCATCGGCGCCCGCTTCCTGGGCATTGGCAACATCTTTTTCCGAGGGATTGTGCAAAAGCATGAGAACATAGACTTCCTGTGCCGCCTGCAAGTCCTGTACGCGCTGGCACAGCGTCAGCCCGTCCAGTCGGGGCAGCAGGCGATCACATACCAGCATGTCGGGGTCTTCCCGCAAGACAATATTCAGCGCCTGGTCGCCATCGGCAGCTTCGAGCACGTGGATATCCCGGGATTCCAGGGCGACTTTCATCTGCGCGCGCAACTCACGATCATGCACGGCCAGAACAAGGCTTTTGTCGGCCATGTCAAAATGATTGCTGCCCGTATGTCCCAAGGCATTCCACTCAGCGATCATGCTCCATCTTTCTGTGCTTTCAAGATTGGTCCTGCTCCAGATCCGAACCCCTCGCCACGGGCATGCGGCGGCCATAGCCAAAGGCCCGGTGCGTGATTTTCAGCCCAATCGCCGCCTGACGACGTTTGTATTCATTCCGTTCGATCATGCGAATCACGCGTTCCACCGTTTCCCGGTCATAGCCGCGCTCCACGATTTCAGATACATAAAGTCCCTCTTCCACATAGCCGCGAATGATGGGATCAAGTATGTCGTAAGGAGGCAGGCTGTCCGTGTCTCGCTGATCGGGACGCAATTCCGCCGAAGGAGGTTTTGTGATGGTATTTTTGGGGATCAGTTCTCCCCCGCGATTCATATATTCCGCCAACTGGTAAACCATCGTCTTGGGCACATCGCTGAGCACCGCGAGGCCCCCGCTCATGTCGCCATAAAGCGTGCAATAGCCCACGGCCATCTCCGACTTGTTGCCCGTCGATAGTACAAGCCTGCCGAACTTGTTGGCCAGGGACATCAGGATGTTTCCGCGAATACGCGCCTGGAGGTTTTCCTCGGCTTCGCCAAAGGGCAGCCCCTCGAAATAAGGTTCCATCGTATCCAGCATCTTTTGGAAGATAGGCTGAATGGCTATCTCGTGAAAAGCAATGCCCAGGTTTTCGGCCAGTATTTTGGCATCGCTCCGGCTGTGGTCCGATGAATATTGCGATGGCATTGCAACGCCGGTCACCCGATCCGATCCCAGGGCGCGGACCGCAAGCGCCGCCGTTACCGCGCTGTCGATGCCGCCGCTCAGGCCGATCACCACTTCCTTGAAGCCACACTTGCCCATGTAATCCTTGATCCCCAGGGTCAGAGCCCGGCAAATCGCCTCGATCTCTTCCGAGGAGGTATGTTCGATGTGTTCCGGATTGGGTTCGGCGCTGTCGCCCTCTTCCAGATAGGGATCGATGTCAATCACCATGAGGGCTTCTTCGAAATCCCGCGCCTGCGCAACGATACGGCCCGTCCGGTCGAAGACATTGCTCCAGCCGTCGAAAATCAGATTGTCATTACCGCCGACCAGGTTTACATGGACGAGCGGGCAATTCCTCCGGCGGGCCGTTGCCGCGAACATTTCACGCTTCAGGGCCCGCTTGCCTTCCGTATAGGGCGAAGCCGAAATATTTACCAGCAAATCCATGCCCTGTTCTTGCAGGCAATCGATCGGGTCGCGATCGTAGCGACGCTTGCGTTCGCGCAGTTTCCAGTAGAGCGCGTCGTTCCAGATATCCTCGCACACGGAAACGCCGATTCGTACGCCCTGGAATTCCATGATCTCATTGGAGAGCGCTGAGTCGAAATAGCGGGCTTCGTCAAAGACATCGTAGGTCGGCAGCAGGGTTTTGCAATGCGTGGAAACGTGTTTGCCCTCTGCGCAGAAAGCGACTGCGTTGAAAAGCCCCTTGCCTTCTGCTTCATCATCGCGATGTACAAATCCGATCAGGGCTGCCGGCAGGTTTTCCGTGGCGCGGACCACTTTATCCAGCGCTTGCAGATTATGGGTCGTGAAACTACGACGATCCAGCAAATCCATGGGGGGATAACCCGTCAATGTCATCTCGGGAAAGATGACAAGATCGGCCTTCATCTTGTCCGCTTCTTCCAACGCGCGAATGGCCCGGTTGGTGTTTCGGGCAATGGCGCCGACGGTGGTGTTGATCTGTGCTAAGGCAATGCGCATATATCAATCCTTCTCCTGGTCGAATACATCTGAGTGCTTGCGGTAGAGCCCACGAAACTGGTGATACGTAAGCCCGAGTTTTTCGGCGGCTCCTTTTTGGCTATACCTGGCAGCCTCCATGGCCGCGCGAATGGCCGCCAGCTCCACCTCTTTTAGCAGCTCTGGAAGCACAAAGCCATCTTCTTTCTCCATGGCCTTTTCCATAAAGGCCTCAAAGGCCCCTTCCTGGGAAAAATCCGCCTCGGCGGCCTGCTCCGTCTGCTCTTCCACTTCAGCGGAATCGACCGATATTTCGGCGGTCTTTTCCTTTACGGCCATGGAAACCGACAAGTGGTCCCGATCCGGCAGCGGGCAATAAGGCGAACGAAAGGGATAGAATTCAAAGTCTTCAATCTGGTCGCCGTCGGCACGATATACCGCACGCTCCACCACGTTTTTCAATTCGCGGATATTCCCCGGCCAGGAATACTCCAGCAGGCGGTCCAGGCCTTCTTCCGAAAATTCAGGAATGTTCGCGCGCCCCAGTTCATGAGCCATGCGCGCCGCAAAATGAGACGCAAGCAGGGGAATATCCTCGGCGCGTTCGCGCAAGGGTGGCAGAAAAAGCACCTCGAAGGACAGGCGATCCAGCAAGTCGCGCTTAAATCTTCCCGCGGTGGCTTCACGGGAAAGGTCCACGTTTGTCGCGCCGATAATTCGCACATCAGCCTGCGTCGATTCCGTGCTGCCTACGCGCTCAAAACTGCCATATTCCACCACCCGCAGGATCTTTTCCTGCGTCTCGATGGGGATCAGCGATATCTCATCCAGAAAAAGGGTGCCGCCATCGGCCGACTCGAAGCGTCCGCGCCTGCGCCGTCGTGCCCCCGTAAAGGCCCCTTCCTCATGGCCGAAGAGTTCCGACTCGATCAAAGAAGGCGACAGGGCCGCGCAATTGAGCGTGACGCAGGGCTGCCCCCAGCGTTGCGAAAGGAAGTGCAAGCGTCGCGCCGCCATTTCCTTGCCCGTCCCGCGCTCCCCTATCAGCAGCACCGGCCTTTCCACGGGAGCCACCCGTCGCAGGTCATCCTGAAAGTCAAGAAATGCCCGCGATTCGCCAATGGCTTCCTGGCTGCCCGGCGGCAGTCTTCTTTCACGATCTTCGTCGTTTCCTGGTGCATTGTCAGCCATCTCGCCCTCCGGGCTATTTGGTCTTTTCCGTCATAGTCTGGCGTATTTCACCACCAGGAAGCGCAAATAGCAAGCGCAAAATCCAAACTATTTTTCGACCAAAGGCACGTAAACCATTGATATATAACATTTTAGACAAATTATGCAAAGTTGGCACATTCTTCGCAATAAATAGAACCAGAAACCGGCAAGAATGCCGAATAACGAAGGAGGATAAGGAAATGGGTATTTTTAGCAGAATCGGCGATATTATCAGTTCCAACATCAATGCCATGCTGGAAAAGGCGGAAGATCCGGAAAAACTGATCCGCCTGATGATCCAGGAAATGGAAGACACCCTCATTGATATCAAGGCGCAGTGCGCCTCTGCCATGGCTCACGCCAAGACTTTCAGCCGCCAGGCCTATGAAGCCGGCGCCAAGGCCGAAGAATGGGAAGCCAAGGCCCGACTGGCCATGCAGAAAAAACGTGACGCCCTGGCCCGCGAAGCCCTGCTCGAAAAACGGCACTATGCCGAACGCAAGGAAGGGCTTGACAAGCAAAAACAGGAATGCGACGCTTTGATTGAGCAGTACCAAAATGACATCAAGCAGCTCGAAGAAAAGATCGCTGCCGCACGCGAAAAGCAGAAAGTCCTGGTCCAGCGCCACATGCATGCCTCGACCAAGAAACGTGCCCAGCAGCAGATCCGCAAAGCCGACATCAGTGATGTCTTTGCCAAGTTCGACGGGTATGAACGTCGCGTGGATCGCATGGAAGCCGAGGCCGACCTGGTCAACTACGGCCGCAAGCCAAGCCTGGAAGATGAGTTTGACTCTCTGGTGAGCGACGAAGAACTCGAGGCCGAAATGGAAGCCCTGCGCAAGGAAGTGGAAGGCAAGCAGGAATAAGCGCTCACGGCTTCATTGATTCCGTGAATCGAGAAAGGCTTCGCCATGCGGATTGTGATCACCATAGTTGCCGTGATTATGTTTTTGATAGCGGCAGGAATTATAGGGCTGGCCCTGCTGTTCATAGCCTGATCAAACAGGACCAGCCACCGGACTCAAACAAAGCAGTTAAGAAAAGGAGAAACCTGTCATGCGCGCCCTGGGATGTATCGTTGCCGCCGTTGCCGTTCCAATTGTACTGATACTGCTTGCCGCGGGTTTCTTCTTTTTCAAGATTATCACGCCTGGCGTGAGAGTTTCTGACCGAGGCCATAACACCTATGTCCGCACAAGCGATGGCCCGAGTGCATTGGTTCATCGGAATGACAACGCCGTGGTCCAAATGAATGAACACGGTATGATTGAAATACTAAACGGCTCGAACAGCCTCCATGTGGATGGTTCCACCGGAAAGGTTCACATGCAAAACGGCAACAAGGTCATGCATATCGATGGCTCTTCAGGCCATGTTTATATGAATGATGGGGGACACCGGAACATCCATGTTTCCGGGAACTATAATAGCCCCCGTGGCAGCGTCCATATCTCGAGCCATAGCGCCCGGAAGTCCTGGTTTGCGCTCGGCCTGATCCCCATCGGTGGACTTGGAATTCTTCTACTGGGCGGCATCGGCCTGGTTATTTTTCTGATCGTGCGGCGCAATAATAAGCCGAAACCCCAGTATGCCGGAGGTCCTTATGGCGGGCTTCAGGAAGATCCCGGGCCCGACATGGAAGAAATCCGCCTGCAACGCGAACGCATGGAAGCCCAGCGCGAGCTTCGCCGCCATGCTGAGCAGAAAAAGGCCGGACAGCGCCTGTCGGAAGAAGAACTCGAAGCCGAGATGGAAGCCCTGCGTCGCCAGGTGGAAGGCCGGAATAGCTGATTGCTGCCCGATATTGACTTGAATGAAATGCGAACTTAAAGAGAAAGGTAGTGCTGAGCGATGCGTTCCCTTGGTTGCTTCATGATCATCCTGGCCGGTGTGTTCCTCGTGCTCGCCTTTCTTGGTTTGTTTTTCTTCACAGACGCAAGGGTAGTTCAGGCACCGGTCAATCATAGCGGAATGGAGTTTCACAGGACGGCGGTGGCCCATGGTTTTCCAGTGACGAGCATTATCATACTGGGCCTGATTGGTGGAGCCTTTATCCTGGGACTTATATTTTTCCTCTCTGGTGGAAAGTCAAAGTCCAGGCGGACATCAAAAGAAATATACGAGTATGACGAAATCCGCCGCATCCAGGAACTCCACCGCGAACTTGACCGCATGATGGATCGTGTGCAGAATCTGGAGACCATACTTCTCGAAAGAACGCGACGCAATTAGGCAAAGGGAGAGATGAAACATGTCCATGTCTTTTTTCGGATTGATTGTAATCGGAGGCGTTGTACTGCTGGGAGTGGCCGTTGTTGCAGCCGTGATCATGGCGGCCTTTAAGTCGAAGGATTGATGCATTACGACCAAAAAGAAACACCAATAAACGTATAGAAAGTGGGACTGACTTATGGCGCAGGGATTCGGAATTTCATTGTTCATGTTAATCATATTTGGCGGAGCAGCCCTGCTGGTGCTCGCAATCATCGCAGCGGTCATCATAGCGGCCTTTAAGTCGAAAGACTGATGCTGAAAAAGCCACAAAGACAGCCCCTGGGATACTTAAGCGCCCCGGTGAAAGGAAATAGATGATGCATGAAATAGCCTTTTTAATTCCTATAGCGATGTTTGCGCTGATTGCCCTGATACCCATAGGCATCATCGCACTCATCCTCTGGTTTATCCTTTCGCTGGTCAACGGTGGCCGCAAAGACAGCGCCGTTACCAATCACGAGCATCAGATTGTACAGGAGATACATGCCGGACTTGAAAAGATGGAAAAACGTGTCGAGACACTGGAAACCATATTGCTGGATCGCGCGAAGAAGCAGTAGCCGCCTCTGCCGACGGGCAGGGCGTCGTTGACGAAATACCCGTACCACATTGCAGCAGTTTATCGCAGCAGCAGTTTGAATCGACGCAGGAAAGATCAATTCAAGGAGAATGGAATCATGTCATATAACGGTTACGACACACGATGGAAAAAAGGACTATACCGCTCCCGTAGCGGCGCGTTCCTGGGAGTATGCAAGGGGCTTTCCGAATATCTGGACTTCCCCCTGGTATGGATGCGCGTACTCTGGCTGGTCGGGGTGGTTTTTCTCTTCGGCTTTCCCATGTTGCTGGCCTATTTCGTCCTGGCCATCGTCATGAAGCCCGAGCCGGTCGTCCCCTTTCGCACGGAAGCGGAGCGCGAATTCTACGACTCTTACGCCAGCTCGCGCAGCATGGCCATCCATCGCCTCAAGCGCACCTTCGACACTCTGAACCACCGTATCGAACGCATGGAATCGATCGTCACATCCAAAGACTATGATTGGGACCGGCGCTTTTCGGAAAGCGAATAGATGAATCATGACGGATGAAGGCAAGACAAGCGGCTATACGGAAAAGGAACTCGACGAGATCATCCGGCGCGCCCTGAAGCACCAGGCCCGCAAAGGCCACCTGGCCGACAAGGATGATCTCTATGAGATCGGCGCGAAAATGGGACTCAGCCCCAGCGCCATCGAGGCAGCCATCCGCGAATACAGCGAAGAAGGACGCATCGAAGAAGCCAGGCAGGCCGTCGTCACGCGGAAGCGCCAACAGTTCTTCGACCACTTCCGCTCCTATCTCGTAACCAACGCCATTCTCCTGCTCATCGACATCTTCACCCGCGGCGGCTGGTGGGCCCACTGGGTCATCCTCTTCTGGGGCATCGCCCTCGCCTGGGACGCGCTCGACACCTTCTTCCCAAAGGCCCAGCAAATCGAAAAAGCCGCCCGGAAAAGAATGAAGCGAAAGGGATAATAACACAGGGCCCCTTTGTTTGTAGTCAGGCCCGTCAGGGCCGTTATCCGGAACCAAATCTCCAGCCGAAACAAGAGATTTTAGTCAAGCTGACGTCCTTCGCGGGACTTACTACGAACCGCAACTTGATGCGCTCCGATCACGATTTGGGATTTGACCTGCACCACTCATATTCCTGCGTTGGCAGCGCTTACCGAATCTTCTTCATTTCGAAGCAGGAGTCGGGGTCGCGGTCGTCGGCGGCGCCGCAGATTGAGACGTCGATCCCTTTGTTTATGACGCTATCCATCATCCACCAGCTGGCTTCTTCCAGAACCCAGGGCCCGGCCGGTGTGTGAAAGTCGGGTTTCAGGAGTTCGAGGCGCGGGGCATTATTGGCAATGGACCAGGTCCCCTCGTGAACCTGAACAGGTGCGGGGCTTGGACGAGTGATGGTTTGCACGAAGGTGTAGCCCGGCTTGAACTCGATGGGTCACCGTGGTGCTGCCATAATCGGCGGGATATTCCCAGACACCAAGGAGGTCGGCCTTGACCACCTTCTTTTTCGTGGGCTCAGGGAGAAATGCGAAACCGCAAGCGCAGAGAATCAATATGCCTGACAGGAAAGCGATATTTCTTAAACCACGCATTTTGCCTCCGTCATAGGGGAGATAACTTATCTTTATTCCCCGGCCATTTCCCTGGACTTATACACCTCGCTTGCATCCACATCTTTAATGGTTTCAGGCTGCCGCTTACCCCAGCCCTGGATCGATCCCTTGGGATCGAGTTCCCGAATGGCGTAGCCTTTTTCCCCTTTCTTGAAAGGGGGATCGAGGACCACATTGACGCTCGTGAGGATGTTACCCTTGCCACGTTTGTGGCCATCCCTGCGTACATGGGTACTGAAATAGGGCGCGTTGACGTCAACCCAGGTCACGAGCATCTCCCATTCCGCAGGACTGAATTTCTCGCGTATTTTGGCGTGGCTCTCCTTGTCGAAAAGTGTACGGATAAGTGGGCTCTGATAGGAGCCACACTGGCGGGGCTGGCTGATTTCCAGATTAATGTTCCAGTTGGGCAGGCTCAGAAGCGAACCTTCCGGTTTGAACTCCCATTGATTACGGCGGGCCGCATAGTATTCCCGGTCCACTTTCTTGTCCTGCCTTACCGGAACACCATCGATGACAAAGCCGCTGAAGCCCATGGGCAGCGTCTCACCGGATTTGACACCCATGATGGAGCGATAGGACTGCATGAAGCCAAACTCGTCTTCCATCCGACTCAGATCCAGTTTGCCCTTGGGCTTTTCGGCCCCGTGACATTCCACACAATGCTTGTCGAAAATGGGCTGGATGTGATTTTCAAAGTCCAGCAGAGTCGTATCGCCAAAGACAGGTGGCTTGGGCATGGATGGCTCCCGCAACACGGCTGCCAGGCGGCGACTATCTGCGCCAGTGCGGGGGATGGTGGACTGCGTTTCATGGCAGCCGATGCATCCGCGCATCTCTCCCGGCTGATACTCCACATGGGTCCGCATGCGTCGCACTTCCATTAGGTTTTCATCAAGCGCCTGAAACCAGATGGCCATGTTAGTCGGAACCTTGAAGTAGGCCGAACCGTCTTCCTCTACGGGAACAGTACCGATTACCCGGGTGGCGCCGGGGGTCCAATAGCTGAACATACTGTTGTAATTGGTGCCGGGCTTATACTGAATGCCTGTGCCGCCGCCCATCTGGTCGTCAAACCACTGGAGGCGTTCCAGAATGCGGATATACTTGATGGTGCCCCGCTCAATACCTTCCATGTCGGTATAGACATCGTTCACGTAGGTCAGCGCGTAGTTCTTTTCGGGCCGCGGACGCGACACGATAACGGGCGGTTTGGGCCGCTTTTTCAGGGGGATGGGTACGGCTACGTCGAATATCCTGTCGCGCTTGAGCAGTTCTTTGTTTCCCCATACGTCGATGTAATAGGCGGCGAAGCTGGTGGAAGCGGGAGCGCCATAGGCGTAGGAAGTCAAGAAACTCGTGGGGGACAGTGCCCAGGGGGTATGATAAAGGCCATAGCGATCCTGCACCCCGCCCTGGGCAACGGTCCTGGCCGGGCCATAACCACCTTCCGTCGGGCTGCAATCGGGAGTGACATACTCCATCGCCTGCGTATCATTCAGGTGGGTGTTCGGGTCCACAATAGCCAGGGCTCCCTCAATATGCTCATGGTGGCCACAGGCAATAGCGATATAGCGTTCATCTCCGGGAATCCCACGCGGATCGCGCAGGGTCAGCGGACTGTCGAGTGTATGCATTTTATAAAGTCCGTCATTCATGGTCCCGTCAGGGTTCAGAATCCACAACGGCTGCGTCGGCCCAAAGCCCCGTTCCTGATAATCCCAGCGCATATACACAATCCGTCCGTCATTATCGACATAGGGATAGCGGTCTTCGTCCTTGTTATAGCTGATGCGCCGGATCGCCTTGCTTTCGGGATTGATCCGATACAGGTTCGGGGGGCTGAAGTAGCCGTTCAAGTTCCAGGAGCCACAGTGCGTGCTGCCTTGCGAGCGGCCCGAGGCAAAGACAATATCGCCATCGGGCAGGTAAGCCGGCTCCATGTCGCCAAAGCGCGGATGATCCGTCAGTTGCCGCAGGCCGGTACCGTCGATGTTGATTTCCCAGAGATGCAACGGTTGCGCCCCACAATCCCAAAGCAGGCCATCCACCAGACCCGACGTGCCCTCATCCCAACGCGTCTGCTCGCTCCAGGAAAAGACAATCTTGTCGGCATCGTACCACAGGTCATAGTCCTGCACGTGCCCCGGATCAAGCTGGTCCATAACAAGCGAACGGGCGGGCGTGTCCGGGTCAAGCCCCATCTGCACATGCAAGTCCCCACCGGGAGCATGGTCACTGGCGCGGGAACTCATCGGCACCAGGTGCTTGCGTCCGGAATGGCGCGTGCAATAGACCAGCCCCTCCATATCCAGGTCGGGATTCAGCATGACCACATCCCGCGCTACCTGGCGTAGCTTGATGAAGGCCTTGCGCTGCCCGGTCAGACCGCTTTCAGCGCTTGCCTGCAGGGTCTCATTGGCCGACTGCATTGCCCCAAGCGTCTTGCGATATTCTTCCGACTGAAGATTCCCCTCGGCGGCTGCCTTTTTCGCCCGATCCACAATACCTGCCGCGGCTTCCAGCATGGCATTGTAATCTGTATGAATACCCGCATCGATCATCTGGCGGCCATAGTCCAGTTCCAGTAGCTGCGAATCGGGGATGGCATACCATTTTTGAAACCACTCGGGCGGATTCTCCTTCGGCCATTCGCGCGTGGCCCGTGGAGCACCCCAGGTCATATATTTTTTTTCATTATCCTTCGCCACACGCACCGCCAGGGCCCATTCGGCCATGGCACGCACAATCGGGTCGTCATGGGAAAGCAGCCGCGCGGCACGCTCCGACATGGCGTCAGTCAGGAAATGTTTTTTGTTTCGATAACTATACCGCTTCACCACACCGGCATCGGGACCGATCGCGATTTCAAGCAGCAGATGGGCTTCCAGCATTTCAGAATCATCAGCCCCCGCCTGAGCCATGGCATCCAAGACCTTCAGTGCAAGATCGGGCTGCTTCGCCAATAAAATCCCCGCGCTTTCCACCCGGTCCGGGCCTTCAGGCGTATGATATTTGTCCAGCAAGTCAAGGGCCAGGGCCTCGGGGCCGGTCTGTTTCAAAAGTTTCTCGTATTCACTCTCATATACCGCACCCGGCACATGGTCGGCCGCCCCAACAGAAATGACGGCCAGGATCCCGAGCAGCAGGACCCACAAGCCCAGATATATGTTTCGTTTGTGCATTTATAAGTTTCCCTTTGCCAGCGCCGGATTCAGGCAACTGGCAGACGCTGTTTGTGATTCATGTTTTGCGGCGTCAGTGTTGCCCTGTTTTTTTTATTGTATTTTGATTCGCCCGACATGTCAAGGCGCAGGTGATCACAAGCCCGCCATGAAGTCCCGCCAAGTCCTCTCATTTATCGGACTCACGCTTCCGCAGCTGGCCGGGAGTGTAACCCGTTGCTGCCTGGATAACTTTGCCGAAGTAGCCGGGATCGCGGTAGCCCGAACTTTCGGCAATCTCCACCAGGCTCAGGTTTGAACTGTTAAGCCTGTCGAGGGCGACGTTAATGCGAAGGCGCAATAGATATTGCGATGGAGTAATATTGAATTGGCGCTTGAATTGGCGATAGAGCGTGGAACGATGCATTTCAAACTGGTCGGCCAGTTGCTCGATGCCGAAATGGGGATCGGTGCAGGAGGCTTCGATGGTTCTTTTGCCGGAAATGCCCCAGTAGAGTTGAAAGTGGTGTTTGTGATGTCGGACCTGCCAGTCGGAATTGACAACGGTTCGAGTCCTGACACGATGCATGAAGCCTTGGTCAGGCCGCTGGTTTCGGGTGATCGCGCGCCATTGGTCGGCCTCATGGCCTTCGAAGCGATATAGAAGCAAGGGGCCAAAGTGTTCGATGGCCTGTTGCTTGTTCAAAAAGGCATTGGCTTTGTCAGCTAGAATAATTCCGGAATCATGCATCAGATAGATCACGGGTGCGTTCGTGGAAAGAGGCGACTGGTTTTTGCCGGTGAGTACGTAATAGATATAGCTCAGCCAGATATCGATGCCCTGTTCCGGTGGCCGCGCTTCCTGCATGATAGTGAAGTTTTCACCCTCACCATCGCGAATGATCCGCCGCACCAGCGCACGCTTCTGACCATAGCTCGCGTGGATCGTCTCTGATGGCGTGGCAGAGACCACATAGTGCCGGGTCTGGGCCGTATAAGTGGTTCCCGCCAAGGCATAAAAAACCAGCAGGACCCACAAGAGGCTTGTCGGCTTCTTCGTGTGTAAACCGAACTTCTCAAAAATCTTCGGGATAAAACAGGCGGCCAGAATTACCGCCGGAATCAGGACCGGCAGCTGATAGGGCGGGACGCTGGTGACCGGCAGAATCGTGAACACAAGAACCGGCGGCAAAATGCCCGCAAGCAAAAGCACCCGGAAGCCCTGCGCCGGAAATGACGCAAGCCAGGTCAGACGCAGCGGCCCCAGCAGATAAAGCGTTCCCCCCAGCATGACGAATCCCGACAGTGCGCGCATGAGCATCATGATAACCGACAAAACGGGACGCTCCTGAAAAAATGCATCCAGCATGACGCCGATCTGGGCATGATGCCAGCTGTCGGCCAGAATCCCCACCCAGCATTGCTCCGCCGGAACAGGTGTCAGGTTTTCTCCTCCGGGGTTTTGGCCTGTTGCCAGTTCAAGCACCTGGCGCATTTCGGCAAAAGGCGGACTGCCGCGCGCGTCGGCAATCACCCAGGGCGCGTAAATTACGGCCAGAAAAAAGAGACCCGCCAGAACACAGAGCATCGTGCGTCTGCGAAAATGGCGCATTGCTCCCGTACCGCGCAGTCGAAAGGCAAGCAATACCATCGCGCCAAGCGGATAAGCCCATAGAAATGCCCCGGTGAGGTGACATGCCTGGGCCGATGCCGTCGCCAGCATCGAAAGAAAAAGCCAGCCCGAGAACCAGGTCCGTCCCTTCGATTCGATCCGCTCCCGGGTCTCATAATCCTGCATCCAACGCACCACCCCATAGATCGCCAGCGCCGTCCAGAATATGATGGTGTCATGTCCCCAGAGCCTGCGGGAATGTTCGATGGCCAGGGGTGAAAATGTCAGGATCGCCGCCGCCACAATTCCTTCACGCGGCCCGAAAATCCGCCGCGCCGCGTCTGCCGTCAGGCCAATCGCCGCTGTGGCCAATACCGCAAGGAAAGTCATTGCCAGCAGCGGACTCCGGCTTATCCAGAAAAAGGGCGTCACCAGATAAATCAGAAAAGGCGGGTTATGGAAGCCGAAACTCGTGCGAATCCCGGTCAGGTGAAATCGCCCGATATGCACGGTCTGCGAGGCAAAGGCGGAGAGTACGGCTTCGTCCATGTTAAAGGCCGCCGTCCGCAGGCCTACCCATCGCAACAGAAATCCCGCGACCATGCAGCAAAGCACAATCGCGGGAAAGTTTTTCTCGATGAGGCTTGCCGTACGCTTGGGCATATTGGCCTGCCTGATCCTTGTTTATTTACGGTATCCCTGGGGGATGTAGTCGCCGAGTTTTTTGTCGGCGAAAATCTGCTCAAAGCGCGCAAAACGCTGCAAGCCACCCACCAGCGGAATACTCGGCCAGTCCGTACCGATAAGCGGCTGGGCATACTTGATGAAGTCATCGGTCACGTCATAGCGGCTCTCGGCAATCCAGTCCTGCGGAAAGAAACGCTCCGAATTCGCCACCTTCTCCAGCGGCGCCTTGTCATAGCGCACGTTGTAGATTGGACCCGGCTCGCGCAGGATCGTACCCATCCAGCCGTTGCCGTCTTCCTTGGCGATCTGGGCACACTTGAAGCCCACCTTGAAGGATTCTTCCAGGTCCACCGTCGAGGCATAGATCATGGCGTCGCGCTGATCTGTTCCCGGAATCTGGTAACGCGCCTTGCCGGGTACGGGCAGGTCCAGGCTGTTCAGATAGTTCGTCACAATCTGGGCCACGCTCATCTTCGACGAACCAAAGGACGTATGGCCGAAGTTGTCCTTCACTTCGCCCAATTCCCCCACGTCAAAACCTTCACTCACCACGACGATGCATCGACCATACTTCTTGAGGTAATCGATCACGTTCTCGCCCAGTTGTTCCATGCTCAGCTTCGATTCGGTCATATAAATCTGCAGAGGCATTTCGCGATCAGGATCCGCCAGGCGCGCCGCCGCCGGGATAAAGCCGATCTTGCGGCCCATTGCCTGCACCACCATCACCGGGTCCGCCGGACAGGAGCCCATGTTTTCTTCGTTGATGTTGCGGATATACTGGGCAAAGTATCGCGCCGTCGAACCATAACCCGGAGTGTGGTCGATCAGTTTGAATTCCGAATCGCCCACGTCGTTGTCAATCGTCTTGGGGCCACCCACTGCGATGAGGTCCAGCCCCTTTTCCGCCGCCAGGACACTCACCTTATGGGCCGTGTCCATCGAGTCATTACCGCCCACATAAAAAAAGTAACCGATATCATGGGCCTTCATTATTTCGATAACCCGGTCAAAGTCTTCGGGGTTATCCTTCTTCAGTTTATAGCGGCAGGTGCCGATAGCGCCGGCAGCAGGGGTCACGCTGAGCAGTTTGATCTCCTCATCCTTCTGCGCGCTGATGTCCAGCAATTCCTCTTTCAGGATGCCTTCCACACCATGCCAACCGCCATAAATTTCCCCGAAGGTATCGGGATAATTACGGCAACCTTCAATAATCCCGTGCACCGTATTATTGATCACGGCCGAGGGGCCGCCTGACTGCGCTACAATCACATTTTTACCCATCTTGATCTGGCTCCTTTGTCTATGTTTTTCTACAACATGCTTGCCTGTAAATCCGACACCGCAGCATATAACGAGCAGAAAAAAATAGGCAAGAAAAAGATGGGCCTTCACCGTTTCTATTGCGATAAAAGGCCCATAAGACTTTCAAAAGGCAGGCAAACAGGCAATTATTTAGCCGTTTTCGCAAGCACGGGGTCCTGATCCATCGCGGCAAGGGCCTCGCGCGATGTGCTAACGAGCAATTTCACGTCCCGGTCTTGACTAATCATCCTCGAATAATTATGATGATTCCTCATCATCCGGTTTCTCCGGATAATACGAGTCAAATGGAGGATATGAAAAATGGCCGATTGCGCGAATCAACAACGCAATATGAAAAACTGCAACTGCTCCTACGAGCCTTGCCCCCGAAAGGGCGTTTGCTGCGAATGCATCACCTATCACCGCAGCATGGGCGAACTCCCCGCCTGTTATTTTTCCGATGACGTGGAAAAAACATACGACCGCAGCATTCGCAACTTCGTGCGACAGAATTCCTAGAAACGAGTCCGATCCATGTCGGAAGATTCTGAGTGTGCCGAAGAAGTCGAAAAATCACAAACAGAAGAGAGCGACCGGTTGAATGGCCTTCGCTCTTTTCTGTTGTCCGAAGCGCCACGGTCTCACCGCGTTTTCTTCGCTAGCCTGACGGTGTTACTGCCATTTATCCTTTATCTGGTGACACTGTGTCCCACGATTTATCCCGGCGACAGCGCCGAGCTGATTTCTGCCGCTCATGTTCTGGGGATTCCGCACCCAACCGGTTACCCGACATTCATGATCCTGGGACGTCTGGCCCAATCGATCCTGCCCGGATCGCCGGCCCTGAGCATGAACATCCTTTGTGCCGCCTTTGGAGCATTAGGCTGCCTGGGAGTCTGGCTTTTGACCCGCGAAATATGGATGCACGCCGTCGGCGAAGAACGGGCCCGGCGCTATCCATTCCTTTTTGCTTCTAGCGCAGTGGCGCTCCTCGCCGGTTTCGCGTCCACCTGGTGGGATCAGAGCACCCAGACCGAAGTCTATTCGCTCTTTCTGGTTTTTCTGACGGGAGCATGGTGGCTGGCATTGCGACTCATCCGCAAGCCCGAACCGGGAGGCCTTTATATCCTCGCGCTCTGGAGCGGTATCGCCTTTACCCATCACCTGCTTTTCATGGTCACTGCCGCGCCGTCCATCATCGCCACCGTGCTCCTGTGGAAGCGCGGCAAAAATTTCAAGCCCATCATGGCGGCGGCGGTTTTGCTTATCGCACCGATCATCATCGGCTACCTCTATCTGCCCATCCGCGCCCAGGCCGATCCCGAGATCAACTGGAGCAATCCCACTAACTTCGGCAAGGCCATCTCGCACCTCTCCGGCGGCCAGTTCAAGACCACCTTCGTCCTGACCGAACAAACACCCCAAGGCATCCACAAGATCACCGCTGCTGAATTACCCGGTTTTGTCAAGGAGCGATGGAAAGAAATCCTTGAGTGGACAGGCTCACAGGTTTTGCGCCCCGTTTCCGATAACGACGTTCGCCTTCCGGCCCTGGGACTGCTGCTGCTGGCGCTTTTCGCGTTCGGATTGGTGGCGCTTTTTCGTCAGTCATCGCCCGCCGCATGGGGGCTGGGGCTCAGTTTTCTCCATGCCCTGCTTCTGGTTACGATTTACACCATCGCCGACATCGAAGCCTATCAATTGCCGCTCTGGATTCTGCTCCTGCTCATGGCCCCCATCGCCGCCGCCCTCGGACGAAACCTTTTTCTGGCTGATCCCGATTCGGAATCGCAAAGCGGCAAGGGAGCCTACGAGTATCGCGCGCTTATCGCCGGAGTCGTCATACTGGCCCTGGCTGTTGTCGCTCTGGGTGCGTGGTATCCGGCCACATACGAAATCAAAAAGTCCAATGCCACCCAGGCCCATGACTTCGCCATCGGGGCCATGCAAAGCCTGCCACCAGACGCCGTGATATTCACGCGACACGACTACGACATTTACCCGCTCTGGTACGCGCAGATCTGCGAAGACAAACGTCCCGACATCGCCGTCATCGGGTCCAACTTTGTATTCAACGGGTGGTATGCCGAAATGCTCCGCCAGACTCTGCCCGAAGGCGTCGAGGTTTTCATCGGCAACGAGCCTCCCAGTACCAGCGAGCGCTGGCTGGTGGCCGTCATGGGCGGCATGTTCGCGCCGCAATTCGAGGCAGGCAAGCGTGTCTTTATTACGTCGCTCTACCCGGAAATGCCGATTTTTCAGCGCTATTACGAGATCAAGCCACTTGCCGACTTCAACATGCCCGCCCCGAAAATGGCCCCGCTTTTTCAGGATTCGGAAAACCCCGCCCCACCGATCCCGCAGATTACAATCTACGAACTCATTGATTCGCAAAATATGAGCGCCACGGCCAAGGCGCAGTTCCAGCAGATGTTCGGCCCGCGCGCGCAACGCCTGGTGCGCAGAGAAGCGCCGCGCGAAAGTGATTGAGCCCCATGCCCACCAAGCGATTATCACCCGCAGAACTCGACGCTCTCGCCGATAAATTCTGGCAACAGGAATTCCTGCGCGAAAAGATTGCCGAGCAGAAACGCGTCGTTCTCGGGATCAGCGGAGGAGCCGACAGCACGGCCCTCCTCTGGCTCATGACCTGGAAGGATCGCCCCGACTGGTCGTCTGAAATCGCCGTCGGCCACGTCAACCATGCCCTCCGTGGTAAAGCCTCCGACGCCGACCAGGAAAGGGTTCGCGCCAATTGCCGCCAACTGGGGGTGACCTTTCGCAGCCGCAAACTTCGCGCGAAGACGATCCAGTCTGCCGCCGGTGGCTCGCTCGAAGCCGCCCTGCGCGAAGCACGATACACCGCCCTGACATCGATCATGCAAAAGGCCGAAACGCAAACGCTCATCCTGGCCCACCATCGCGACGATCTTGCCGAGACCTTTCTCATGCGGCTCATGCGGGGCAGCGGCCTGGCCGGACTGCGTGGGATTCTTCCCGAAAGCCAGCGCGCCGGGATGGCTATCCTGCGCCCCCTGCTGGACTGGTCTGCTGCCCATCTTCGCGCCATCGCACAATCATGCGGGCTCCAATGGGCCGACGACGAAAGCAACGACGACCTTCGCTTCACGCGCAACCGTATCCGAAAACGCATCATCCCCTATCTGGATAGACACAGCGATCATGGCGCCATCGCCGGAACGCTGGCCCGGACCGCAGGGCGCATCCGCGAAGAATACGCAGCGCTTGAAAGCGTCGTCGATTCCATCTATCGCGAACACATTATCGTCCGCCAGAATCCGCTTCGGCTCGGCATGCCACGGGAAGCCCTGCTCCAGTTCGATGCCGCCCTGGCCCCGCATCTCATCCGGAACATGTTCCGCCAACTTATGGAAGACAACTATCCCCCCGACCAGCCACGCATCGATGAACTGGCCGCCTTTATCAAGGCCGGAAAAATACGGACGCCCTTCCAAAGCGCCCGAAACGTCGTCGCTTACCTGAACAAAGAAGACATCTTCTGGCTCTGGCAAAAACCCCAACGCAATATTCCCCGCGAAACCATCATCCAAACTTTCGAATCCTGAATTCCGTACCGCCGGCATCCTGCCGGCACAATGGCTTCCGATGAAATTACCAATACCGA
>CAYWYC010000004.1:54444-55754 GCA_964462565.1 uncultured Candidatus Sumerlaeota bacterium | reverse complement strand
CGGTACGTATTGCCATCAGTTTACCGGCCGTGCAAAAGAAAAGATTCGATCAAAGAAGCATGATATCGGTTGTTGCGCTTTCCGTCTTCCAAACCTGGCTGCATATTTTAACCTTGATTCGAAGTGAAACTTGCTGGTAACGTTATCCTGTCGGTTAAAACCAAGCGAATGCTTTTCAGGAAAAAAATTATCAAAGGGATCAAAGCTCTTTGCCCTGAGTTATTTATCCATAAAAGAAATAATGGGGGGAACATTTTCTTGAACCTGCTGTCCATTAAGGTGTAGAAAAAGGGAAGGGCCTTTTTGTGTCAATCTGCAGAAAGCCCCTTTATCTTTCATCCTCTGGCAGGAGGATATATCATGAATAAAACCAAGACTTTATCGCCCATTGCACCCTCTCTGCGTCCCACGGCCCGGAAACTGAACCTGGTGAAGTGGCTCGAAAAGAGCATTCCGGCCACGATCGCTATCCTGGGTCTTTATGCCAGTACCATCCTCGTCATCAAAATGGTGGATCCCAGCTATGAGATATACACCCATTACCTCTTGATATTATTGCCCTTACCGGCTATATGGGCCTTCTGGAGCCTGCGACGGAAAGACGATTTTTTCGTACCGGCCGATGTCGCGGAACTGGCCGACCACTATTATGAAAATGACGGCCTCATCACCGCCTATTATGAAAAACCCGAACTCTATCCGCATTTGGACAGCACGAAACTGATGGGGAAAATCCGCGATGTCCTGCGCGAAAAATCCCCGCGCCTGGATATGGCCTATTTTCTGAAACGTTTATTGCCGGTGGCCCTTTATATTGTCGCCGTCTTTCTTATTCCCCCCCGCCAGACCGCTTCCGCCGGAGCCAGCAAAGAGGTGATGGACTCGATAATCGAGCCCTATGCCCAGCAACTTAAAGAAAATGAAATGCTCCTGCCCGAAGAACGCCTCAAGGATCTCCTCGACGATCTCCAGCAGATCGAAGAATCCAAAGACGGCCTGACGCGCGAAAAATGGGAAGCCATCGAAGACCTGGAACAGCGCATCGACGATGCCGTGGCCCAGAGCGAGCAGGGCGTCATGAATGTAGCCGATGCCTTTCAGGACCTGACCAGTTCCCCCGGCTTCAAGAATAATCCCCTGGCCGCCATGCAGACGGAGCAATTCAAATCGACCATGCAGGACCTGAACAATGCGCTGAACCATTCCAGCAAAATGATGCCGCCGGAACTGACCAAGCAGATGCAGGAAATGCTCAACAATATGAAGAAACAGGGCCAGGGGCAAAATCAGGGCGGTAAGCAGATGTCGGG
>CAYWYC010000004.1:31094-54344 GCA_964462565.1 uncultured Candidatus Sumerlaeota bacterium | reverse complement strand
GGACGTGGCGACGCGGCGCTCAGTTTCGAAGATCCCGAAGAACTAGCAAGCGCTAAATATGAAGAAGACCGTCTGAAAAACCGCTTTCTGAGTCCCGAAGACATGGTGGACATGGGAATCACGGTGCTGGAGCCGGAGGCCGATCCCGGCAAGTTCAGCCCGGGCGTCTTGCGTTCCTATGAATCCCAGCAGGGAACGGCAGTCAGCCGCACCCGTATTTCGCCCAGCCAGCGGCAGGTGGTTTCGAACTATTTTTCCAGCGGGGAAGAATAAGACTTTTGTAAACGTTGAGTAATGTGATGGCATCTTTTTGTTTTGGGGGAAGATAATGGCAGAAGAAAGAAATTTGGAGCAGAGAGTTGAAGGGGCAGGTGAAAAAATCCAGAAACTGCTGGCAGGACTCAACGAAGTCCTCCTGGGCAAGGAAAAACTGACGGACGCACTCGTCACCGGCGTCCTCGCGCGCGGCCACGTCCTTCTGGAAGGGCTGCCCGGCATCGGCAAGACCGAGCTGGTCAAGGGCTTTTCGCGCCTCTGTGATATCCAGTTTCACCGCGTCCAGTTTACCCCCGACCTCCTGCCCAGCGATATTACGGGAAGTTTTATCCTCCAGGAAAAGAGCGGTCAACGCGAATTTATTTTTCAGGAAGGGCCCATATTCACCAACGTTCTCCTGGGTGACGAAATCAACCGCGCCTCGCCTAAAACCCAGTCTGCCCTGCTCGAGGCCATGGCGGAGCGATCGGTAACGGTGCTCGGCGAAACGCGTAAACTGCCCCGGCCCTTTTTCGTGATCGCCACGCAAAATCCCATCGAACTCGAAGGCACCTATCCCCTGCCGGAAGCCCAGGTGGACCGCTTCCTTTTCAAGCTGCATCTGGACAACCCAGATGCCAATGTACTGAGCCAGATCATACGCAATCGCGTGCATGGCGCGCCGCCGGATCATGAGCCGGTGATGGACCTGGAAGCCCTGCAGGAGTCTATCAACCTGGCCACGCAGATCTTCATCTCCGAACCGGTCGCCGCCTATATCGCGCGACTCGTGGAGGCCAGCCATCCCGAAAATGAATCGGCCCCGCCACTGGTGAAGCAGTATGTGCGCTATGGAGCCAGCCCCCGCGCCGCCATCGCCCTGGCCGCCGCCAGCCGCGCGCAGGCACTCATGCGCGGACGCGTCCAGGCCGGATTCGATTCCGTCGCCGAACTTTATCCCGCCGTCATGAACCATCGCATCATTCTGGACTATTCGGCACGGGTGGATGGCGTGGATGTGATGCAGGTGATTGACGCAATCATCAAGTCCGTCGAGGCCTCATCCAAATCCCTGCCCGCGGGGGTTAAGTCATGAAAAAAATCTCCCGTCTTTTAATCATTCTGGGCGGCTTGCTGGCCATAATGATGGGCCCGGCAACGTCCTGGGCCCAAAGGCTCCAAGCCCGGATCATCGGTCAATCCAACGAAGCCACCCACATGTACATGCGGGCGGAGCTCACCAATCCCTACGGCCGGGACATGGGCTTTCGCCTGGAAATCAAGAACATGGGCTACCAGCAGAATTACAACTTGGGTGAAGTGGTGCTGGGCCCCGGCCAACGGCGGGTTTTGCACATCCCGCTTCTGAAAACAGACTATGGAAATTTCACTATCGAATCGCGCGATGAAACCGGGGAACAGAGCCGGGACGTGGCTTCCCGCGTGCTGAAACTGTACCTGAATATCGACACGCTCCGCAGCTGGGCTACCGAATCTCAGATGATAGACTTCACCAACAAGTTCAACGGTATAACCGGCGGTGCTTCCCTTTCCCGCTATCATGGTTCTTCGGGCAATTTTGTAAGCCAGATAGAACCCGACCTGATGCCTGATAACTGGATGTGCTATTTGCCTTTTCGGGCGGTCATGCTGCCGGAAGCGATATATCGACGGCTGCCGCCTGTATCGCTGAACGCGCTGACCGAATGGGTGCAAAGCGGCGGGCAACTGGTTATCTACGAGGCAGAAAGGGCCGCTTCCGAAAGAATGATGCTGGGGCGGATCGACTATGTCGCCAAGAACCCCATCAAGGTCAACATTCTGGATAAAAACTGGACGCGCCAGCCCACCGAATGGCGGCGCTTTTTCGGCAATACGGGAAGCCTGGCTTATGACTTTCCCTTTATTATCGAAAGCAGCAGCGGACGCCTGGGCGGGGTGATTCTGGCGACGTTGTTTTTTATCGTGGCGGGTCCGATCAATCATTTTTACTTCAGCCGCAAAAAGAAAATCCGCACACTGCTGCTGAGCCTGCCGGTCCTTTCACTGGGGTTCTGCTTCCTGATTTTTATCTATTTCCTGGCCAGCCAGGGATTTGCCCGACGGGGTGGGTCCATTTCCGTCATGGTCATGGATGAGAAAGAGGACAAGGCCTTCACCTTTTCCCGCCATGTTTTTTACTCAGGCCTTTATCCGCTCGGTGGTTTCAAGTTCGACGGCGACACGGCTTTTTGCCCCATGGTGCGCGACATGGATGAGCAAGCCATGACTTTCGATCTTTCCGAAGGCTATGCCCTGGAATCGGGGCTTTTCACTCCCTCACGGAATTTTCATTACTTGACCGCCACCCCCATGACGACCCGCGCCAAACTGATCTGGGACAAGGAAGAGATGACCGTGACCAACGGTTTCGACGCGGCCATTGAGCATGTGCTGATTCAGGACGGCAATGTGATTTACGAGTCGCGGGAGATTGCCAAGGGCGGCAAGGGCAAGATGAAACAGATCGATACGGAATCCAACATGGGAGCAGGCAAAATCCTGCTGGCCCGGCGTGGCGGTCCCCAGGAAAATCTGGCGATCACCTATATCGAACGGCACATGGACGACATGACAGGCGTCTTTGACGCAGACAGCGAGTATGCGACCTACGCCATCTTTTTCAAGTCGCCTCCGGCAGATACGCAGGCCGGTGTGAATATCAAGGGCGATAACAAGTTTTTTGTGCTGGTGGCGCGTAGCGAGCGTATGGCCGGCGCCACGCAATCCGACATGGCAATGGGCGAATAATTCGGCGGCTCGAGGGCTGAGCCTGGAACAGGAAACAGAAGCAATGGCAATGCTGGAAGTGCAGGATCTTACGAAGGACTTCGGCTCGCTCCGGGCCGTGGAGGACCTGAGTTTTGAACTCGAAGAAGGCCGTATTTGCGGCTTTGTGGGACCAAACGGCGCGGGCAAGACGACCACCATGCGCATCATATCCACGCTGGAAGAGCCAAGCAGCGGCCATATCCGGGTGGATGGGCTTTCTCTTTTCGAGGAACCCTATAAGGTGCGCCGGAAAATCGGTTTCATGCCCGATCACTATGGCGCCTATCCCGCCATGACCTGCGAAGACTATCTGGAATTCTACGCGCGCGCCTATGAGGTGGAGCCGAAACTCCGCAAAAACCGGATCGAAGGCATCATGAGTTTTACGGGTCTGGAAAAGATCGCCGAAAAACAGGTGGAAAGCCTTTCCAAGGGCATGAAACAGCGACTGAACCTGGGACGCGCCCTGATCAACGATCCCCAACTGCTCATCATGGACGAACCGGCCGCCGGGCTCGATCCGCGCGCCCGCGTGGAACTGCGCTTTCTGGTGAAGAGCCTGGCCGAACGCAACAAGACGATCTTCATCAGTTCCCATATTCTGACGGAACTGGCCGAAATATGCGATTCCATGCTGATCATCGACCGGGGAAGAACAATTACCTTCGGGGCTTTTGAGGACATCCAGAAAGAACTCCAGGAAGGCACGGAAATTACGATCAAGCTGCTTAGTCCTGACGAGTCGGAAAAACTGGAACTCTTTCTGAGCGAGCGGGAAAACGTGCTGGAAATCCGTTCCGAGCCAAACGGGCAAATCACCTTTGCCTTTGCCGACGATATTTCCAAAGCGCCCATGCTCCTGCGTGAAATCCTGAACGCCGAATTTCCGGTCATCGAGTTCCGGCAGGGCTCCCTCACCATGGAAGATGTTTTCCTCAAGATCACGGAAGGGACATTCTAATGAAACAGCAAATCGCAAATGTTGTCGATAATGCCATGCTCTATAAGGATATTACGCAATGGCTGCGCAACAAGACTTTTCTCTTCCTCTTTATCGGCCTGCTGGGCGTGGCCGAGGTTGTCACTATCTTCGTCACCCTCATGCCCGAAACGGAGGACGACGTCGGATCGCTTTCGTTTATCATCCTTTCCACAATCCTGATCATCTACGGCCTCATCATCGCCTTTCTCGGCCATAACCTGACATCGCGCGAATTTTTCAATCGCACCTTCGAACTCTACGAGCTCTCCGGCATGTCGCTCGAGGGTATGGTCTGGGGCAAGATGTTGTCCATGCTCAGCCAGTTTCTTTTCGGCTATTTCTGCATTGTTCCTTTTATGTTCGTGGCCTTTCTGCTGGGAGGGCTGGACTTCTATGTGGTGATCACCACCACCATCGTAACGGTCCTGGTTATCCTGCCCATGTACCTGGTGGCGCTCTTTATCGCGCTGCTCAGCAAAATCCGACACCTGAGCAATTTTATCCGGGGCATCATGCTGGTCTTCATGTTTCTCGTTCTGCCTTGGTGGGGTATCGCGTTTTTTTTCGAAATGGTTTATGGCGGTGGTGGAGGCGGTGGCGGCGGTCCTGTGGAACTACTGAAGCAAATCCTGGCCCTGAACTGGGATGCCATCCAGGGGGTGCTGATTTTTCTCGGCTTCTACATTCAGGTCCTCATGTTGCTCTATTTTCTCTGCTGCAACGCCATCAGCCCCAAAACCGATTCGCGGACCACGGCGGTTAAACTGATGGCCTTTTTGCTTTCGCTGAGTTATCTGGCCATGTTCACGATTTCCATCTGGTACAATTCGGCCGACCATAAGGGCTACGTCGCTATCGTACCGATTATGATTCTCTTCCTGGTAATCGGCATGGCGAGTTTTTTCGGTCGGATGGACATCCCCATTATGGCGGAAAAGCGAAAAAAGCAGGCCAAGTGGTGGACAAAGATCATCTATTACTGGTTTGAACCCGGAGCCTTTGGCGCGCTGAAAACCCTCCTCCTGTTCTACTTGCTGATGCTTGCTTTTTATGTGATGACGATTGTCTTCACGCCCATGGGGCACAATATTCATTCTGACTTCAAGGATGCTTTGGCTATCGGCTTGCAGACGCCCTATTTCCTCGCATTCCCCGCGTTTCTGCTTTTTTATATCAAAAAACTATCGCGCAATATTGCCGCGATTCGCGCGGGAGTGATGATCTGGTGGATCCTGACGGGACTTCCTCTGATGATCCTGGGCCTTTTTGTCCGGTTCGAGTCGCAGGGCTTCAATAACCTGACGGCTTTTATCATCAGTTTTCTCGCCTTCCTGGCTTCACCCGTTTCATCGGTCTTTGTGGATACCGAAGCCGTTCGGCCCATCCGCGTGATACTGGGCATCCTGGGATTACTCGCGCTCGTCCGCATTTACTTTCATCGCAGGAAAATAGAAAGACGCATCGAACCGAAACGCGCCGAGGCCTGAGGTTATTTATGGATCCGACGATTCAAAGAGAGATCGAAAGCTTCGCGCGCCTCTATCGGCTGCGCCTTCCCGACCGGCAACGGGCGTCCCTTGCCGGTGACCTGGCCGGAAAACGCACGGGCAGTTCCATCGAATACCAGGACCGCAAGGACTATGTCCCCGGCGATGATATCCGCCATGTGGACTGGCGCGCCTTTGCCCGAAACGACCGCCTGACGATCAAACTCTACCGCGAAGAAATCTCGCCGCGCGTCGATATTATCGCCGATACGTCGAATTCGATGGGATCGTCGGACGAGAAAAGCCTCATGCTGGGCCATATTGTATTTTTCTTCGCGCTTCTGGCGCAGAAGGTCCATGCCACCGTTCATCTTTACAACCTGGGCTCCGACCTGGCGCCGATCCGGCACGCTTTGGACATCGAGCAGATGGAACGCAGCCGCCAGGATTCGCCGCTTCCCCTGCTGCATCGCGCGCCCTTTGTGCGTCGCGGTGGAATCAAAATATTGCTGAGCGACTTTCTCTTTCCCTTTGAGCCGCGGGAATTGCGCAGTATCTTTTCCGGAGCCGATCATTTGATCATGGTGCAGTTGCTTTCAAAGTTTGAGGCCAATCCCGAAGCCGGCGGGGAATGGCGGCTTCAGGATGCTGAAACCGGAGACTTTCTCGACGTATCGCTGAACCGGGAAACAGTAAGCGGTTACAAAGAGCGGCTGGAGCATTTGCAGGAAGACATGAGCCGTCAGATGCAAATGGCCCAGGGCGGCTTTGCCGTGGCGACGGAATCGGACAGTTTGTCCGCCTGTATGCGGCGTTTTCTGCATGCCGGTATTATTGAAACCTGATAAACGAGAGCCTTATGATATTTACGAATCCCTGGGGATTTCTGGCATTTCTTTCGATACCCGTCATTCTGGGGCTGCATTTTTTCCGCAGCCACCGCAGAATACGCACCATTGGCGGGCTGCATCTGTGGCAATTCGCCTCCACCCGCCAGCCCGTGGGCAACAAGTTTACCCGCATCATCAGCAGCATGTCGCTGCTTTTCCAACTGCTGGCCGCGACCTTGCTCTCGCTACTGGTGGCAGGCATGGACATGCCCCAGGCAAGCAGCGAAAGCCATTACACGATCATCCTGGACGATTCCGTGAGCATGCTCGCCGCCGAAGGGGAATCGGCCCATCAGAAAACCATGGACCTGCTCGAAGAATGGGCCGACAGCCAAAGTCTCTATACCGTCGTCCTGGCAGGTATTCGCGCTTCTGTCGTAGCCGGTCCCTTTGCCGAAAAGTCCACCATGCTCGAAACCCTTCAGGACTGGCGACCCGAATCTCCCGGCTGCGACCTGGAACCTGCCGTCCAGTTGGCGTCGCGCTTCCTCATCGGCGACGAAAAAATCCTTTTCATCACCGATTCCCCAACGCAGGCGGCCGATTTCAGCGACCTGCTCGAAGTCCGCGGCCTGGGATACGCCATGGCCAACAACGCCATTACCTTTGCCGACCGCGTACGGCTCGATCCCGATACCGACCGCGTTTATGTCACCCTTCAGACCTTTGCCGCCGAAGCCCAGTCCTGCCGGGTTACGGCCCGGGCCGGGGATAGCGTGATCTATGAATCCGAGCCGCCCAAGACGCTGGATCCGGCCAAGTCTCTCAGCTTCACCTTTGATACCAATGTACTTCGCCAGCCGATTACGGTGGAGATCGAAGGCGACGCGCTGCCCGAGGACAACCAGGTGATGCTGGCTCCCGCGCCGCCGAAACTGGTCCGCGTTCATGCCGGAATAATGGAACCGCTGAACCGTTATCTGGATCGCGCCATTGCCGCGACGCCCTATTGTTTTATGGAGCCCGATCCCGCCATGGCGGACCTGGTTATTCGCGCGACGCAGGATTTTCCAACGCGATCGGAAGGGACCGGCGAAGAAGCAACCGCTGCTCTGCCGGTTTTTAACGAAACCTTATTCGCGGATTATGAATCGGCCTTGCTCATGTGCTTGTTCCCCAAAGCCGATGCCGCTGAAGCATCCGGTGTTTCCCGCGGCGACGGCCTGCTGGCCGACGTGGAACACACCATCACTGCCGGGCTGCCTTTGGAAGAAGGCATTTTGTGGCCCTACGCATCCGCCGCAAACCCCTCATCCTATATGCCCATTCTCTCGCACACGACGATTCCCATTATTTTTGGCGGACGGCTGGACCGCTTTTCCGCGACGGCCCGCGAAGCCTATTATATTAACCTGCTCTATGATCGCACCAATATATTTCAGACGAACGCCTGGCCGGTCCTCGTGCGAAACCTTGTCGAGCAAACGCGCAAGCTGCTGCCCGGCATGAGCCGCACCAACTATCGCGTCGGGGAAGCAGTCAGTATTTCGCTGGACCCGCGGGGCATTCCGGAAAAAACCGGCATTATTCTGCGCAAGGACGGCAGCGTTCTCTCGGAATATGAATCTCCCGATGAGGTTCCTTCGGAAATCTCCAACCTGAACAAGGGCTATTACAGGCTGGTCCAGTCTGACGGTGGTGAGATTGCCACCTTTGCCATGAATCTTTTTGCCCCGCGCGAATCGGACCTGAAAGGCCTGCACGAACGCAAGGCCGACCTGGCCGAACTCAAGCCGGGTGTTTATACGCAGGAAAAACGAAGCCCCAGACTTTTTCTGGTGACACTCTTATTGATTGGATTATTTACGGTACTGTCATGGGTATTCCAGGATTCATCTCGCTAGCCTATCCCGAGCTGCTCCTGTTGGGGCTTGTTCTGGTTTGGCTTTATGTCCGGCGACTCCGTCACAAAAACCTGTGGCGAACGATGCTGCTCATCCTGGGCATCCTGCTGCTGGCCTATCCTTCCTTCGTCCGTAGCAGCAAGGCCCTGAACCTTTGCCTGCTGGTGGACCTTTCCCGGTCCATGTCCGACGAAGCCCGGGCCAAGCAGCTCGAAATCATGGAGTACATCAAGGACAACATGGAGGCCGGCGACCGGGTCAGCGTTGTCAGCTTCAACGATCAGCCCCATGTGGAGCAGGGACCGCAATCGACCCTTTCCACGGACAGTTTCGACAATCCCTATTCTGAAGACGCCACCGACCTGGCCGAGGCCATCGAAACCGCGGTCGGACTGGTCGGACGCGCGCCGAACAGCCGTATCTTTCTCATGTCCGACGGTGAATACACAGGCCGAAATCCCATCGGGGAGGCCCGGGAGGCCAGGCAGAATGAAATCGGCATCTATTACCGCGATCTGAAGCGCCTCGAAGTTTTCAACCTTTCCGTCACCGACGTGCGGATGCCCGAGAAAATTCTCGTCAACGAGCCATTCCGCATTGTTTTCCGCGTCTTCAGCAGCACCGAAACGCCCGGACGCTATCGCCTCTATCGCAATGACCGCATTGTGGGAATGGAAGACAACCAGGGCTGGCGCGACTATAATTTCAAACAGGGCGAAAACCTCATCACCTTTTCCGACGCCACGTCGCAGGCCGGCATCCAGGGATACCGCCTGGAGGTGGAATCCATTCCGGCAGACCGCGAAATCCTGAAAAAGGACAACCTGGCCGAGCGCTTTGTCCAGGTCCTGGGCGAACGCCCCGTCCTTCTCGTGAACAACACCGGCCAGGCCGACAACGTGGCCAACATCCTGAGCGCGGGAAATATTCCCCTCCACATTGCCAGTATCGATAACTTTCATCTCGACATCCGCCAGCTCGAAGGCTACAAGGCCCTCATTCTGAACAACGTGCCCATCCTGAGCCTGAGCCGCAAGCAGATCGAGGACATCAAGCACTTCGTCACCCAGGAAGGCGGCGGCCTGCTCGTCTGCGGCGGAAACCGCAGCTTTGCGTCGGGAGGATATTACAAAACCGCCATCGACGAAATTCTGCCCGTCTCTCTGGAAGATCGACAGCAGTCCAAAAAAACCGCCACCGCTTTCAGCATCGTGCTGGACCGTTCCGGCAGTATGGCCATGACCACGCCGAGCGGTGAAACCAAAATGTCGCTGGCCAACAACGCATCTGCCGAGTGCGTGCGCCTGATGAGTTCAGTGGATAGCGTTTCCGTCATTGCCGTGGACAGTATGGCCCATATCATGGTCCAGCAAACGCCCGTCGAATTTCCGGAAAGCATCGTTTCCGACGTCCTTTCCATCGAGTCCATGGGGGGCGGTATTTTCGTCTATACGGGTCTGGTTGCCGCAAGCCGTGAAATATTGGGCGCCAAGCAATTGAACAAGCACATCCTGCTCTTTGCCGACGCTGCCGATGCCGAAGAACCCGGCGACTACAAGCGCCTGCTCGGGGATCTTACCAGGGCTGGGGTTACTGTCAGTGTGGTTGGCCTTGGTACCGAACAGGATCGCGATGCCGAATTCCTGAAAGACATTGCCAAGCGTGGAAACGGCTCCGCCTATTTTACCCAGGACGCGGCCCAGCTGGTCCAGTTTTTTACGGCGGACACGATTACCTATACGCGTAAACGATTCATCGAGGAAACAGCGGCCATTAATGTGAATGCCGCGGCCTATACCATGATGCCCCAGCATAATTGGCAAGACTTTGCCTGCGCCGATTATAATCTGCTCTTTTCCAAGCCCGATGCCAACGTGGCCCTTGTTACGGCGGATGAGGACGCGGCGCCCACCCTGGCTTTCTGGCAGCGGGGGCTCGGACGCGTGAGCGCGCTGGCATTCGATCCAAGCCTGACCTTTGCCGACACGGCGCAATACGGCGACATCATGCTGGGAACGGTGCGGTGGATTATGGGAAGCAGTGTCTTTGATAACCTGCAGATCGATGTGAACTACGAGGGCAGCTACGTGAAGGTGCACATGGAGATTGCCGAGGAAGAACGCGAGACCGTGGGCACACCCGAGATCATCGTCTTCAAGCCAAACGGCGATACCCTTTACAAGACCATGCACTGGTCGTCCCATGATCGGCTGACCGCGCAATACAAGATTGATGAATCCGGCCTGCACCGGGGCGTGATACGCATTGCTGGCAAGGACTTCAAAATCGGCCCCATGTCCATGCCCATATCTCCGGAATTCATGCCCAACCAGGATCCTGAATACGGGCGCAAGACCATGCGGGAACTCGCCCGCATCACCCGGGGCAAGCGTGTGCAGGATATCGGCAGCCAACTCTTTGATCGCACCGAACGCGCCCAGATTTCGCGACCCGTGCATACGCCCTTCCTGATCGCTTTCCTGATTTTCCTGCTGCTTGATATCGCGGAAGCCCGCTTCAGCATGTTGGTCTGGATGCGTCGGCGCTGGAATACACTCACCGAAAGATTCCGGCTCCCCACGCCCGAATCTCCCAAAGCAAGGTCTTACGATTCCCCCGAATCCGGCACCGAAAGAAAAGGCAGCGGACGCAGAGCACGTTTCGCGGAAAAAGGAGAAGCCTTCGAAAAAGAGAAATCCTCCGCAGAGAAACCTAAAGAAGCCGCCAAGGCCGAAGCCCCGAAAGACGACATGGATTATCTCAAAGAATCCAAGTCCAAAGCCCAACGAAAAATCGGGAAATGAAATTCTGATGGTGTTTGCAGGTGTCTGACTAGTCCGACTAGTCAGACTAGTCGGACACCTTCCATCTAAAGCCAATCCCCCAGGAAACTCACACATTCCCGGGCAGACAGAAAATACAGATATATCTCTTCCGGCTTTCGGCCAAAGGCTCCTTCGATCGCCAGCGCGTAAAGCCGAAGTTGCTCCTTGTAAAATTGCGCCCGCTCATACAATGCCTTTCCCGAAACGCGGTCGGTCTTGTAATCCACAAGCACCAGTTTGCCGTCCTCATCTTCAAAGAGACAATCGATCACTCCCTGCGCCCGAATGACCTCCTCGTTATCATAGGCCGCCAGGTCATCCAGACCGATCTCCATGGGCCGCAGCCCCATGAGAAAAGGCAGTTCCCGCCACATGCGACGCGCCGGACAACGCTTCAGCCTCTGCCCGACATCCGACGCGAAAAAGGCCTCAATCGCTTCGATATCGATCGCCTGCCGCTCGTCTTCCGTCAGCATCTGGCTGTCGATCATCAGATCGATCTGCCTGGAAATTTCGCCATAATGCATATTGTCCACCATCATATCAAGATGCTGCAAAACGAAATGCGCCAGGCTTCCTCTTTCGGCGGCGGTAAAGGCGGGACGTGCATCGCGCGAATCCACTTCCCCTTCCGGCGTGGCAAAACCGGCGCGCCGAAAAAGTTGGGGATCCTTCAGATAAGCCCGAGCGCCGTCTTCATACTCCCCTTCTCCACGCCAGCGACGCTTCAGCTCCGATGTGGAAATCCGCGCCGGATGCCGGCTCAGGGCTACATGGGGATAGGACCAGCGAAGCCTCTCGATGGCATCGTCCACCCCACGCATTTCCTCTTCCGACAATTCAGGCGCATTCTCAGAAACAAGATCCGCGGTATAATCGACAGCCGGAATTCCGCCTTCCCAGGATTTCATTGCATCTGCATCATGAAAACGGCACTGAAAGAGTCCGTCCGCCACCTCACAATCACCCGCCCAGAATGCCCGAAGCGGCGGCATAATCCAGTCCAGATAAGTGCCCGCCGTCAGGAATTCCCGTGCGGCCATTTCGCCGGAGTCTCCCTGCATCAACGCCGGACTCGCCCAGGCCTCCTGTTTTTTCTCAAGGTCCGACGCAGACCCCACCAGCAGCAAACGCTCACGGGCACGGGTCAGGGCCACATACAATATCCGCAATTCCTCCATGCGCATATTGCGCGCCAGTTCGCGGGCCAGAATAATATGGGCCGGCGTTTTAAACCGAATGCCGCGATTCGGATCGGTTATGGAAATGCCCATACCAAGTTCACGGGACAAAAGCGTGGCCTTATAAGTATCAAGCAGGTTGAATTTCTTGCCCAGGCCGCACATAAAAACGATGGGAAATTCAAGCCCCTTGCTTTTATGGACGGTCATCATACGCACTTCATTGGCCTCTTCGCCGGGTAGAGAAACGGAACCATAATCGCCTTCGCGCTCCTGAAACTGATCCACAAAGCGCAGGAAGCGGGCCAAACCTCGACGCGCAAATTGATCGAAGCGTCCGGCTATGCGATGCAGCTGCTCCAGATTGCCCTTGCGGATCGGCCCGCTGTCCAAGCCTAAAACGTAAGAAGGATATTGCGTGGCATCAAATATATCCATCACCAGATCGGCAAGGGGCTTGCGGCGCGCCAGATCCCGCCAGCGATCGAGCATGGCAATGAACCGGGAAAGTTTTTCCGGCAAATCATCCTCCATGTCATCAGGCTCATCCCGTTCCTCCATGAAAGCCTGCATGGCATCGTAAAAAGGCGCTTTTCGCCGGGCCAGGCGGATCCGCGCCAGCTCCGATTCGTTCCATCCGAAAAACGGCGACCGCAAAAGCGCGGCCAGGGGAATATCCTGGAGCGGATTGTCGATCACCCGCAACAAATTCAGGATGTCGCGGACCTCCATGGAAGCCAGCAAGCCGATCCCGGAATCGGCCTGGTTCGGAATCCCCAACTTTTGAAAGACGTCCTGAAACTCTTCCACATAGCGCGGGGTGGAACGAAAGAGGATGACAATATCGCGAAATTCGGCCGGGCGCATTCCGCCGGTTGAATCGTCGGAATCATATACCATCAGCCTTTCGCCATGGCCCGGCTCTTCCCTGCCAACCATCTGTAAGATTCGTCGTCCCACGAAGCAGGCTTCGCGCCGTGCAGCGTCTCCGGCCAGAATCTCGGAATCTCCGATCGCATCGGAATCGATCTTGTCCTCCAGCAGGTGCACTTCCGTCGGCAAAGGATCGGGAATATCGGGACTGGCAAGGGGATAATCCGCCCCCGTGACCAATATCGCTCCTTCATCATAAGGCATACCGGCGGCCGCCTGGGTCATGAGCCTCTCAAAAAGATAATTGACCGATTTCAATATGCCGGAGCGGCTTCGAAAGTTTTTCCTCAGGTCCACACGTCCCTTGCGCGGAGAAGGCTCCGGAGAAACCGGGGTGGAATCGCCATAGCGCTCCATGAACAATTCCGGCGCGGCCAGACGAAAGGCGTAGATGCTCTGCTTCACATCGCCCACGACAAACATATTGGCATCGCACTCCAGATCATCAGATCGCGAAACCATGCGCAGGATGGCTTCCTGAACATGGTTCACGTCCTGATATTCATCAATCATCACATAGTCAAACTGGTCCTGATATAGTTTCGCGATCTCGCCGGCTTTGCCGGGATTCTCGTCATCGCGAAAAAGCTGCAGTGCATATTGTTCCAGATCGCTGAAGTCGAGAGTCGCGCGCTGTTTCTTGGCCAGGGCGTAGGCCTCCTGAAAGCCACCCGCCAATCGCAGGATCATGTGAATGATCGGAGCCGCTTCCGCTTCAATCTGCATCATGAGTTCCGGGGGCATCCCGCCGAAGGACTTGGCCAGGGCGGCTTTATAGAGGCTATCCCGAATCGCGTAAAGTTCATCTTTCAGCGTAAGCACTTCCGGGTCTTTGGTGCGGATCGTTCCCAAGTTCGGAATGTCGGTATTGTCAATCGCTTCGATAATAGCGGTCACATTTTTCTGATCCAATTCGTCCATAAGCGTCACCGCCAGTTCATGGAGCGCATTCACCATCTTCTCCGTCTTGGGTTCGATGGACAGGGCGTGATTATAAATGCGATTGACCGCTTCATAAAAGGCCTGAATATTTTCGCCCAGCCATTCCATATAGCGATCATGGTGGATGAACTTTTCAAAGGGCTGGACGATGCCTTTGCCCTCTTCATCAAGAGGATAAGCATCCTTAACCTTTTGCATCCATCCCTCGGGATCTTCCAGGGAAACCAGAAAACGATGAATCCGTAGAATTGCTTCACGGGCCGCCAGCATTGGGTTGGAGCCGAAGAAAGAATCGATCCACTGGACAAAAAGATTCTGCATAAAGTCAGGCAGAAGCACTTCATCATCCGGGCGTCCCAGATCCTCAAACTGCTTTTGCAGAAAGGCGTCCAGCGTCTCGATGCTCAGCAGGTCGGCTTCTTCCTGGGCCAGGATCGTAAATTCGGGGTCCAGTCCGATGCGATAGAAGTGCTGGCGCAGGGCACGGCTGCAAAAGGCATGGATCGTCGAAATCGCCGCGTTTTCGATCAGCAATACCTGTTTGCGCAGGTGATCGGAATCGGGCTTTTCAAGCAGCTTGTCCCGTAGGGCCCGTTCGATCTTTTCGCGCATTTCCGCCGCCGCCGCTTCCGTAAAGGTCACGATCAGAAAGCGATCAATCGCGGCGGGATTTTGCTCGCGCAGGAGCAGTTCGATAATCCGCTCGACCAGCACCGCCGTCTTTCCCGTCCCGGCGCTGGCCGAAACGATCAGGTCGCAGTCGGTTTTGTAAATGGCAAGTTTCTGTTCGTCGGTCCAGTTTGGCATGGTATTCCGGGTCGCATGGATTTAACGTCGGCCATAATAATAGCGCGCCAGTCGCTCCGGCGCAAGACCGCAATAGTAGCCCAGTTGCATCATCTGATTCATCAGAAAAGTGCGCAGGATGCCGACCTTTTCATAGCGCCGGGCCGATGAAATCATTACCTCCGGCGCAATCGCCATGCGGCCGTCCTTGCGCAGGCGACGAACCAGGTCCAGGTCTTCCATAATCGGAAATCCGCGATATCCGCCGACATCGTGGAAAGTCTTCCGCCGCAGAAATATGCCCTGATCACCATAGGGCTGCTGCAGCAGACGCGATCGCTTGTCGATGCCCCACTCCATCAGGCGCAGCCCAGGGCGCGCCTGGCCGAATCGAAGCGAAAAGGCCCCCGCCACGACTCCATCCCTCGAAAGTTCGCGACAAATAGCAGCATCATAATGCACAGGCGGCTCTGAATCGGCATGCAGAAAAAAGAGAATGCCCCCCGTCGCCTTTTCCGCCGCCGCGTCCATCTGCGCACCGCGTCCCGATGGCGCTTCGAAGACCTTCGCGCCGGAACGCCGGGCAATATTGATGGTTTCGTCCGTACTGCCGCCGTCGGCAATCAGAATTTCGCAAACCGAATCTCCCGATTGCCTCGCGCGAATCGCCGCGATCGTATCGCCAATGCTCGCCGCTTCGTTAAAGGTCGGGATAATAATCGAGATGCTTTCCCCATCTTCGGCACTCCACGTCTTTTCTATCCAATCGTAATCTTCCACTTGTTCCAAATCCTGAGCGGAATCAATATCGTCCAAGGCATCCACCAGGTCCCATTGGAAGCCCGCCTCTTTCGCCTTTTGCAATGATTGCTCCAGCACCGCATCCGTGCTCCAGGGAATGTCGCGGAAAATTTCCGGCGCGCTTCGCCGCAGCCCCACCAGATAATATCCCCCATCGTTCGCCGGACCAAAGACGACATCCTTCCTTTCCAGACGCTCAAAGGCCCGCTCCAATATTTCCGCGGACATGCCCGGTATATCCGTTCCGATCAACACGGCCTTGTCTTCCGGGTCCTGAAGCGCATCATCGAGACAGGCACTCATCCGCGCGCCAATATCGCCATTCGGTTGCGGGGCATAGTCCAGTCCGTCGCCCAGCCAATCACGAAAACGCCGCGAATCATCCTCCGCGTGGCGTACCACAACGCGTACATCCATACGTTCGCGCAGTTGCCGCGCGCAATCCACGCTGCGCAGCACCAGTTGCCGGTGCAGATCGGCAGCAGCCTCCGCGCCAATCGCCGGGATCAGTCGCGTCTTGGTTTTGCCTGCTTCCGGATATCGAGTGAAAAGAATCAGCGTTTTTTTCATGGCGCTATTGTGCCTGCTTCAGCGCGTCCAGGCCAGCCATTTTTTGAAAAGCCCCGCGACGAAGGGCGTCAGGCGCGTCCGATTATAGGCATCGCCCGTCAGGCGGATCGCCTCGGCCTGCGTCGGATACGGATGAATGACCGACGCCAGACCACCCAGGCCCAGGCCCGCCGCCATGGCCACGCTGATCTCACTGATCATCTCGCCCGCGTGATTCGCCACAATCGTCGCGCCCAAAATTTTGTCCTTGCCCTTTTCCACATGAATTTTCACAAAACCGTGATCTTCATTCTCGCAGATCGCGCGATCGACGTCTGCCAGGTCCGTTTTGTACGTGTCCACCTCGATCCCCTTCTTGCGCGCGTCAGCCTCATACATACCCACATGGGCGATCTCCGGGGAGGTATAGGTGCACCAGGGCATATTCATGGCGCTTAATTTTTTCCGGCCGAAAAAGAGCGCGTTCTGGATTACCGCGCGCGCCGCAAAATCTGCCGCGTGGGTAAACTTGTAGCGCGTGGCCACATCACCCGCCGCGAAAATATGGGGGGCTGTGGTCTGAAAGCGGTCATTGATTGCGATGCCATGGCGATGGCATTCCACGTTCGCATTCTCCAGCCCAAGTCCTTCCACATTCGGCGCGCGACCAATCGCCACCAGGATTTCGTCGCAGACAATCGTTTCATTCTCGCCGGAACCCAAAACCACATGCACACGCTTCTCGCCCTCACGCTTTTCCAGGCGCTCCACCTGCGCCGAAAAATGCATGGCAATCCCTTCGCGCTCAAACTGATCGCGCAGAATCGTTGCCGCGTCGGGATCTTCCTTCGGCAAAAACTGATCCACGTCGCTGATGATCGTTACCTGTGTCCCCAAGCGCCGAAAAGCCTGGGACAGTTCGCAACCAATCGGTCCACCCCCCAACACCACCAGCCGGCCGGGCCTCTCCGTAATCGAAAAGACAGTCTCATTCGTCAAATATCCCGTCTCTTCCGCACCGTCCACGTCCAGACCTTTCGGGCGACCACCCGTACAGACCAAGGCCTTCTTGAATCGAATTTGCTTCCCATCCACCTCAAAACAATGGGCATCGACGAAGCGCCCGTCCCCCAGGAAAAGATCGATGCCTTTTTCGGAAAGACTCCGCGCCGAATCATTCTCGCTGATCCGCACGCGGACCTGCCGCATCCGTTCCCAGGTCGCCGCGAACTGCTCGGGCCCCGGTTCGGGAATCTCCATGCCCATCTCCCGGGCTTCACTCAAATCATGCATAATCCGCGAACCATGAATCACCGACTTCGACGGCACGCATCCCACGTTCAGGCAGTCCCCGCCCATAAGATGCTTCTCCACCAGCGCCACCTTTGCACCCAGACCCGCGGCACCGGATGCCGCGACCAAACCGGCCGGACCACCACCCACGACCAGCAGATTATATCGCTCCTGCGGTTCCGGGTTATGCCAGTCCGTCGGTCGCAGATTTTCTCGCAGCTTCCGATTCGCCTCATCGAGAGGATGCAGATTCTCAAGCTTCGCCATAGGCATTCTCCTTCATGAAAACTCACACCTCTTCCTGATTCAGTTCCGTCTTTTCCGCCAGCGCCTTCTTCGCGATACGCGTCACCACCACGACCACGGCAATCGTCGCCACCAGGCCCACCACCTTCAGCACCGTCTGGCCCACGCTGGCCGCGCCCGTCGTCGCCTCCGCCGCCTTGCGTCCCACATCACCCAGATACACAAACATCACCGTCCCCGGCAACATCCCAACCCACGATGCCAGCACATAGGGCCAGAACCGGACCGCTGTCAGCCCGTAAGCATAATTCTGCAAGACAAAGGGAAAAACCGGACTCAAACGCGTCAGAAAAACAATCTTGAAACCCTTCTTCTCGACGGCCCGGTCTATCACCTGAAACTTCTCATTCGCTTCCACCTTCTTCTCCACCATCTCCCGCGCGAAAAAGCGGCCCACCAGAAAAGCCACCGCCGCGCCCAGAGTGCTGCCGATGGAAACGATAATCGCGCCCTTTACCACGCCAAAGATGGCCCCGGCCACAAGCGTCAGCGCCGCACCCGAGATAAAAAACACGCAGGCCACAATGTAAGCCGCTATCACCGCCAACGGCCCCCACACCCCGATGCTTTCCACCCAGGCCTGAAAACTATCCATCCATCCCCGAATCGTATCACGAAAAAGAATACCCGCCGCAAAAAGCCCGATCGCAAGCACCGCGATAATGACCAACTTCACCTTACCGCCGCCCTTTATAGGAACTTGCTCCTCATCCGAACTGACCATTCGATCCTTGCCTTCCCCTTAGCCCAGGCCTACTGCTCATTCAAGGACCAGTCATAATCCTGGAACTTGATCTTCGGTTTTTCCTTCAGGATATAATCCCCCACTTCCGGCTCCACATGCTTCACAATAAAGTCGATAATCGCCTCTTCTGTCTCATCATACTTATCCAGCTCCCGCCCATATTGCCATTCAAAATCCTCGCCGAACCACTTGAAAATCGGCGACAGATGCAGCCGGTTTTTCTGGCGATCCAGATCCAGGGCATGATCCCGTTTCAAAAAATGCCGCCCCTGTTCTTCCAGTTGCCGGTCCAACTTGCCACCGCGGTATGGCTCATTTCGTAAAATCGGACATCCCATCGCCGCGCACACAATAGCCATGTGGATGCGCGGTTCCTGGAAGTCTTTGCGCAAGACCTCATGCTCAATCCCGCCAATCGTATAATCCTTGCCCATGATCGAATATTCCAGATCGTCCCACACCCCGTCTATCTGACGGATGCTGTTGTCGGGATGGAGCCACGCCGATAAACCTCCCGCCTGGATCGGATAATGATCGATAATCGCGCGCAGGGTGGTCGCATTGTAGGCGTTGATCCACAAGGCGATCTGCGCGTCTTCGCTCCAGGCATCGTGGGCCGCACGATCGAGTTTTCCCATCGTATCCAGAAATCCATCCAGCTTGGCCCGATTCGCCTTGAGGCCCTTGTAATCGACCAGCCCCTTTTCATTAACGTATTGCCCCAGCACTTCGGCATAAGGCCCATAATCCAGATCTTTTTGATCCTGCCCGAACGCAAGAAATGCAGGCAGGCAGAGAATCATTAAAAGGCCAACCATGATGATCGATGTTCTCATTTTGTCCCCTTTTTTGATATCCCCCGTCTCCTTCCAAGATAGGCCCTCATTCGTACCGACTTAAAGCTAAATATGGCGGTCTGGCGCAAAGATGGCCAAATTATGTATTTATACCCAATCATGATTCCGCAGCATTATCGTGAATATTACAGCCGAAATCCATGCTGCTATGGGAAGCAAAAATATCTGCAAAAGCTGCACGCTTGCAGGCTCCTTTGTCTCAAAAATGCATAGTGATTCTCATTAAGACCCCCTAAATGGCTGAATTAACTCCGTTTAAAAATGGCACAAGATTTGCATTCACAGGAGGCAGGTACCTGAAGACGACCCGGCATCGAACCGGGCCACCAAAATTCAAAACGAGCGAAGGAGAAGAAGAATATGAAGAAGCGCATCCTGGCAAGCACGATGGTTCTGGCCCTGGCCTTGAGTTTTTCCGTTCCGACGATATGCATGGCCGCAAATGACAAGGGCAAAGGCGCACAGAAGAAGCACATGAAGCAGGCCACCTGCATCCAAAAGGCCGAATGCACCAAGGCGTCTGAATCCCAGCAATGCAAGCAGGTCTGCGCCAAGAGCACGGAATGCAAAAAAGTGCAGAAAGCGGAATGCGACGGCGAAGCCAAACACGACGGCAGCGGCAAAAAACTCGGCAAGCGTAACGGTCAGGGCAAGGGCGCCGGCAAAGGCCAGTGCATTACCAAGGCCGAAGGCAAGAGATAGCACCTTCGCGATACGCTGAGACGTCAACCATACAGACAGGTCGGCCTTGCTAGTTTGCGTCCTCTTCCTTGCAAGGCCTCCATTCCCAAGCCGCCTGTCTGCCATGGGGCGCACCCCCCGGTCCGGACATGAAAGCAATGACCGGATCGGGGTCCTGTTTTCAGAAACCCCGGAACCTTAGCTATGCAAAAGAATCCGCACAAATCCTTTCCTCCTTGCCAAAACATGCTGAAACATGATTATCTGGTAGGAGGAAGAATTTTTGATTTCCGGGAGCGTTTCTGCATGAGATGGGTACGCAGTGTCTGGTTTCTTTTCGCGCTTGTTGCCGTGTTGGCATTTGCCGCAGTGTATTGGCAATGGAGCGAATATGATCAAGAAAAAGAATTCCACGAACGCGTGATGATCGTGCGCGGCGAAACCGTTCTCGATTCCCTGGAAGCGGGCATCCGTTCCCATCGGCGCATCGGGCGCTGGTTTTTTGATAATATCGAAGCCATCCTCATGGAAACGGCCTCGGCTCCCGGCGTCAAGGAAATTGCCATCTTCGACCACAAGGGCCGCCTGATCGGACGTGGCGGCGATGCCACCATCATTGAAAACCCCGAAAACCAGCCCAAAGAAAGTGGAGCCCGATTGATTTCTTCGGGCTTGTTGATTTCGCGCCAGACCCAACTGAACATAAACGGAACCGACCCGGCTGGAGATTCGAAACAGGGTCCCGGTTCCGGCATGGGTCTCGGACGCGGCTCCGGCGCGCGCAATCCGGGTTCCCTTAGCGAGAACGATCCCTTTGTCCAGCTTACACGCGAACCACTCTGGCTAAGTGTGCTGCTGGACCGCAAGGATTTCGACTGGTATCGCGGCCAGTCCCGCCAGCGCTTCATGCTGTCCACCCTCACCACCATTGCCGCCATCCTGCTGGGCATTGGCTTTCTCCATGTCCTGCAAAGACAAGTCCACCTGCAAAACGAGCTCAGTCTTTCTCGCGAGAGAGAAAAACGACAGGCCGAACGCACCCAACTCGGCGCGGGGCTCGCTCATGAAACCAAAAACCCCCTCAGCCTCATACGCGGCCTGGCCCAGTCCATGCTCAGCCAGGCCCGCAAAACCGACAGCGCCGGGGGCAACGGTTTTGTCGGCGAATGCCGCGAAGATACCCAGCGTATTATAGACGAAGTGGACCGTGTGGTCGGGCGTATCAATTCCTTCCTCGAATTCGCACGGGCCCAATCCCCCAAGAAAAGAGTCGTGCGCCTCAATGAACTTGTGGATGAAACACTCCAGCTCTTCGACGATGAATCCCACGCCAAAAGCGTACGGCTCGAAAGCCAACTCGAAGAGACCACCACTTTGGCCGATCCCGCCATGATCCGGCAAATACTGGTTAACCTGGTCGCCAACGCCCTTAACGCAACTCCCTCGGGCGGCGAAATCAAAACCACCATCCGCCGCAATTTCCGAACCGCCGACCTGGTCGTCGAGGATACGGGCAAGGGCATATCCGAGGAAGACCTGCCCCGGGTCACCTCGCCATATTTCACCCGGCGCAAGGGTGGCTCGGGACTCGGACTCGCCATCGTGGACCAGATTGTTCAATCGCATGGATGGCGCATGCGTATTCATTCTGAAGAAGGTAAGGGCACCACCATCACCATCTTCAATATTCCCATGGAAAAGTCCTCCTCATAGAAAGGCAAGCATTTCGTGAACCCAGAAACGAGAATCTTTAAGGTAGCGGTTGTTGATGATGACGCGAACCTGCGCGCTTTGGCCCGCAAATCGCTTGAAGCCGTCGATTACGAAGTCATCGAAGCCGAAGACGGAGAGGAAGCCGTGGAAATGGTGAGGGAAGATCCACCCGATGCCATGATCCTCGATGTTCGTATGCCCAAAATGGATGGGCTGGCGGCCTTCGAAAAAATCCACAAAATCGCGCCCGAAATCATCGTCATATTTCTCACCGCCAACATTGACGTACGCGATGCCGTTGGAGCCATGAAGCAGGGCGCGGCGGACTATCTCGAAAAGCCCATCGACCTGGATGAACTTGTCGTGGCGATCGATGAGAATCTTGGCGTCAAGCGTAATGAAGATTTACCGTCGCCCGAAGATGTGGAACTGCCCGATAACGTCATCGCGCGATCCAAAGAAATGAAGATGCTCTTCCATGAAGCAGCCCGCGTGGCCAAGGCCGATGTTTCGGTATTGGTCCAAGGCGAAAGCGGATCGGGCAAGGAAATCCTGGCCCGTTTTGTTCACGAAAAAAGCAATCGCGCCACCGGCCCATTCGTTGCCGTGAACTGCGCCGCCTTTCCGCAAAACCTGATCGAAAGCGAACTCTTCGGCCATGAAAAGGGCGCGTTTACCGGAGCCACCCAGCGCCGCACCGGGCGCTTTGAAGAAGCCGACGGCGGAACTCTTTTTCTCGATGAAATCGGCGAAATGCCCCTCGAATTGCAGTCCAAACTGCTCCGCGTTCTCGAAACCCACACCATCCGCCGGATCGGATCCAGCCGTGAGATGCCGGTCAATATCCGGCTCTTATCCGCAAGCAACCGCAACCTGGAACAGGATGCCAGAGCAGGTCGCTTTCGGGAGGATCTGCTTTTTCGCCTGAATGTCATTCTCCTGAAGATCCCCGCCTTGCGTGAGCGCAAAGATGACATTTTGCCCTTGGCGAATCATTTTTTGAGCGAACAGCAATCCAAAGGAAGCGGCGGCAATAAAAAATTCACACCCGCGGCCCAGCGCGCCCTGCAAAACCATGACTGGCCGGGAAATGTGCGCGAACTTCGAAACGCCGTTTTGCGCGCCAGTATCATTTCGCGAGGAACACAGATCATGCCGGAGGACCTGCCCGAGGCCGTGTCCGCGTCCGAATCGGACGACGACGAAACGACACCCCAGCGTGACATTCTTGTGGGCAACATGGAGGAAATCGAAAAACAGGCGATCCTGGCGGCGCTGGAAAAAACCGAAGGCAACAAAAGTCACGCGGCGAAATTATTGAAGATCAGCCGGCGCAAACTCATCTATAAATTGCGTTCCTGGGGAATGT
>CAYWYC010000004.1:12307-30994 GCA_964462565.1 uncultured Candidatus Sumerlaeota bacterium | reverse complement strand
GGCTTCCTGCGGACTCATTTTGCCAGCCAGGGCTTCCCGACGCTGCAAGGCCGAACGGCTGCCCAGAGCCGCCGCCCGGGCATACCAATAGTAGGCTTCGGGCTTGTTGCTCTCGACACCATAGCCATTTTCATACATGCTGGCCAAGCGATACTGGGCCAGGGGCATTCCCTTTTCCGCGGCCAGGCGCATCCACTTTGCCGCTTCCGTATAATCCTTCTCAAGCCCCTGCCCTTTTATGTAAAGAAGTCCCAAATTGTACTGAGCCTGGGCCAGGCCCTGATCGGCCGCCTTGCGCAACCAGCCGGCGGCATTCTCATAATCCTGCTTGACCCCATCGCCCTTGATATACATCATGCCCAGCTCACTCTGAGCCAAAGGAAAGCCCTGTTTCGCGGCTCGTCGCAACCATTTGGCGGCCGCGCGCTTGTCCATTTTCACACCCAGCCCTTCCCGATAAAGAAGCCCCAGGTTGGCCTGGGCCAGGGCCAGATCGCGATTTGCCGCGCGCCGAAACCACTTGACCGCTTCTTTATGATCCTGCTCCACGCCCTGCCCACGCGTGTACATCACCCCCAGGTCCGCCTCGGCCAGGGGGTAGCCCTGTTCGGCCGATCGCCTGAGCCAATGGGCAGCATCCTTCTGGTTGGCCGCACCGCCCTGTCCCTGCTTCAGCATGGACCCCAGCAGATATTGCGCGCGGGCCAAGCCCTGCTCGCCTGCCTTGCGGCACCACTTGCGGGCCTCGTCGTGGTTTCGTTCGAGTCCATGACCATGAAAGTACATCATGCCCAAAAGATACTGGGCGTCGGGCTCGCGGGAATCGGCGGCGGAGCAGGCAAAGCCGACGGCGTCGGAGTAGTTTCCACGGTTATATGCCTGCCATCCATGATCCGGAAAGGAATGACAGCCCGATATGCCAATCAGTAAAAAAAGAAGCACAAAGCAATATATACCACGCAAATAACGACTCATATTTTATCCCAAAAAAATCTAGCGTCCCTTGGAAACCCGTTCGACCTGCTCCATGTACTTCTGAATATTTTCGCGGGGCTTGATGGTCTGGGCGCGGCGCAGAAGCGGCAGGGCTTCTTCGTATTTGCCCTGGCTCACGAGCAGCTGGGCATGGCGCACTTTCGCGTCGGCCTCAAAATCATCGATGGCGGCGGCCCGCTCAAAATAGAAGACCGCCTTTTCCGGATCATTGCTGCGCCTGGCATGCTGTCCCAAGAGAATCAGGGCTTCCCCATCCAGGGGATCGATCTTGATAATCTCTTCCAGAATGCGCACCTCCGCTTCGCTGGCGCCTTCCGCCACGGCCAGACGCACCTGGAGTTTGAGCATGTCTTTCTTTTCATCTTCCGAAAGATTATCGGACTTCAGTTCCTTAATGGTTTCCAGCAGTTTCTGGGTTTCCTCGTTTGCCGCGCGCGCAGCCAGGGCCTTGGCGGCGCGAATGGCTCGATCGGGCTTGCTGTCGGGGAACTTTTTCATGCTGCGGATATATGCATCCACGGCCAGGCTATAGAGTTCTTCATTGATATAAATATCGCCCAGCATCATGAGACTTTCCGCGCTGGACTTTCCGAGCGAATCGACCAGTTCATAATTTTCGGCAGCCTTGAGGCGTTTGTTCTGGCCGATGTAGGCATTTGCCTGAAGCAGCCAGAGCTCCGCCCGGTCGGGATTTTCCCGAATCAACTGGCCGCACAGAGCGGCCGCTTCGGCATAGCGCTCCAGCTTGAAGAAACTCCGCGCCAACCCCATCTTCCAGTCCAGGGTTTGCGGGTCCATCAAAATAGCCATGCGATAAGCGCTTTCCGCGGACAAATTGTTATCCAGTGATGAGTAGGTGAAGCCGAGAAGCCCAAAGGTGATCGAGTCTCCTCCGCCGAGTTCGATAACCTTGGTCAATGCCGGGCGCGCGTTTTCAAAGTCGCTTTCGCGCACATAAATGATTGCCAGGTTACGCCAGGCGCGCCGGAACTTCTGGAACTTCTGCACGGCTGACCGATAGTATGTCGCCGCTTCGTCCAGTTTGTCCTGCTGGAAATAAATGTTGGCCAGAGTAAAGTCAAAAACCGCGCTCACCGCTTCGTTACGCTCCAATTCCTTCACCAGCATCGCTTCGGCCTTGTCCATGCGGTCCGACGAAATGAACTCCATAATTTCCCGCATGTCCTCTCGTTCGTTTTCGGTAACGCGCGGCTCGATCTCGGTCTCGGCCTTGTAACTGTCGATAAACTGCCGCTGAAAATCAGCATCGTTCCAGACTTCGAGTTCCGTTTTGCTCATGCGATAGCGATTCGGATCGGGAATATCCACGTCCTCATCCGCCGCGATTTTGGCCGAAGACAATGCGATCGCAATGCCGAAAAATAGCGCTGCCAGAATAAGCAGCCTTCTCTTACTGCCCCAAAAAGACAGAGGAATATCCTGAAATTTTTCAATCCGCTTCATCATAAGCTAGTTTCCTTTGGGAAATGTAATGGGAACACGCATCCGGAATCGCACGGGTTTTCCGTTGCGCTTGCCCGGCTCAAACTTCCATCGCTTGACGGCAGCCAGCGCGGGCCTTTCAAAAACAGGATCGGTGGACTTCTGTACAATCGGATTCTCCACACGGCCCCGTTTATCGACGATAAAAATAATATAAACCGTTCCCGGAGCCCGCTTGCGAACGGCCTTGCTCAGGTTGGGACTGGGCTGATAGATCACGCGCGGCTTCTGGTCCAGATCGGACAGGGAAAAAAGGCTGTCCACATCCTTTTTGTTGGACACCACATTGCCCAGGTTCACGGTAAAATCGCCACCCATAAGCCCCGCGCCGGGGCCTGTGTCCAAGGCCAGTTCCAGCTGCGACAAATCGAGCGGCGGGGCCTCTTCATTGAGTTGGGGCGGTTCTTCTTCGGGTTCCGGTTCTTCCTCGGGTTCTATCTCCGGTGGCGGATCCGGCGCTTCGAGTTTGCCTGTATCGATGCTTTGGACCATAAGGTCGTTGGTCGGCGGTTTGCTGAGCGTCTGCATCAGGGGCAGGACCAGAAAAAAGGCCAGGGTCATTCCCGCGGCGCCAAAAACCATGAGGACCTTGTTCATGACGCTCTGGAGAAAGCGAAGAGATTTTGATCGCGTATCGAGTTCCATAAGTATCTCAGTTTCCCGCGTTGCTTGTCGTGATACTGACCTTTTGAGCACCGCCCAGCTTGGCTTCGTCCACGAGGCGCATGAGCATGCCGGACTTGGCCGTCTCTTCCGCCTGGATAATCACGGGAACATCTTCCCTTTCGAGCATTTGCTTAACGATAGGCTGAATGCCGCCGACGCCGATTTCATTGCCTTCGTACGTGACGACGCCCTTTTCGCTCAGAGTAATGACGACGCTGGTCTTCTCGGATTGGATCTGTGCAGCCGCCTGGGGCTTATCCACTTCGATACCCGATTCTTCGATAAAGGTGGTGGTGACGATAAAGAAGATGAGCAGGATAAATACGCAGTCGATCAAGGGAGAAATGTCGATCGCGGTTTCGCTGTCATCGGTAGTGCTTTCACGAAAGCGTCCCATCTTTTTTTCCTTTTCCCGGAGTTTCTCCGTGCATCAGTCTGGGTTCAGCAATTTATTTTCCCATGGTGCTTGTAGCCACGCTAACCTTTACGGCTCCGGCCAGTTTGGTCTCGTCCACCAGGCGGACCAGCAGGCCGGAATTGGCGGACTGATCGGCCTGGATGATCACGGGAACTTCTTCTTTTTCGAGCATGCGTTTTACAAGGGGCTGGACACCGGTGACTCCGATTTCCTTGCCGCCATAAACCACCTCGCCCTTGTCGGTGAGCGCGATGAAAATGCTGGTCTTTTCTAAGCGTGCGGCAGAGGCGGCCTGGGGCTTGTCCACGTCCACGCCCGTTTCTTCGACGAATGTTGTGGTGACGATGAAAAAGATGAGCAGGATAAAGACACAGTCGATGAGGGGCGAAATGTCGATTGCGGTTTCGCTGTTGTCGTCGAGAGATGTTTCACGAAAACGTCCCATTTTTTAATCTTTCCTTTTCTGCGCCTCAGCCAGGGCGAATGCTGATTATTCGCTTCCCTTGCTCAGGCGGCCTTCTTCATTGTCTTGTGTATTTTCTTGTAAACCTTTTGGGTCACCACCGATTCGAGGTGGGCCAGAAAGGTCTTGTATTTATCGAGTTTGCGATTCATCTGATAATGGTAGAAAAGACCGGGCAGGGCGATGACGAGTCCCGTCTCAGTCGTAACGAGCGCTTCGGAAATACCCGATGCGACCATGCCCATGGTTTTTTCTCCGCCGGAGCCGGAAGCCAGGGCGGAAAAAGTGGCAAGCATTCCGGTCACTGTTCCCAGGAGGCCCAGCAATGGCGCGGCGCTGACGCAACGCTTCATGATACGAAGGTCCCGTTCGAAGGGCGCAACCTCAATGGCCCTTACTTCGGTAAAGCGCACAGCGATTTCCTGGAGATTCCGGCCGCTGGTGACCATGTCGAGAAGTCGGCCGATACGGCCCTTGCGCGCTTCAGGATGGTTGATCCAGTGGCGCCATTTTTTTTCACTGACGCGAGTAAAGCCTTTGCCGCTCAGGCGCAAATGCACGCGCACACCCAGGGAAAACATGACAAAGGCGGTGATGGCGATAGCGATCATGGCCCATCCGCCGGAGAGCCATATTTCGAAGGCCTGGTCCCACAGTTCGGCGGTCTTTTGGGGGATGATCTCGGATAGCCCGGATATATTCATTTTGCTTCCATCCTTTAAGCGGGTTCCCGGCAGGTCCGTTACATCGTGTCCGGTTCCGCCTGCTGATATTCGAATTTACGCGCCGCTTTGGAGCCGACTTGGACCGTGTCTGGAACGCTTTCCGTGACCTTTTTGCCTTCACGGTCTTTTCTGGTTTCGGCCATTTCTTTCTCTTCCACTTCAGCGGGACTGCTGTCCTGCATGAAAGTATCCTTGAAAGGATTCCTGCCCACCTGGTTCAAGAAGCGGATGGCGGCCTTTTCCATCTCGTTAATGATGCTTTGCGCCTTCCGCGATAAAAAGGAGTGAACGAGCAAAGACGGAATAGCCACGATCAGGCCGAACTCGGTCGTAATCAGGGCCTCGGAAATACCGCCGGAAAGGGTTTTCACATCGCCCGATCCGAAGAGGGTGATCAGTTTGAAGGTATTGATAATCCCCGTCACCGTTCCCAGTAGCCCAAGGAGCGGCGCCGATGCGGCACAGATGGAAATAAAAGGCAAAAAGCGCTGCAGTTTGAGCCGCGTGATGAGGACCTTCTCGAACATGACTTCTTCGATGAGTTCGCGTGGTTCCTTGATATGCTCCACACCAGCCGACAGCATTTTGCCGATCGGCCCGCCCATAGAATTGGCGACTTGTTTCGCTTCTTTGCGATCGTGTTTTTCCACGGCGGTCAGGAGTTTTTGCAGTTTGCGACGCGAAGGCTTGCGCACGAAAAGCATAGCGAGCCATTTGTAGAGAGCAATGGTGAGCGCCAGGCCCGCGAGCGTGAAGATCGGATACATCACGACACCCCCCTTCTTGATATGCTCAAGGAGGGTTTCCTGGGTTTCCTCGATCTTGTGGGCGTTGCCCAGGGTCGGGTCGAGGGGAAAGGGTCCGGAAGCATCGGCCATCAATTTTCTGGCGGCAGCGGCATCTTCCGGATTGGCGAAGCTGACGATCGTCGGTTCCAGCGAACCGAGGCGCTGCTCGGCGGTGCCGATGCTCTCCCCGTCTTTGGTCTGAAAGAGAGCGGCGGGGCCCATCATGACAAAGGTGCCGGACTTGACCTTGCCGTTGGGATCAACGGCGGAGCCCGTGAATGTTAATCCACCCAGAGATTCCCGGATGCGGTCGATGGAAAGTTGCAGAATATTGGCCTGCGCCTTGAAGACTTCTTCTTCGCTCAGGTTGTTATTCCCCACGGCATTTTTGGCTTCTTCGAGTTGCGTTTCGTAGCGCTGCAATTCGGCAATGTGCAGGCGGGTTTCAAAGTTGCGGATAAACTCGCTCAGGAGGTTGGACAGATAAGACGCTTCCTGCTTGCGGGACTTGATCTCGTTTCTGAGGTTACTCAAATCCAGAGTGCGATTGTCCAACATGCGCGTCGTGTCCTGGTATTCCTGGCGCACCTTGCTCAATTCCGATTCCAGGTCGTTCAGTTTTCGGCTGAGAGGGATGTTCACCTCGCTGGCCTTTTCACGAAGGGCGTTCAGCTCGGCAATACTGGCCTCCAGTTTTTGCTGGATACTTCCCGCCGTCTCGTCAAATTTGCGATCTGAATCCTGCGCCTGGATTGACAGACTGGAAAGGAGAAGTGCAATAAGTAGCAGTATCAGTTTTAGAGTTTTCACGATTCAATCCTTTTATTTGATTTCCGCGGGCAGCTGGACAAAATCGGCTACCTGCTCGTTTTTCAGAATGGCAATAACGTTGGCAATCTTTTCGGCGGCATCATTGGCAGGGGTCCAGGTCCAGGCCGAATCGACGACACGGCCAATCCCCGCGATACTGTTATTCGAACCCACGTAGTACCCCTGCCCCAGGCCCACGAAAACGGAAGTCACCTCGGCGCTGGAACCGTCGGGCAGATCGCGTACCTGGCTGGTGACGGTGATGGTGCGATTGAATTTTTCGACCTCGTTCAAAATGCCGACCACGTTCTGAAAACGCTGGGAAATGGTGGTCTTTTTCTTGGCGTCTTCCTTGGGTAGCCGTTGGCTGAGCGGCTCGATGCGTTCGCGCAGAGGCTCAGGCAATTGCGGCAGCATCACTTTAATACCCTCTTCGAGACCGGCAACCATCTCTTTCAGCGAAGCCGTGGCTTCTTTCAGTTTTTCATTCTCCTGAACCATCTCCTCGCGCTTCTTGTCGGCCTCGGCAATGTTATCTTCCGCGTCCTTTATTTTGCCGCGCAAGGTTTCAATCTCCTGCTCCACCAGTTCGATGCGCTCGCGCAATATTTCCTGGGACAGTTTGATGTTGGACTTTTCCTCGGAAATCACGCGCTGCACCTCCACGTATTTTTCCAGCGCTTCCCGCGTGATAGCCACGGTCGGCTGCTTTTCATCGGGATCTTCGGCATACAAAAGGCCGGGAGCCATAAGCAGGCAGATGGCCGGAAGAATGGCGGACTTCCAACGAAAACGCCTGCGCCATAATGAGGTTTTTAATTTTGTGGTTAGTCGGTTCATGGTTTTATTCCTTTTAGAATTCGATGGTAAGACTGATCGAAAATTCTCTGCCTTTTTGATAGGATGTCTTGGTTACGTCGCCATCGAGATATTTGGAGCGATAAACGGTTTCGATCTTCGGATCGAGCAGGTTTTTCGCCGAAAGTTTGACCTTGACGTTTTCCGTTATTTTCGTGGACAGGCTCGAATTGAGCGTGCCATAGGATTTCTCGTAAACGTTCGGCACATAATTGCCCTTGGACTGACCGGCGCCGGCAGAAAGGGTGTCGCCTTTTACGGTGTAGAAGATGGAATACTGCGTGCTTTCGAGTCCGAATTTTTCAAAATCGTAAAGCAGATAGATATTATAAAGATAGTCGGGAGCCCCTGTCATATCGCGGCTTTTCATGGGCGCGTCAATGTTGGGATTATTGAAGGCTTCGGCTTCTTCCTCGGGCAAGGTCACTTCCGAATCGATAAAAGTCGCGTTGGAGCCCAGCGACAGGCCATTGAGCACGGGCACAAACTCCCCCATCTTCTGCCGCGCTTCCAACTCGTATCCGCTGAGCTTACCCTCGGGATAGTTCACCGGAGTCGTGTAGGGAAAGTCGGCAATCCGCTGGACATATTCGATCGGGTCCTTGATCTTTTTGTAAAAATAGGAGGCCGAAAGCAGACCACCCGCGTAAGGCACGTAATCGGCGCGCAAGTCGTAATTCTTCAGCGAGCTCATCTTGAGTTCTGGATTACCGATAAAGACATCCGCTCCCAGATATTCCTGCTGCTGGATGGGCGTCAGTTCCTTGAAAGTCTGGCGAGCGACCGTTTCCGCGTAAGAACCGCGCAAAGTCACCTGCTCGATCGGCTTGCCCTCAAGACCGATGGAAGGCAGCCAGTCTTTCTGCTCAAAGGACACGTCTGCATCACCCGGATTCAGGTCCACCTGGCCAGGCGCGTTCGGTGGAATCCAGGTCACGTTCTTTTCAGCATCGTTCACAATGCTCAGTTCCGTCTTTTCGTAACGCACCCCGCCAAGCATCTTGATAAAGGAGGCAAAGGGGATATCGGCCATCACGTATCCGGCCGTGATGTCCTGTTCGCCTCGGTAATCCACATCTATATCGCCAGACGAAAGGGGATGGCTTTCCTCGGAAAATTCTTCGCTCCAGAAATCCTCCCAGGGGGCTTCGTAGTTCGAGCGGTTATCGTTATAATTACTGAAAGAGTTCTGGTCATAGTCTCGCACTACAGAATCGCCAAAGTATCCGATCTTCAGATAACCCTTGTTTTCGTTCCATTGCTCGAAGGGGAATTTGACATTGGCCGCCTGCTGCTTGCTGTCTTCGCTAATCCACTTGTCGATACGTTGGTAATTGCCCAAGGTGAAGTTTTCCGCGGGCTTGTAGGGCCGGTGCTCGGCTTCTTCCACAAAGGGCGGTACGTAAGGAGGAAAGCCGGGATTATTGGATTCGGCCCACCACAGCGTCCCGAGTTGGCGCTTGTCGGGCTGTTTAAGTTCGGACAAACTGTAGGCCACGCTCCAGTCGAACTCGGGATCGAGCCATTCGAAAAGATTGTAAATGCGGTATTCGGGGATGGAGATTTTGTGCGTGCCGCGCAGCTGGTGGGTCCGGGTAATACGCTCGGTGTATTCCAGCGTTTCAAGGCGCAGATAAGGCGCTGCATCGCGTTCCCGGTTTCCCGGATGATCGGGATCGTCCACATCGTAATCGGGAAAGTAGTATTTTTTGCCACGCGTGTCTTCCGCCAGGGTGGCCTTGTCGGAGGTGTTATGGGTGTAGAGATTGGCAAAATCCAGCGAATGAAATTCGGTACCGATTCCGAGCACCCCCAAGCCTCCCCACAACAGAGTTTCTTTTCCTTGGGTCACATCAAAAAGCGAGGTCTTGAAATCCCCCTGTTCGGGACTTCCCCGGGAATAAACGGGACTCATGTCTTCGCCGGGATCCTTGATCCAGTATTTGTCGTCGATACCGTCTTCATAATAGCTGCTGTCATGGTCGTAGAAAAGGCTCAGCAGACCACCGACTTTGAGATTCTCGAACATATCCGTCTCGTTGATTTCAAAACCATCCTCGAACGTATAAGAACTGCCTGCCGTCAGATCCCAGCTATAGGAATAGGGCGTATCATCACGCGTAACTCCGGCCGCCCCGCCGCGTTCGTTCGGATCATCGTCAGGATCTCGGGTCACGTTGCGATCGCTCATGCCCAGCGTGTTCACGCCGCCGCCCTTATAGGTCAGAAAATCGTTTCGGAAGGAAGACTGCACATTGTAGTCCGTACCGAGGCCGAGTTTCAAAACGGTTTTATCGGGAATGCCATTCAGCACCACATTCACCGCGCCGCCCGAAGCGTCTCCCTGCTGGTCGGGTGTAAAGGTTTTGCTGATCTGCACGCTTTCGATGGCTTCGGAAGGAAACTGGTCCAGTTGGACAGCCCGCTTGTCGGCATCGGCCGTGGGCAAACGGATACCATTCATCTGGGAGTTGACATAGCGATCAGGCAGTCCGCGGATGACGGCGTATTTTCCATCCTGGACAGTTGCGCCTGCGACGAGTTTCAGGGCGCTGGCCGCGTCCCCGGCGCCGGCCTTGCTCATCAGGTCCGCGCTGATCGAGTCCATAAGCGCGGGACTTTCCATACGCAGGGACAGCAGGGCGATTTCCGTACCTCCGCCCAGTTGAATATCCTGCACAACAAATTCTTCCATTTCGGCAAATTCGCCGGAAAGCGAAACGCTGATTTCCGTCATTTGCCCCGGCGAAACGATAACGTCCGCCTTGACCTGGCGGGCATAGCCGTCCTTGGAGAAAACGAGCGTGTATGTACCCGGTTCCACCTGGTTGAAAAGGTAATTGCCTTCGTCAGAGGCTGTCACGGTTTCTCCTGTTTCCACAATAGTCACTTGCCCCGCCGGCAGCGGTGCGTCAAAATCCTTGTCCAGAATAATGCCGCGAATACTGCCCAACTGCTGGGCAATCGCATTCGTAGCCATCAAGACGAGCAAGCCAATGGAAATAGCCTGCAACAAGAAACGACGCTTTACCATGGCTGGCCCAATCCCCTCTGAAGTTCTTGCAGGCGGTCCATCAGAACCGCGTCTGGTTCTATGCTGCTTCGGGCCAGGGCAACGCATATAGCCGAAAGGTCTTCAGCGCGAGGTCGGGAATTGGGGTTTTCCACGGCTTCTTCCACGGTGCGCTTGGCAATGGCAATTGCAGCAGCCCGATCATCGATGTCGGCATAAGCCTCGATCACCGGCAGCAAGGTTTCAGCGCGAAAGACATTGGCGATCTTCTCCCGGTCCGCCTGGAATCGAGCCATCGCATCATCTAATTGGTCCCGTGCGCCATCGGCATCACCGGCATGAAAACGCAAGGTCGCCACCCGGCTCATCAACGGAATCTTGTGCTCAGCGGTCCATTGCTTTTCATCCAGCAATGCCTGCGCGCTCTTCACCATTTCCATCGCCTTCTGCGAATCGCCATGAGACAGCGCCGTATTCCCCAGATCCGCCATCAGTTGAATACGCAACATGAAAGGCAGTTTGCTCCAGCTGGCCTTGATCTTTTCCTCGACAAGCGCACGACGCTCGGTATCGCTGTAAAAGCGATCGTACAGATTGGCATAGGCTTCGAGGGCATTTCGCATGATATCGAAATTGTCCTGGGCGATCAGTTCATCGAGTGTCTGGATGTGTTTTTCAAAGTCCGAGACATCGGCTTGGGCGGCATGGTACCCGTGCAGTTTCCCCGTTTCCGAATCCACAAGATCGGTGCTGAATGCTTCGGCCTCTTCATCCTTACCCAGGATGGAAAGGGTTTTGGCGATCCGGTTGCGAATGCGGTCTTGGCGCCATTCTTCGGTCGCGTTCATTATCTGCTTCTCTGCCTGGTTCAAGTATTCCTGGGCTTTTTCGTTTTGCTCTCTTTCCGCATAATAGACGGCCAGTTCACCATAACAGACGCCTTTGCGCCAGTTATCGATGCCTTCGGCGAAGTCCTTTGCGCGGTCAATCAAACCCAATTCCATAGAGGCTTCGAAAACCTTTTCCTGGGAAAGCGACCTGTCTTTCACATGCGGTTTAAGCGGTATGGCGCTGGCGATTTCGAAGGCCATCTCAATCAAATCCGCCCGGTAAGGCGCGATTTTGGCAGGGGACTTTCCGGAAGTCGTGCCGGAATTATCATTATCGATGGGGGTTTCCTGACTGTCGCCAGAGCAGCCGTAAAAGCCACTCAGAAGCATTCCAACCAGGATAAAGGGGATGAAAAGTTTATTGTAATTGCTCAATTTTTTTCTATTTCCACTCCAAAAAATTTTTCCTGAAAACGCAGGCTGATGGCATGGCCCCGAACCGGAACCATGCCATCAGATCTGTTTATGCTGCTTCAGTTATTCATTACTTCCTACTTCTCTCCGACCATCAGGCCGGACATGCTCGGATGAGCGAATCAGTCCTGCACGTACTGCTCCATTAAGTTGTAGGCGCCTTCCGTCCATACGCCGCCGTCCAGGTCATAGATGAACAGGCCAAACCAATCATCGCTTGCGTAGGGGTACTGCACGGGCATGGAAGCAGAGCCTTCCATATCCACGGTAAAGTCGCTCGTGGTGAAGTTCCAGATGCCCACGCGAAAGTTGCTGGCCTCGTTGGCGTCCACGAGAACGGTCTGCACGGGACGAAAGCGGGGAACACTGCTCATCTGGGTGGTCATGCCGTACTGGTAAGCAGCCGTCCAGCCCTGGAGCCAGTTTTCGTTGCCGAAGCCACCGCGATAATAAGCCGGAGTAAAAAAGCCGTCATCGGGCGCGGCATTCATGCTGTTCAGGGCGTCATTGGCGGGCAGGGGGTTGATGAAGGTCACGGGCAGCATATTCTTGCCACCGGCGCTGACCGCGGAACCACGGGTCAGTTCCATGATGGGGCTTTCCGTAGCGACCACATTGTTTTTGGCGGGGTTGCTGTCACCGCCAACCGTAACGCCCACATTGTCGGCTTCGGTGTAAGCATCGGCGTGCTGATTATTATAGAAGACGCTGTCGGTGATTTCAGCCAGTTTGCCGTCTTTCTGCACGGTGTACAGGTTGTCGGGGTGGTTGAAATCGCCCATTTCGGCGCCCTCTGCGGCGTTAATCGTGGAGTGGGTACCGGCATCGGTGGCCCAGGTTTCTTCCCAGCTCAGGGTGCCGTTGTAGCCGTAGCCACTGGCGCCGTCGCCGTCATCCCCGTCAAAACGGACCAATTTTTCACCCAGTTCCATGAAGATACAGTTGCGGTACTGAACGCGGGCATTGTCACGCCAAGCCGTACCGCCATCGCCGTCGATGGGCTGGCCAACCACGGTGAAGTTATAAACAGCAGCAGTGGTCACGGGCTGAGCGTCGGAGTCTTCGGCGCCGTCCGTTTCAAAGCAATTGTCGCCAACGCCGGAGCCTTGGCTGGCGTCCAGGCTGTAGCCCTGAACGATGAGGCCGAACTGAGCCCTGCCGCGCCATCCCTGGTCCACGTCGAAACTGTCGTCGCCAACGTTCCAGATGCTGACGTAATTCAGGTTAACCGTACCGCCCCAGATTTCAATACCGTCATCCACGTTGTTCATGATTTCAACATGGCTGATGTCGGTCATGCGGCCGATACCGCCAAGGGACAGACCGTTCAGCTCATTGGCGAGACCGATCACCTTACCGCCGTAGCGCAAGGACAGGTAATTGACGGAACCGGAGTTGTCGTTGTCGTTCGCGCCACCGTACATCACTTTGGTGTCGCCATCGAACTCAGCCGTGAGGCCTTCCATCTGTTTCACGTTCTGGCCTGTGGGGGTCTTGGTGTTGGAGCCGACCGGTTCGCCACCGTAGTGGGAAGCGGAAATCAGGGCGTCACCCATGAGCGTCAGGTTACCCCATTCGTTCGCGGCAACGCGCCAGGTCTGAAAGTCGTCGTTGCTGGAGGTCATGATGACGGGGGCGTCTTTGGTGCCATTGACATAGATACGAGCGCCACGGCAAACCGCCAGACTGCCGCCCAGGCCGGCCGTGCTCTGAACGAGCGTACCGGCTTCGATGGTCAGGGTTGCACCGGGCAGCACGTAAATCTGCTGCTGCAGATTATAGGTATTGTCCGGGGTCCATGTGGTAGATTCACTAATGTTGGAATCAACAAGTACTTCAGCCGCGCCGGCAAATCCGACGGCGACCACGAAAATCAACACTGCGAGTAAGGCTACAAACTTTGTGCTTTTCATAAAAAATCTTCTCCTTTTTTGGTGCGTTAATGCGTTGAGCGCATTTTTTTAATCCTTCGTTTTGGGATACTACAGTCGGATTGTTAATATAATGTTTGCCCGTTATTCAAAATCAGTTTCTTGCAGATTAAAGATTTAACAGGCATAACAAAAATCAAATAATACCCCCTAAGTTCAACGCATACAGTCACATAACTCGATGCATTCTTCTTCACAAAGGAGAGCCTCTCTCAGAAAGAAAAACTCAGGCCAAAATGCACGGATGTTTCATCATCGCTTTCTTCCGAACCCAGCGGTTCGACCAGATACAAAAAGAATTCACCGTCTGTCTGCGGCAGTTTCAGACGAAAACCGCCTCCCACGCCTTCACGCCAGGCATTCAGGCTCGCGGCGCTGGAACTGAGAGAACCCAGATCAAAAAAGCCAACCAGCATCAACCTGTCGTATAATGTCCACCGAAGTTCGTTCTGAGCCGAAAAATGGGTCGCGCCGCCAATACGGAGATCTTCATCCATGGGGTCAACCGGTCCGATTCCCCGATCCTCAAAACCGCGAATGTCGTAAGCGCCGCCTCCCTGAAGCCGATCGGCCAGGCCCACCCGGTCGGCAGAACCGGGCAGCATGGCAAGCCGGGTCTTGGTCACCCAGTTCACATTTCGGATAATAGGAATATAAAAATCATAGCGCGTGTTCCACTTGGCCAGAAAACCATTGGCCGCGCCTGCCTCCAGGCCCGTCATGAAATATTGCCCCTCCTGCGACCAGTCCCCATAGCGCCGCGTATCCCGCGATATATGCCAGGCCGCTGTCGCCGCAATATAATCCTCAAAATCTTCTTCGTAATCTTCCTTGTCATCGGCCGGATCGTATTCGATTTTTTCCAGGCGCAGACGCCAACTGTTATTCCATTTGGGCAAGCTCAGCAGACGATGCGAAAGCGACACGGAACCCCCGATGTGCTCTTCCACATATTCATTGAAATAATTATCCAGATAAAAGGCCGTATAACTCAGTGACGGAGCACGGTCCTCGCCCATCAGCCGATCCCCCAAGTCCCAGTTGCGGTCCAGATAAGAAAGCTGCCCACGCATGGACTTCCGCGATAGCCGCGTCGAAAAGGCAAGCTGGTCTCCCTGGCCGAACATGTTCTTCTCCACCACTTGAAACCCACCAAAGGGGCCGGCCGCATCGGACCAGCCGGTATCAAACTGCAGAGCCGCAGTGCGCTTGTCCTCCAGTTCCACTACCAAGTCGCGCCATCCGGATTCATCGCGAGCCGTAGTATAAACTTTCACATTTTCAAAAATCCCCATCGACTCCAGCCGCCTCTCGGCGCCTTCCACCACATCCCGGTCCAAGGCCTCACCACGATTCGCGCGAACCTGACGCTCGATCGTTTCCCGGCTGACACGCGGAGCCACCTTTTCGCGGATGCGCTGGACGGTTTTGGACAGGGGCGGGCTCGATGGATTATAGGGGCGATGGATAATGTTAATATTGTAAATGCTGCTGGTGGCGCCTGCGTCCACGCGCGCGAGCAGATTCACATGGGCCGCCTTATCGGAATCCATCCGCGCAATCCGAATATCGGGCGCCATGTAGCCATGCTCTTCACAAACACGCTGAATTTCGCTTTTCAACGCGCGAAAGTTCTTGCCCGTATAGCGCATCCCTGAAAACCAGGCCGCGACTTTGTCAAAGGGTCGGGACGGGATTTTTTCCTGGTTCTCAATCCGCACATCATCGATCCGATACCGCGGCCCACGATCAACGCGAAAATAAAGGCGCGCCTCCTTCTGGCCTTCGTCATTGGTGCGCATACGAATCCGCTCCAGTTCCACCTGCGCGTCGATCCAGCCCATCTCGTCATAAAACTCCAAAGCAATCTCCCGAATCTCAAAAACCCGGGCCAGCGTGATGGTCGTTTCCCGGTCGATGGGGTTTTCATTCAGGCTCTTCAGAACATTTTCAAACTGCTGCGAGCGAAACCAACCGCCGTCGAGCAATTTTGCGCCATCAAAAAGCGGCGGCCGATCGTCTTCGATATACAGATTCAGGCGCAACGATTCACTGCTTCGCTGATCGGCCATTGGCTGAATGGTGGCCTTGGGAAAGCCCATGTTCTCAAGATGCCCATGCAAAGAGGCAATCAATCGATGAAGATCGGCCATCGAATAGGCCCCAGGCAGCTGCTTATGCGCGCGAAGCAGGTTTTCAAAATAATCGGACTCAACGGACAAAAGAGAAAACACCCGAATTTCCTCGATACGGATATTGTCTCGAAGATTCTCACGCCCTGATGCAATACCCATCCCCAGGCAAAGCTGTAATACAACGAGGGCAAGCCCCCAATACCTGATAAAGCCTTTTCCGATCATGCAATCTCACCTCTGGCCCTGGTCCGGTCTCTTGTTAATGCACCATTGTCCTTCTGTTGGCTTTGGCCGGACCAATGGCAGAATCATTAAAATATCTTTGGTTTATTAGGATTCTGTGAGGAGAAGGCAAGGATGCCATTAGGGCGGACCGGCCCTTCCCCTAAAGCGCCCAAAATTGGCAATCAAGGATTTGCGGCCTTTTCGACAGAAAATTATCATAAAGAAATGGTTGACTTGATCGAAGCCCAAGGTCTATGGTGGACACAGTGAGCATGAGAGTATCTTTACCAATCATGTAGGAATCATATATGGCAAACGGCATACGTACATTCCGCGAAAAAAGACGCTTCGAGCGATATCCCTGCTCCTTCAAGATGACATTCACCATCTTGAGCTCGGCCGATTCCACGCCCTATGAATACGGCGTGGCTCATTCCACGAACCTGTCGGCCTCGGGCGTTTGCATCTTTTCCGAACAGAAAATCAATGTGCCGATTCTCATGCAGCTGAACATCAGCCTGCCCGTGCGGCCCTTTCATTTGCTGATCCTGGCCAAGGCCGTTCGATGCATCGCCGAAGAAGACTCGTCCCTTTACGAAATCGGCCTGAAATTCGTCGGAATTCTGCCGCCCGAATTCAAGCAACTCGTCACCGACCTGTCCCCCGACGAAGAAGACAGCCAGGACTCGCAGTTAAGCGAATCCGAAGGTTAATGGAGCGTCGGTTTTTTGACTGACCAAATGCTCCAAAAACAGGCTTAAAGACTCAAAAACAAGGACTTACGCGGCCCGGGCAATATTTGCCGGGTCTTTTTCTTTGCGGAAAGCCTTTCCCCCTCCCAAATCCAGCACTTTCAACATTCAAAAAAAAAATATTCTTTTAGACGGCTTGGCATTGCCCTTGCAACTTTACATCCGCAGGTGGAAAGGAATGCCGACTATGAAAGAAATGTATGTCCCCCTGTCCGGCGCTATTGCTCGCGAAAAGCAGCTGACCATGGTGACCAATAACCTGGCCAACGTGAATAGCGTGGGATACAAGAAAGAAAAGGCTATATTCCGCGTTCGCCCGCCCGAGACGGATCTTCCGAAGATGGACGAAAGCGCCAATCGCAGGCTGAATCTGCCGAATTCCCGACAGCGTGTCGAGGGCAACCGGAATTACACGGCCGTGGCGGAAAGTTTTACCGACTTTTCCACCGGAGAAACCCGCGCGACCGGCAATCCTTTCGACATGGCCATCCAGGAAATGAACCCCCGCTCTGAAGCACGCGGATTTTTCGTGGTCCAGACACCGGAAGGTCCACGCTATACGCGCAAAGGCAATTTTGAGGTGGACGCAGCCGGGAGACTGGTGGATACGAACGGCAATCCGGTCTTGGCGACGAACGGCCAGCCCTTGGTCGTAGGGCCTCGTCCCTTTGAGCCCATCGTGGTTTCACCCGAAGGCAACGTGGTGGTGCAGGAGCGCACTGTGGGACAGATTCAGCGGGTCGTGGTGGATGATCCGAATCAGCTGGAAAAACAGGGCCACGGCCTCTTTAACGACCGCAACGGCGAAGTGCCCGTGCGCAACGTGGCTCCCGCTGACAATATGGCCGTGCGCCAGCGCTACCTGGAGATGGCGAACACAAATGTGGTGGAAGAACTGGTCCAGATGATCGACCTGCAACGGGCCTATACGGCTTTCGAGCGATCCATCCAGACCTTTGACGATGCTTCGGGCCAGGTCATCAACTGGGCCATGGAGCGATAAACAAGTATTTCCCGGCCTTGCGCCGAATTTTGATAAGGAGTAGCAACAAGATGCGATCACTATATATTTCCGCGACGGGCATGAAGTCCCAACAAATCAATCTCGACGTGATCTCGAACAACCTGGCCAACGTGAACACCACTGGCTACAAAAAGGGCCGCGCCGATTTTGAGGATCTGCTCTATCAGTCGATCCGTCCCGTAGGCGCGAGCGCCACGGCCAACACGGTGGTTCCCACGGGTATCTACCTGGGCCACGGTTCGCGGCCTGTTTCCACTTCCAAGATTTTTACGCAGGGCGCCGCCAAGCCCACGGGCGAGTGGAGCGATGTGGCGGTCGAAGGCGAGGGCTTTTTTCGTGTGGAACTGCCCGACGGCAACATCGGCTATACCCGCGCCGGATCTTTCAAGATTGACGCAAACGGCATCCTGACCACGAACAACGGCAATCCCCTGGCGGATAATATCGCCATCCCCGTGGACGGCATCGAACGCGACAGCATTTATGTGGCAGCCGATGGAACCGTGAATTACAAGCTGGCCGGCGTGGCCGACGCCCAGCAGGCGGGACAGTTGCAGCTGGCGCAATTCGTGAATCCCGCCGGGCTTGAAGCGGTCGGCTCGAATCTGTTTCTGGAAAGCGCCTCCTCCGGTCCGGCAACGGTTGGCATCCCCGGCGAAAACGGTCTGGGCACGACTCTGGGCGGATGGCTGGAAGCATCGAACGTGAACATTGTGGATGAGCTGGTGGACATGATCGTGGGCCAGCGCGCCTATGAAATCAACTCCAAGGGCATCCAGGTGTCCGATGAAATGCTCGAAACCGCAGTGAATGTGAAGCGCTAAGCCTTTCTCGAAAGTCTTTTCGCTTTAAAAAATTAAAGATGTGGGATTTTATCCAAAGATTGCGCGGATGCTGGCAGAAAGAAAGCGCCAAAGGCATATCCGATAATAGATGTTCGCATGTACCAAAGCGAGTCTCATAATGAAGGTTCGGATATGCAAAGCGCCGAAGCGAGTTCCATAATGATGTTCGCATGTACCAAAGCGCCGAAGCGAGTTCCATAATGATGTTCGCATGTACCAAAGCGCCGAAGC
>CAYWYC010000004.1:8775-12207 GCA_964462565.1 uncultured Candidatus Sumerlaeota bacterium | reverse complement strand
CAAAGCGCCGAAGCGAGTTCCATAATGATGTTCGCATGTACCAAAGCGCCGAAGCGAGTTCCATAATAGCCTGGGGTTTCAACCCCAGGAAGGGTGGAATAAAAAAGGTAAGAGGGCTGAAGGCCCGATCCAAACTCGAAAGACCAGGAAGATTCTGAGAACAACGATAAAACCGCTGAACGAGGCAGAAAAAATGATGGCAAACAAAAAACACCCCCTCCGAATTTTCCCGCTCCTCCTGCTTGTGGGCATCCTCTGTGGCAATGCCCTGGCGGACAACGGCAAGGCAATCCTGCGCTTCAAGGCCCACAGCGAAGTCAGCGACGATAACTATCGCCTGGGCGACATAGCCATAATTGAAGGAACTGAAAAGGACCGCAAAGAACTGGCAAGCATCATTATCGGCCGCAGCCCGAGCCTTGGATACAAGGTGCCTTTGCAGTCGGGGGTGCTCAAACGCAAACTGGACCAGCTGGGCGTGGATGAAAATCGCGCGCAATTTATCTTCCCGAAAAAGATGCTCGTGGAGCGGGCCGTGCAGGAGATCGACCTGGACGCGCTGCGACAGGCGGTTCGTGACAAGGCGGCAAAGCAACTGCCCTTCGACAAGGATAAAATCATCATCAGCGATGTTTACATGCCGAAGATGCTGCGCGTTCCGGCCGGAAAAATCAGCTATGACATTACGATCCGCATGCCCAGGCGCACGGTGGGCACGGCGGTCTTCATGGCCGACATCTTTGTGGATGGCAAAAAACAACGCAGCCTGAGCGGTTCGCTCAAGATCGACGTGGAGATCGAAGTATTGCAGGTTGCGGAACCTTTGACCCGCGGCGAAAAAGTGAACCATGGCAACCTGGAAGTGCAGAAACGGCGCTTGTCGAAAGTTTATGGCAAACCCGTGCAGCCTACCGAACTGGGAAACAATATGACAACCAAGCGCCCCATGAACCCCGGCGACGTACTCACCTGGCGCAACATGGAGCGCGAGAAACTGGTAGAGCGCAACGATGTGGTGCGGATGATTCTGAAAGACGGTTCGGGCCTGCGCATCGCGACTCTCGGCAAGGCCATGCAAAACGGCGCGAAGGGTGACCAGATCGAATTGACGAATATCAAGTCGGGCAAACGGGTGCAAGGGATTGTAACCGGCCCGAAGACGGTGCAGGTTTTTTTCTGATGCAGGAGGAGCAAGCATGAAGTGGAACACGATGAAATATGTGGCAATGAGCGCCCTGGTTCTGGCGGCGGGTCTTTGTACCGCCTGTCTGAATGTGCAGGGAACGCGCAACAGCCGAAACATGGAATATGAAAATCCCCCGGTGGTTGCGGCTCGGGAAACCACCCAGGCAAATCCCTACCAGGAAAACGACGGATCACTTTTTCAGCCTGCAAGTGGACGGTGGTCGGTGTGGGGCGATGTGGTGGCGTCTGAGGTTGGCGATATTCTGACGGTTCGGGTGCTGGTGCAACAGACAGCCACTCACAGCGCCACCACGGATTTGGGACGGCAGTCGAACGTACAGGCTGGTATTGGCGCGCTTTTCGGCCTGGAAAAGGATTTTCCCGGTGTGGACAGCAAAGACCCTCTTGTGGCGACGACGGCGGAAGAACTCGTCAACAGCAGTTATTCGAACGATTTTTCCGGCCAGGGAACTTCGGCGCGATCGGGCCGTATTACCGCTGATATTTCGGCCGTGGTGACCCATGTTTATCCCAACGGCAACATGGAAATCCAGGGCAGCCGCAGCATGCAGGTGAACGAGGAAGATTCCCTGCTGACCGTAAAGGGCATGGTCCGGCCGCAGGATATTGCCTACGATAATATCGTGCTCTCGAACCGCATCGCCCGGGCACGGATCGAAGTCACGGGCCGAGGCGTGATCAGCGACAAACAACGTCCCGGTTTCCTGAGCCGCACCCTGGACTGGCTGTGGCCGCTTTAAGAGCCGATCGCTTCGATGAACCGGCTATGTGGTATTTGACTACAGATTGCGAATTTGCATAAGCGCCAAAGGCGCATCCCATAATAGCCTGGGGTTTCAACCCCAGGAAGGCGAGACACAAGAAAAGAGAGGGCTGAAGGCCCGACCCATTATTGTAAACAACAGGAATTTCTGGAGGAATGTTTATCATTCGGAAAGACAGCAATAAAATGAAGCGTGAAAATTCCAAAGCGACAAAACCAGGCGTATTTTCCCGGCAAAGGCTGCTGGCAATGGCGCTGCTTTGGCTGCTGATTGCCGGCGCGGCCAACGCCGTACGCATCAAGGACATCTGCACCATCGAGGGCGTCCGCGAAAACCAGTTAATCGGATACGGGCTTGTAGTCGGCCTGAGCGGGACGGGCGACGACACGGGAACGGGCTTCACCATCCGCAGCCTCTCGGCCTTCATGCGCAAGCACAATATCAATGTCGATCCGAGGAATATCGATGTGGACAATGTGGCGGCGGTGATGGTGACGGCGACGCTTCCGCCTTTCGCGCGGCAGGGCATGAATATCGACGTGAAAGTTTCGTCGCTGGGTGACGCGGAAAATCTCCAGGGCGGTATGCTGATCGCCACGCCCCTGCGTCCCGTCAGCGCTTCGCCGAACGATGCAAACTCGATCTATGCCGTTGCCCAGGGAACCGTGAGTACGGGTGGATACATCGTCGGAAACAGCCAGAGCGTGGCTGTGAAAAATCATCCGACGGTGGCGCTGATTCCCGATGGAGCGATCATCGAACGTTCGGCCCCGAACAGATTTGCCGTGAAGCCGGAGATCAACCTGCTGCTGATCAACCCCGACTTCACCACTGCCATGCGGATTGCCGGCATCATTAACGCCACCGCCGGCAGTGAAATCGCCGTGGCCCGCGACGCTACCGCCGTTACGGTGCAGATGCCCAAGGCCGGAACTGACGAGCGAGTACGCTTTGTGGCGGAAATCGAAAGCCTGGAAGTCAGCCCCGACACACCGGCACGGGTGGTTTATAACGAACGGACGGGAACCATCGTCATGGGTTCGAACGTGCGGATTTCCACCGCCATCATCACCCACGGCAACCTGTCCTTTGAGTTGCAGCAACGCGAGGAAGAATCACTTTACGTGGGCCAGAACCTGACAGGCCAGGTGGCCATCGAAACGGAAACGACGGAGACGGACCTGGAGGTGACGGAAGAAGAAGGCGAATTCCGCGTACTCGACGAAGGCGTGACCATCGGCGAAGTGGCGCGCGGGCTGAACGCGCTGGGCGTTTCGGCGCGGGACATCATTTCCATCCTGCAGGCGCTCAAGGAATGCGGAGCCCTTCAGGCGGAACTGGTGCCAATGTAAGATAGAGCAGTTCCCGAGCTCGAACAGGCGGACTTATCCGCAGATTGCGCAACTGCAAAAGCACCAAAGGCCCGACCCGTAGATTGGGCTGACAAATAAGCGCCAAAGGC
>CAYWYC010000004.1:0-8675 GCA_964462565.1 uncultured Candidatus Sumerlaeota bacterium | reverse complement strand
CCCATAATAGCCTGGGGTTTCAACCCCAGGAAAAAAAGGCGCACGAAAAAAGAGGGCTGAAGGCCCGACCCAAATTCGAAGGCAGGACAAGAAAAAGGATATTCACAGATGTCAGATATCAATTCCATATCAGCCCTCGATCCCCGCGGCATCCGCATGCGGATGCAGACGGCCGAAACGGATCGGCTCAAAAATGCCGAAGCCAGCACGGAAGACCTGAAGGCTGCTTCGGAAACCGATGTCGATAACTTGCTCAACGAATTCCAGAACGTGCTCTGGCGCGAGATGATGAAGGCCATGCGCAGCACCGTTCCCGAGAGCGAACTCTTCAAGCGCAGCACGGGCGAGGAAATCTTCCAGTCCATGCTGGATGATGAATACGCGACAGCCATCGGCGGCGGATCTCAGGGATCGCTTGGGCTGACAGAATTACTGAAAGAACAGCTGGGACTGGCTCAGACCCAGGAAGTTTCGGGGGAAGACCAGCCGAACTCGGCGCCCATGGAAGACGGCGGGGAGGCCGTCTCCGGGGCAAATGCCGCACCGGGATCGGGGAGATACGCATTTCCCGCCTATGGCCCGGCCCTTCCCCCGGAAAAAGAAATGGGCTGAGCGGACCAGGTAAATATAACTGAAGTAAATTGAGGACAGGAGCGTCTTCAATGCGATGGCAGGATGCCGATGGCTCCCCTCGCGGAGCATATATATAAGCAGGAAAGGAGACGATGATTCAGGTAAAATTCGGGGAATAAGCAAAAAAGGCCGTGCCTTTTACTCTCAAGAATGATATGTATTGTGTCGATAAAATGATGAAGAAATATTGCCTGAGGGAGTTCAACTCATGAAAATATCAGGACGCAAAAGCATCAGACCCACTTCCCCTCTCAGCGGACCCGCCAAAACGGGGCCCGCAGAAAAAGTGGATCGATCCGACCGGGGTGACCGCGTCGAAGAACGCGCCGCCGATGTGGAACTTTCGAGTTCCCTGCAGCAGGTGGACAAGGCGGCTGATGCCGTTAGAGCGATGCCTGATGTTCGAATCGAGAAGATCGAAGAGGTCAAACCCCTCGTCGAGGACGGCTCCTACAAGGTCGAAAGCAAGGTGCTGGCCAAGGACATGGTCGATGCATCACTGCGCGAATCGGCCATGCAAAAAGGCAAGTCCTCCCGATAGTCATTCGCTTGTTCCAACTTCCCCTTTTCTCTTACCTGGATGATCCACATGCATCATGCAAGCCATCGTTGAGGATCTGATCCAGATTCTTATTCGTCAAAATGTACTCTACGAACAGGTGCTCGAGCTGCTCGAAGAAGAGCACAGCACCCTGGTATCGAGCAAGCCGCAAAGCGTGCTTGAGTTGGTGCGTCGCAAGGAAACGACCTTGCTTAAAATCCGCACCCTCGACGAATCACGCCAGCTCATCAGCCTGCGTCTTTCCAGGCGCATGGGCATCCCCCAGGCAGAACTGAACCTGACGGCCCTTGCCGAACTGCTGGAATCCGATCAGGCAAACCGCCTGCGCGACGTTCAAACCGCCCTCCAGAACTGCATGGGCAAACTGCAAATCCTGAACCAGAAGACATCCCAACTCTGCCGCCAGGGAATCGAAGTGGTTCACGAAGTCTTGCAGAATGTGGCCCGCGAAGAGCGTCAGGCATGCCAGGGAGACAGCTACGACCGCTCCGGCTCGAACGGCTATGCCTCTCCGAAAAACGGCAACGGCCATCTGCATTACCGCGCCTGAGAAGCACAGGAAAAAGAGGAAGTAATTATGTCGCTATACACCAGCCTCAGCATCGCCCGCCAATCGCTATCGGTAGCCCAGCTGTCCATGCAGGTCACGGGCCAGAACATCGCAAACGTCAACACCAAGGGCTACAAGCAGCAGCGCGTGAACCAGGCAAACCTGCCCTACGGCTTGGGCGTGGATGTGAAGTCCATCGACCGCATGGTCGATCCCTTTGCCGAATCGCGCCTGCTGACGACCACCACCGCTTCCCTGCGCGCCGACGAAGTGGCCTCGGCCTACAAGCAGATCGAAGACCTCTTTAACGACATGGCCACCCGCGGACTCGACGCCGAATTCACCGACTTTTTCCAGAGCATCCAGGACCTGACCAGCGATCCCAGCGGCGCGAGCGAACGCTCGACCATGCGCGCCAGCGGCGAGAGCATGGGAAATATCTTTAACTTTCTCTATGAACAACTCTACGAGCAGATGATGGACCAGGAAGTATCCATCGCCGACAACGTGGACAAGGTAAACAAACTGGCCAAGGGCATCGGGGAACTGAATCGCCAGATTGCCGAAAATCTGCGCAACGAAATCGGAATCAACGAACTGCGCAACGACCGCGACGAACTCATCCGGCAGATGGCCGAGATCATGCCGATCCAGGTGCAGGAAGATTCCAAGGGCAACTTCGAACTTTTCATAGCGGGAAGTATGCCCATGGTGGCCGGTGCGGAATATTACCAACTGGACACGCGCAAAGACATGACCAACGAGACCAAGACCGACATCTACTGGGTCACGCAGACCGGCGCCGAGTCCAATGTGACTGACAAGATGACAGCGGGCAAACTGGGCGGAGCCATCGAAGTCCGCGATGAAATCGTCCCCGCCGAAATGCGCAAACTGGACAAGCTGGCCGCGGAATTTGTGCTCAAATTCAACGAGCAGCATCGCGCCGGAACCGGCCTGGACGGCGTTTCGGGCCGCAACTTTTTCGAGACCATACCCCCTTATGCCAAAGCCGGAAAAGGCACCGAAGGCGGGGTCGGCGTGACGGCGGTGATTACCAATGAAGCCCAGCTGAACCTGAACGACTACGAAATCCGCTTCAATAGCCCGAACACCTACCAACTGGTTAATACCACAACCAACACGGTATTGTCCGCCGGTGCATACGTCCCCGGCATGACCCTGAACTTCGACGGCCTCCAGGTCACGCTGGATAATGCGACCGGTCCGCCCCAAGAAGGCGATTTTTTCGAGATCAATTCCTATCGTGAAGCCGCAAGCAAGGTCCAGATCTCGGCGGATGTGGCAGCCTCGACGGACGCGATTGCCGCGGGATTCTCAGACGCTTCGGGCGATAACCAGAATGCTCTGCTCCTGGCCGACATGGAAAACGCCCTGCTCGCGGCCAACGGCGCCATGGGCTTTCGCGAAATGTATCACAGCCAACTGGTCAATATCGGCATCAACGCGAACAACGCGAACGTGGAAAAGGACAGCCAGGGAACGCTCCTGAGCCAACTGACGAACCTGGTGGAAAGCACCAGCGGCGTGAATACCGATGAAGAAGCGACGCGCCTGATGGCTTACCAACGCGCGTACCAGGCGGCCAGCAAACTGGTCAACGTGGTGGACATCATGATGGATTCCATGATCGGTCTGATTCGATAAGGGGCGCTATCGATTAGGATCACGATTGTAAAACAAGATGGATGATATGAGGGAATAATCATGCGGGTATCGACAAACTACATCTTTGAGAATTCGAGGCGCGTCATGCAGCAAAGCCTGAACAACCTGCTGCGCACCCAGGAAATTATGGCCTCCCAGAAAAAGGTCAATCGCCTTTCTGACGACCCCGTGGCAACGGGACGCATCCTGGAAACGGACACCATGATCGCCCAGCAGGAACAGTTTGTCCGCAACCTGCAAAGCTCCCAGAGCGTGGCCAATCTCTACGACAGTTCCATGTCCACCATCGTAAACCTCATCAGCCGAACCAAGGAACTCGTACTGGGACAGGCAAACAGCGCGGCATCCACCAACGAAACCCGTGAGGCGGCGCGCATTGAGATCGTTTCACTCGCCAGCCAACTCACCGCCGTGGGCAACCTGCAATATGCCGACCGATTCCTCTACGGGGGATACGCGGACGATACCCAGCCCTTTCTGGACATGTTTGCTACCGTAACGCCCGACCCCGCCAATACCGGCGGCGGCGCAGTGCTGGACCAGTCCATCAACGACACGGCCCTCGTGACCGGCGACGACTACCAGATCGTCTTCACCGCCGGACCGCCAAACCCGACCTATGACGTGATCAATACGACAACAGGGATTCCGGTGGTGGAAAACCAGGCCTATACCTCGGGCGACAATATTCGCTTCGACGGCATTACCGTGCGGCTCGAAGACTCGCCCAATCCGCCCCAGGCAGGCGATACCTTTGACGTAAACACCACCCCCGCCGGAACCTATGTGGGCGACGACGGCGTGATCAAACTGGAAATCGAACAGGACACGTGGGAGCAGGTGAACATCACGGGCGACCGGCTTTTTCTGGGCGACGGAATCCCCAATGGAGTCAATCTCTTTCAACTTTTCGAGGACATCAACGTCGCTCTCCGCAATAATCAACAAGACGACCCCGACGGCGCGGGGCCTTTGACCGGCTTGAATGAGGCGCTCGAACAACTGGACCAGGCCATGGAGCAGGTCACCAGCATTCAGTCCATCGTCGGTTCCAAGCAGATTCTCTACGAAAACACCGAACAACGCCTGCTCGACGTAAAAATGAACATGGACGTCCTGCTGAGCGACCTCCAGGACGTGGAAATCACCGACGCCGTAACAGACCTGAACAAACAGGAAACCGCTTACCAGGCTGTCCTGTCGGCAACCGGCAAAATTATCCAGCCCAGCCTGCTCGATTTCATTCGTTAATATGATATGTTGTATGGTTCATGAAGAGGAAGAAACATCCCGATACCCCAAAGGTTTCGGGATGTTTCTTCTTTATAGGGCACAACGCGGTCGCCTGAAGCCTAGCGCATATAGGCGTCGCGGTATTGGCGGAAGGCGATATTGGCGAGTTCGTCGGCGCGTTTGTTGTTTTCTCTGCGGACATGGGTAATCTGGAAGCCGGAAAGCTGGCGGCGGAGTTTCTGCACTTCGTTGAAGAGAGGGATGATGCCGGGATTCTTGACCTTCCATTGATAATTCAGCTGATTCACCATAAGGGCGCTGTCGGAAAAGACAAAGGCCTTGGGCTTGCCATTGGCAACGAGAACCTTGAGGATGGTGATGAGGGCGGTGTATTCGGCCACGTTGTTGGTTTCTTCGCCGATGTACTGGCCGTCTTCGTAAATGGTTTTGCCTTCGATGTCGGTCACCACCATGCCGATGGACGCGGGGCCGGGATTGCCCTTGGCCGCGCCATCGACGAATACCTTGACCTGGCTTTCGCGCGCGATGGCGGCGGGATCGTCGGCCAGGCCGCTTGTCGCTTGCGGCGTTGTTTCTTTTTTCTCGGCCTTGGGAGCCGATACCGATTTATCGGCCCAGGCATCGATATTCTCGAAGAGACCGGCCATGGTGTTCATAAATTTCTGAAGGTCGGTGGAATTGAGCTTGGGGTTTTTCTGGAGAATGGCTTGGCGCGCGTCTGCATCGTTTGCCAGAAGGCGGATGATTTCAGGGGCGGCAGGTCCCTCTGGCAGAAGTTTCTGGAGTTCGGCAAATTGTTTTTTTATGTCATTGGCACTGGGTTTGGCGGGCATGTTGGCGTCTTTCCGGGCAAAATTAGAGGCAGTTCGCTTCGAGCGCGGCCTGTACCGCGCCTGTCGAGAAGCCTCTCAAAGCCCGTCATTCTACGAAATATGCTTGCGTATAATCAAGGGTCAATCTATCATGCTGAGCCGTTGATATTGGAAGGACAAAATCCAGCCTTTGCGGCTGATGAGGTTATATTGATTTGAACTTTTATATCATAGCCAAACTCCTGGGACTGCTCCTGATGACTGTTGGCGCGGCCATGCTGCCGGCCCTGGGTTGGAGCGTCTATTATCAGGATGGCGCAATCCTGGAAATTACAGGAGCCATGGTCCTGACTTTTTTCTGCGGGCTGGGTCTTTTCGGAATTGGCCGCCTGAAGCCGCAGGAACTGTTTCGACGCGAGGCCATTGCCGTGGTGGGACTGGGCTGGCTCCTGAGCGCGCTGGCCGGGGCTTTGCCTTTTTATTTCCATGGCGCCTTTCCATCGCTGATCGACTGCTATTTCGAGTCCATGTCGGGCTTTACCACGACGGGAGCGTCCGTCCTGCCGGGGGATGCCTTTGACGCGATGCCGGAGGGCCTGCTTTTCTGGCGCAGCTTTACGCACTGGCTCGGCGGCATGGGGATTATCGTGCTCTTTGTGGCAATATTGCCATTCCTGGGCGCGGGCGGTCGCGCGTTGATGAAGTCGGAAGTGCCCGGTCCCGTTACCGAGACCCTGACCCCGCGCGTGAAGGACACGGCCATGGCGCTGTGGAAGCTGTATTGCGCCTTTACCGTGATCGAAACGGCGGCACTGATGTTTTGCGGGATGAGCCTTTTTGATGCGCTCTGTCATACCTTCGGCACCCTGGCGACGGGCGGCTTTTCCACAGAAGGCGCGAGCGTGGCCGCTTATGACAGCCTGCCCGTGGATATCGTAATTATCTTCTTCATGCTTGTGGCCGGGACCAACTTTTCACTTTACTACGCCATCATGCGCGGCGAGAGGAAATCGATCTTCAGGGATCGCGAATGGCGCGCCTATATAGGTATCATCGCCGCCAGCGTGCTCGTGACGACGATCATGCTGGTTGTTTATATGCCGGAATATTCCAATATTTTTCGCGCCTTGCGGGATGCCGCCTTTCAGGTAGTCTCGATCATGACGACGACGGGTTTTGCCACGGCCAATTTCGACACCTGGCCGCTGACGGTAAAACTGCTGCTGGTGGTCCTGATGTTTGTGGGCGGATGCGCCGGATCCACGGGCGGCGGGATCAAGGTGGTGCGCTGGGTGGTCCTGATGAAGATCGGCTGGGGCCAGCTGGAGCGTCTCTACAGCCCGCGCACGGTGCGCAAGACCCGCATGGGCAATGAAGTCATGAGCGAAGACCTGAAGGTATCGATTCTGGTCTTTTTCTTCACGTGGATCGTGATTTTCATATTCGCCTGCCTGCTCGTGACGATGATCGAGTCCGCCGGATGGATGGGCAATGATCGCGATCTGGTGACCGTAACGACAGCCGTGGCGGCCACACTGAACAATATCGGCCCCGGTCTCGGCCTGGTGGGCGCGGTGGAAAACTACGCCTTTTTCCAACCCCTCACCAAACTGCTCCTGAGTTTTCTCATGGTCCTGGGCCGCCTCGAACTCTACGCCATCCTCATCCTCTTCGCCCCGCGTTTCTGGAAGGGGAAGTAGGCCTGCATTTTTCTCGATGCTTATCCCCCGGAAAGCCTTTTCCCCGCCGCATAGTCCCGGCTGGCCTGCATGACGGCGTTCAGCTTTTTCAGGTCGGCAAAGGGATGGCCGTCGCAGGACATGGCTCCCAGGTGAAAACGGCAGCCGTGGCCGGCGAATAGTTCGATCGCTCCGAGGGCGTCTTTGTAGATATCTTCATATTGCTGATGCAGCATGACCACGCCGTCCAGATAGGGCTCCATGTAAGCGCGGTCGCCCACTTTTTCCGCCATCACCTTCATCTCGCCGACCACATCGCTCTTTGCCTTGAAGCCGTTCAGGATTTCAGGCTGGATGTCGCGGAGAATGATGTCAATGATATGATGGGGGATTTCACAATGATGCAGGCGCATGGGACCGCGCATGGCGGATTTCATCTTCAGTAAAGTCGGAACCACAAATTCCTCGTAGAGCGGCGGCGACAGTATGGGTGCGTAATCGGAACTGACAAAGAACTCGCCCGCGTAACCCGTGGCCGCCTGATTTTTCTGCACGACCGTATTGATCTTTTCGGTCAGGATTGCCAGGAGTTCCTGGACGAATTCGGGATCGGATATGCACGCCATGAAGAATGCGTCGCCACCCATGAGGTCCGTGGCCACGGTCAGCGGGTCTTCCGCCGCGCCCACCAGCATGGGCCCCTGGTCGGCCAGGGGATAGAAGACTTCGCCGCCCTGAAACTGGACGGGATAGTCTTCGGCAATATCACGATAGATGGCCTGCCACTCCTCGATTTTCTGCTGAATGCCGGTTTTTTCGATGTCGATGGCTTCCAGTTTTTTCAGGTCTGAAGCGTCCTTTATCCAGGGCTGAATCCAATATCGATGGCCTTCATTGCGAAACATGGGCGCGCCGAAAACCGATGGAAAAGCGCCGAGCTGGGGGCCGACGGATAAGCCGGTCTTGTCCGTTGCCAGATTCTCCAGCACCCACTTCTGCCCCGCAATCTGGGCCTCGGCATGCAGGATCGGATCGCTTAAATATTCTTCCACGCTGATCCCCCGGGCATCGGCATAAGACATGTCCGAAATATCCACCATCACCGGAACCCGGTCCACAGCCTCCCCACGTCGCGCTTTGGCGATGCGTTCCTTGCGTTCCTCGATTTCATCCACATGCAGATCAATGACAGTCACTTTATTTCTCATACTCGGCATTTCAGATCTTCCTTTGGCATCGTGTGTATAGCCTTTCGGCCACCAGAATCATCAAAAAAACTGGCACAGCGACTATCCATTGTCAACCGGATTATATGGACAATATCCTGCGCGTGAATTCACTGTTCCCTGTCGAAACCTTCTTACCGGCAGAATTTGGAGTGCGTCGGCTTGCCGACCCCTTTTCTTTGCGCGCAAGCCAGATGACGGGACCAAGGCCCCGCGAAACAAGGCGATGGCAAGCCATCGCACTCCAAAGTAAAACAGAAGAAAAGCATC
>CAYWYC010000003.1:0-57243 GCA_964462565.1 uncultured Candidatus Sumerlaeota bacterium | reverse complement strand
CACTTTATGCTTGAGATGTAGAGCGCTTCGTATCATGCTGAATGAACAGGCTGAGGCCTGTTTTATTTTATCAGATATGCTTTCCATGTATTGCTCAAAAAGTCCGGATGGCTTTTTGTCAAATGCCTTGAATAGCAGGAGACAGCAACATGAGTATTTTCCCCCGTACCGAAGTCGGTGGCCGTTCGCTTTCGCGCATGATCGCCGGGACCAATTGGATGTTGGGCTATTCCCACTGCACCCGCTCCAAAGACGCCCAGATTCAGGAAACCCATTCCGATTACAAATCGATTGCCGATATTCTCGAAGTCTTTTTTCGCAATGGCGTGGATACCGTAATGGGTCCTATGTGCAACGCACCGCACCTGTGCGATGCCATTCGGGAGGCCGAGGACCGCACAGGCGTTGGCGCGATTCGTATCTCCACGCCGGGCTTCAAGATCACCACGGAAACCCCGGGGCAGGGCCTGGATATGGATAATGTGCGCGAGGTTCTGGACCGAGAAGCCGAGATCGGTTCTGATTTCTGCATGCCCCATACGTCAACTACAGACCGGCTGTTGGACCGTTGCGCGCGTAAGATTCGATTTATGGATCAGATCTGCGCCGGCATTCGCGAACGCGGCATGATCCCCGGTCTCAGCACGCACAGCCCGGAGTCGATTGTTTTTGCGGACGAAAGCGGGCTCGATGTGGAGACCTATATTTCGATCTATAACACCCTGGGCTACCTGATGCACCTGGAAGTGGACTGGACCACCAAGGTCATCCACCAGGCGGAGCGTCCGGTCATGACGATCAAGCCGTTGGCCGCCGGTCAGTTGCGGCCGCTTCAGGGCCTGGCCTTTGTGTGGAGCACTCTTCGTGATATCGACATGGTTACCATTGGCACCATGACGCCGCGCGAGGCAGAAGAAGTGATCGAGATGTCGCTGAGTCTGCTGGAGCATCGGGAGTCGAAGGTGGAACTCCAGGAGACGCGTTCGAAAGAAACGGTGAAAATGACGCCAGGCTTTTTGCCGAAAAAACTCAAAAAATAAAAGGAGACACAATGTCCCTGAGCCTGATACCGCAACCGCGCGAGATTGAAGAAAGCAAAAGCGCTTACCAGATTCCCAATTCCGCGACCATTGGAATATCGGACTCCAGTCTTTACGATGTGGCCAAGGAGGCGGGACGCGCTATTTTCCGCCGCTTCAAGATCGCGGCCATTGCGTCGGAGAAATCGGATGATTTTTACCTGGGCATAGACGAATCGCTCAAGGCCGGTGGCTATCGTCTTATTGTGCACGACGAGGGAGTCCGTCTGATCGCGCAAAACCCGACAGCCGCCTGGCACGGTTTCCAGACTTTGCTTCAGATTGCCGGGCAGTCTCCCAAGGGCTGTGTTGCCAAAGTGGCTATTGACGATTGGCCCGAGTTTCAAGATCGCGGGCTTTATTATGATGTCTGCCGGGGACGCGTTCCCACGCTTGCGAGTCTGAAGGATCAGGCGCGCCTGCTGGCCCATTTCAAAATCAACCATCTGCAATACTACGTGAAGCACACCTTTGTCTTTCGCGATCATCCCGAGATCGGGCGGAATTGCGGTTCGCTGACGGCGGAAGAAATCATGGAGGTGGACGCCTGCTGCCGCGAGAACCATATCGACTTTGTGCCGTCGATAGCCTCCTTCGGCCACATGGATCGCATCCTGGAACACGCCCCCTATCGCCACTTGGCGGAGGACAAGGGCGTTGGCGAATATCATGAAGAACTCAAGGGCCATTGGGTGCATGCCATCCGCAAGGGCTGGACCATTACGCCGGGCCGGCAGGAGTCCTACGATTTTATCGATTCGCTGTGGTCGGAATTTCTGCCGCTCTTTCAGTCGAAGCGTTTCAACGTTTGTTGCGACGAAACCTGGGATCTGGGCATGGGTCAGTCCTATGAACTTTGCCAGAAAAAAGGCAAGGGACGCGTTTACCTGGAGCATATTTTGCGCCTGCGCGATCTGGCCGCCAAATACGGCAAGCAGATCATGTTCTGGGGTGATATCATTCACCATTATCCCGAGCTCATTCCCGAGCTGCCTGATGATATTACCGTCCTCGATTGGGGCTATGAGCATAGCCATAATTATGAAAACATCAAGCGCTTCAAGAAAGTGGGAGTACCCTTCCTGGCCTGTCCGGGGACGTCCTCGTGGTCGCGACTTTTTCCGGAAAACCACAACGCGCGCGTAAATATTGAAGGCTGGACGCAGGCTGCGCGCAAAAATGGCGCTGATGGTATTCTCAATACCGATTGGGGGGACGGCGGCCACTACAACCTGATGGAATTTTCCTGGCCGGGATATCTCTACGCTGCCGAACAGGCCTGGAATCCCGATGCTGACAAGGAAAGTTTCAACCAGCGTTTTGTGAAGGTGTTTCTGAATTCCGACAGCAAGCCATTGGCGAAGGGCCTGGACGAACTTGGCAAGATCAGCTGCCGCTATCTGCGCAACGCTTATTTCGCCACGCCTGATGCCGATCTCTTTCAGGAATCGCCCAAACGCAGGGTTTTCGAACCCGACAGCAGTTCCAAGGAAGTTATCCTGAACGCGCGATACCTGAAGTCGGCCAAAGGCAAACTCCAGAAACTGCGCGAAACCATTCAGCAGGAAAAAGCCCAACGCCAGAGCGATCCCCACCGGATTTTGCCGGCCTGGAGTTTTTCGGTGGATACGCTGGACCACGCCATTGAAAAGTGCCTCACCTTCGGTCCGCGCGGGGAAGACACGGCTGAAAAGCGCAAGGAACTGCGGCGCGAGATGCAGGCGCTGCAACGGCGATTCGAAAAACTCTGGATGAACCGCAACAAGAAGTCGGAAATCCGCGTGACGCTGAACTACTACAAGAAGGCAATTGAGGGCCTCAAATAGAAAGGCTGTGCCATGATCATTGGAGTGACCGGTTTTTTCTGTGCCGGTAAGGATAGCTTTGCCGAAATCCTCATGGAGAAGGGGCTCCGCCATATTTCGCTTTCCGACATGATTCGCGATGAGATTCGTCGATTGGGCAAGGAAGTGAACCTGGAAAATCTGACGCTGACGGGCAATGCCCTGCGCGCGGAATTCGGCCCTGGCGTTCTGGCGCAAAGGGCGCTGGAAAAAATCGGCCAGGACGATTGCTATGTGGTCACGTCCATCCGCCACAGCAAGGAAGTCGAGACCTTGCAGCAGCGGCCGGATTTCACGATGATCTTTGTGGATGCTCCGATCAAGCTTCGTTACGAACGCAGCCTGCAACGAAACCGAAAAGGCGACTACGAAAGTTTTGAGGGCTTTGCCGCTGCCGAAAAGGCCCAACTCGAAAGCGACGATCCCAACAGCCAGCAATTACTTGCCTGCAAAAACATGGCAGGCCTGGTCGTGGAAAACGCCGGAAGCCGCGAGGAACTGGTGCAAAAGGCCCAGGATATCATCGAACGCCTGCAGAGCGATTCCGCAAAATGACGAACTGAGGAAAGCCCATGTTTATATGTGTCATGCGTCATGGCGATGCTGAACCCAAGGGGGTGCTCTATCCCCAGGACGCCCTGCGTCCCTTGTCGGATGCCGGACGGGATCAGGTGGCGTGGGTTGCGGCGGGACTCTATGCTCTGGACGCGCGTTTTGATACGATCATCAGCAGCCCCTACCTGCGCGCGCGACAAACGGCGGAGATCATGGCCGACGGCCTTGACCATCACGGCCCGATTCTTTTCGAAGAGTACATGCTGGGCGAGGCCCTGCCCCAGAATACGGCGCGCGAGATAGCAGCCTTGCACACAGAAGGGCCGGTTTTGTTGGTGGGCCACCTGCCCCATGTGAACCGTCTGCTGGCTTATTTCATCAGTCACGATGATTCCACGAAAATCAGCATGCAGACGGCATCCATCGCCTGGGTACAGGCCACTTCTCCGACTTCCCGCGCCGGTATCCTGCACTGGCTGGTTCCGGCAGGCGTCTGGCGCTGAAGCAAGATTATGCGTATTCTTTTCGTCACAAACTACTATCCTCCCCATTTTGTCGGCGGCTATGAACTGCATTGCGGACGCGTGGCCGACTGGTTGGCGGAGCAGGGCCATGACGTTCGCATTCTGACGGGGGACTTCCGTCGGGATGACGTGGAGGATGACGAAAACCCTTCCCAGGAAAAACCGCGCGTCTATCGTGACCTGACCCTCCGCTACTGGACAGACATCACCGATATGGGGTATTGGAAACGGGAATGGCAGGACCTGCGTATCTTCCGTCGCCACCTGGCCGAGTTTCAGCCGGAAACGGTCGTTCTGTGGAACATGCGCAAGTTGGCGTCGAGCATCGTGATGGAAGCCCAGCAGAGCGATTGTCGTCTGGTCTATCACCTGATGGACGAATGGCTTTCGGAATTTCGTGAAGCCAATGGCCTGCCTCAGTTCTGGGCGAAAAAGCCGGACTCCTTTTGGGCGCGAATGTTGAAACCTCCGTTTCGAGCCATTTATCATGCCCTCTACGTTCCCGACGTTCGCGACTGGAATCCGCAAAACGCCGTATTTGTTTCGCGCGCCTTGGAGGGCCTGGTCCGCAAAAAGGGCGTTGAGATCCCGAACCGCCACATTTCCTATATTACCTACGACCCCGCCGACTTTGCCCATATTGACTGGAACCGTGATAACGATCCGGAAAGCCCCGTGCGATTTCTGTGGGCCGGCAGGCTCTGTCGGGGAAAGGGACTGGTCACGACGCTTGACGCCATTGACATGCTCTACGCTGATCAACCTGAAGGATGGACCATCGATTTTTGCGGTCCCCTTGATACGGAAGACGAATCGGGCCTTTTTCAGCCGCGGCTGGATAAGGCTGCCTGGAAGGACAAAATCCGTTATCTCGGATCCCTGCCCTATTCCGAAATGCCCCGGCAGTATCGCGACCATGATGTATTTCTCTTCACTTCCGAAGTCCACGAGGGACTGCCCGGAACGATCATCGAAGCCTTTGCCGCGGGACTGCCCGTAATCGGAACCCTGACCGGCGGCACCAATGATGTTCTCCATCCTGATGAGAATTGTCTGGTTTATCCCATTGGCGATGCCGACGCACTGGCCGATGCGATGAAACGCCTTATCGAAAATCCGGAACTTCGCCGTAAACTCTCCGCCCGCACCCGCCAGTTCGCCCGCGAACAATGCAGCAACACCGCCGTATTCCCCGCCCTGCTGGATTTCTATAAAGGTGGGGGAAAAGCGTGATACCAGAAATAGGCGATGTCAGTATTGCCGGGAAAAGGCCTCGATCTGGGGCAGGTCGGGAATGCGGTGGACGAAAAATGACACCGCCGAAAAAACGATACAAAACATGATCAGGGCCACAAAGCCTTCAATCTCGATGCCCGGAATGAAATGGCTGACCGTATAAATGAGAAAAAGGTTCAGGATCACCAGCATGCCGATTTCCGCCACGATAGCGGGATCAAAGCCGATCTCCAGATTCGCTTCGACATAGGACTTGGTAAAAAGATTGATGGGCACAATCAGCAGCAGCAATACGCCAAATCCCATCATCCCTTCCACGGAAATACTGTCGCGGAAAAAATTGGTCAGCAGCAAAAAAAACAGAACCAGGATAACCCATTTGACCAGGTGATTTAAGACCATTAAGTCCACGGCCGGAACCTTCCTATATATTTGCGTCAGACGAATGCATTCTGCCGATAAACTGAGACATAAAAAGCGTGCGACATAATACACCGAATGAAAAATTGACATCCATTACTAATTTACGAAATATAGCCCTTCATTTCCAATAAAAATGCCAATTTAGTTGCAATATGGGACAGTGTCGGGTAACAATGAATAGAAGAGCCTTGGTTCTCTTGAGTATAGCCCACTTTTGTAGTATATGCATTCCATTATGATGCCCAATTCTCCACCCAGATATATGAGTACGGCCCAGATCTCCCAAAGGTCATATCTGGAGTTGTTTTCCAATCTCAGCAAAATTATCGCCCAGACAACGAACATCGACGATCTGGTTCTTTCTTCGGTCCAGGTCATTCAATCGGTTCTGCTGGTGAAAAATTGCTCGATCATGCTGATTGATTCGAATGACAACGCACTGGTCCTGCGTGCTTCGACTACGATTCCCCAAGAGGAATGGAGCCAGATACGTGTGGAACGGGGCAAAGGCATTGCCGGCAGGGTAGCCCTTACGGGACGGCCTATCATGGTTTCGGAAAGCCGGGTTCACCAGAAGGAAGAACTGAAGGAGGGCGAATCCGCCCGGGACAAGGGCGTCCCGACGGCCAAGCGCTATGAGACGGATTCCTTTATCAGTGTTCCCCTGCAATCGGGCAAGTCGGTTCTGGGCGTGATTAACATTACCGATCATGTCAAGAAACGGATGCTGACGGCCATCGACCTGGAAATGCTCGAAGCGATCGCGCGATTGATCGCTTCCGCAGTGAGCAGCCATTATCTGTGGGTGCGGACGCGCGAAGCACGCGAGCACCTTTCCCATGTTTTTGACGGTCTGCCCCTTGGCATGTTCACCATCAACGCTCAAGGCCGTCTCTCCCTGTGCAACAAAGCGGCCCGCCAGTATCTGAGCGTGGACCCTGATGCGGAACTGAACCGACCCTGGAAAGAATATTTTCACGAACTCATCAAGCCGCATATTTCCAAGGCACTGAACCAGATCGGACGGGGCGGGCAATCGTACAGCGCGGAATTCCAGGTACCTGAATCGATAGACGGCGAAACGCACTCGGTCCGTATTTCGGCTCTGGAAGCGGAAGACCTGGCTGCTCTCGAACAAAACCACGTGCTTTTTCTGGTGGAAGACCTGCAGCAGATGCAGGAACTGGGCGAACTGCGCCGCAGCGATCAACTGAAATCGACATTTCTTTCTATTATTTCCCATGAACTGCGCACACCGCTGGCATCGATCAAGGGCGCGATCCACCTGCTCAACCAGATGGCGCCGCCCGACATGCGCCAAAAGGCCGACCGCCTGTTCGCGATCCTCCATCGCAACAGCGACCGCCTGGCGCGACTGGTGAATAATATTCTCGACGTGATGGACCTGGAATCGGACAACTTGAACCTCTATCCCAAGCGGGTGGACCTGCACGAGTTGGTATCGCGCGTGGCCAAGCGTTTTGAGGCGGCCGAATTTGAAAAAGACATCGAATGGACCATGGATTTCGATGCCGAAAAATACGAACTTTACGTCGATGAAAGCCGTTTCGGCCAGGTGGTGGACCACTTGATCGAGAACGCGGTGAAATTTACCCAGGAAGGCGGCAGCATCAAAATCCAGACGAAGAACAAGGGAGGAATGTGGGTGCTCCAGGTGGCCAATTCAGGCCGGGAAATCCCGCAGGAACTCCGTGAAAAGATTTTCACCCGATTTTATCAGGCTGACGGCACCCTCACCCGCGATAGCGGGGGCACAGGCCTGGGTCTGTATTTGTGCCGGGAAATCCTGCGGAAGCATCGGGGCGAAATATTAGTCGACCCGGATTTCAAGAACGGGACCCGAATGAAGGTGCTGCTTCCCGAAAGTAACATCATTCTGGAAGAAGAGTCCAATGCCGACGACAAAGAATCCGCGAAAGAATAAAAGGATTCCTTGAAAACGAAAGCAGTTTGTTTTAGGAAAAGAAGAAGAAGTCGGGGGAAAAAGAAATTTCGCATGCAAAAGATCAAGAAATTCAGCCGCTTTCCCGATTTGTTTTATTGACTTATAGGCTGAGATGTGTTTCAAATCAATATCTTTGTTTCCGGGCAGAAACACGGAACATACAACAAGGAGCGGACCCATGAGCGAGAAAAAGCCGGTGATTATGGTAGCGGACGACGAAGAAGACATCAAATCGGTGTTGGAGATGTTTCTGGAAGCGGCGGGCTATGATGTGGTCAGCGCTTACGACGGACTCGACGCTATCGAGAAAATCCGAGAATCAAAGCCCGACTTGGTGCTGATGGATATCATGATGCCCCTGATCGACGGGATTGAAGTCGTGCGCCAGATGAAAGCAGACGACGCCATCAAGGACATTCCGGTGATTATGCTGACTGCCGCCGCCAAGAGCGACATGGTGGACAAGGCTATTCAGGCCGGTGCCGTGGATTATATCCAGAAACCCTTTGAACCCGAGCAGGTGCAGGGTGTTATAGAAAAAACATTGATGTCGAAATAAGGAGTGCCGGGGGAAATCCCGCGCACCCGAAAGCATGTCAGGCAAGGAGAAGGTGTAACAAGATGACTACCGAGGAAACGATGGAAAAGCAGGAAAACACGGAATCGAGCGAGCAGGCACAGGCCACGGCCCCGGCCCCGCCTTCCAATCTATTCGACCGGCAATGCGGAATTTATGCCAAGAGCATGAAATCCGACTTGAACAAAACATTGGAACGCTTTGGCTTTGCCTTTTTCCACTCTTTGCCCCCCGAAGAACGCGTCATGTTTGAGGAAAAGCTGGGCCTTGAACCGGATTCGGCGGTGGATTTTTTCAACCTGGGCACGGCCTATGCCATGCAGGAAGACTACGCCAAGGCCGAAAAACTCATGACCAAGGCCCTGGAGATGGATCCCGAATTACTGCGCGCGGTTTTTAATCTGGGCGTTCTTTATGAAAAACAGAACAAAAAGGACAAAGCACGCCAATATTATGAGCAATATATGGGCATGATAGAAGATGAGGAAGAAAAGAAGCAGATCGAGCAACACCTGTCCGAAATCTGAGATTTCTGCGGCGATTCGAGAATCCATGCGTACCCACCGAATCAGATATAAGGCCCTGTTTATGGGCCTTGCTCTTTTTTTTGCCGTTTTATTGCATTCCGTTTTTGCGGCAAACAGCCTGACGGAAGAAGATATCACCCTCTACCACAAGTCTTCCTTCAGCCGGGCGGTGGTCCATTTTCCCAAGGCGGTGGACATTCGTGTGGTGGATGGCTTGTCGAACGCCGATCCCTTTTTCTTTATCGACGCCTACGGGGCAGCGGCGGACTTTGACGAAAAAAACTTCGCCGCCCGCAGCAACGCGCTCAAGGCCCTGCGCATTCAGCATTACAAATCAAGCGGGGTCATCCGCTTCGTCTTTTTCCCCACGCGCAAAGGCCAGTTTCGTGTTTATGATCAGGCAAGCAAATATGTCTATCCCATCGGCACGCTTCAGGAAAAGCAGTTTGTACCCGCCATGCAAAAGACGGACCGGCTCGTCATAGAAGTATCGCAGAATGCCTCGGTGGCGCTACCGGCGCTATTGTCAAGCAAGCGGAAGGTGATTCTGGACCCGGGCCACGGCGGCTCGGACCCGGGGGCGGTTTCGGGCAAAGGCCGGGGAAGGCTGGAAGAAAAAGACATCACGCTCAGCATCGCGAAGAAAGTGCAGGCCATCCTGAGCAATAACCCCAAGGTCGAAGTGCATTTGACTCGCAACAAGGATGTGTACATGAGCCTGCACAAGCGGCTCGAATTTGCCGAAAAAATCGGAAGCGATCGCGATCTCTTTGTGAGCATCCACATGAATGCGGCCCGCTACCACCGAAAGGGGAGTAAAGTTGCAAGGGGCATCGAGTTTTACTATTTGAGCCGCACGTCCAACCCCGACACACGCGGCATTACGGAAGCGGAAAACCGCGAGGACGAAACCAAACTGGACCCCGAGCTTTCCCGGCAGTGGGATATCATCATGAAGCAGCTGGTGCAGGAATTTCTGGAAGAACACCAGGACGCGGGTATCCGGGCCTGCGGGTCTTTCCAGAGGCGTTTTCTGCAGGATGCCTATTACCAGAAGTACAACCGCGGGATAAAAAAGGCGGCTTTTCGGGTACTGATGAATCGCGTGATGCCCGCTATCCTGATCGAAGCCGGATTTATCGACCATAACGTGGAACGAAAATATCTGGCAAACTCGGAATTTCAGGATCGTCTGGCGCGCCTGATTGCCAATTCCATCCTCGACTATTTTGCCGAAGAAGACCAGAAAAACAACTGACAGCGAAAGGAAGCAGATTTTTGGGTAAACATCGACATCGGTCCCGGCAACTGGCCCTCCAGGTGCTCTATGCGCGGGAATACATGAAAGAACCTCCCGAGGATATCGTCAAGCGCCTGCAGCAGACGCAAAACGTATCCAAAGAGTACTGGACCACCTTCTGCCGTGAGCTGACCTATGCCGTCATCGGGGATGTGAAGACTCTTGACGAGGAAATCAAGAAGGTCCTGCAAAACTGGCGCATCGAACGTCTATCCAGGATCGACTTGATTATCCTGCGCCTGGCCTTGTGCGAAATGCGGGATTTTGAGGATATTCCATTGCGCGTCACTCTCAATGAATATATCGAACTGGCCAAGCAATTCGGCACGGACGAATCCTTTCAGTTCGTGAACGGCATTCTGGACAAACTGGCCCAGGCATTCAAACAAAAGGACTTCGACCAGAAATCGGACCCGCCGAAACCATAAATCCGCGATTCCGGGAAAAGGCTTACCATCATGCCCCAGCCCGATATTCCGAATACTCCACGCTACTGGATCGGCACGGCGGGATGGTCCTACGATGACTGGAAGGGCATTTTCTATCCCCAATCCATGCCTCGTGGAGAGACCCCGCTTCGATGGTACAGCCGCTTTTTCAATCTGGTGGAAATAGACGCCACTTTCTATCGCGTTATGCCTCCCACCTTGGCCGATAAGTGGTGCGCCCAGGTGGATCAGAATTCCGATTTCCGCTTCTCCCTGAAACTCTGGAAGGGCCTGACCCATGAGCAGCCCAAAACCTTGCCCCGTAAGGAAATTGACAGCATCCGGGATATGTGCCAACGCTTTGCGGATCAGGGAAAGCTGGCCGCCCTGCTCATGCAGTTCCCCTGGTCCTTTCGCAACAATGATACAAACCGCGGCCAGATCAGCCAATTGATTGACATATTCGGCGGCCTGCCCTGCGCCATTGAGATTCGACACAACAGCTGGAATAACAGGGCCTTCTTTGATTTCCTGACAAGCCGCAACTGCGCCTTCTGCAATATCGACCAGCCCCTTCTGAGCGATGGCATCCCCTTGACTGATATTTGCACCTCCGAATTTGGCTATCTGCGTCTCCACGGTCGTAATTATTCCAACTGGTTCGGCAACAACGCAAAAGCCTCTGATCGCTACGATTATCTCTATTCCCGTCAGGAACTGGATGAAGTGGAAGCCACCCTCGATTCCCTGGGCAAACAGGTGCAGGATCTGATCGTGGTGGCAAACAACCATTACCGGGGTCAGGCCCCGGCCAATGCCCTGCAAATCATGTCGGATATGTTCCATAGGCCGCCTGTGGCCCCCTCCTGCCTTCTGCAAAACTACCCCCAGGTCCAAGCCAAGCCTTTTCAGGCGAAGACAGGGGATTCCGCTCAACTCGATATTTTTGATCAAGAAGGTTTATGAATACGGTTTTTTTTCCGATAAGAAAAACGAGATGGAAGCAATGAGTCGGTTCCGAGGGGATAATCTGAGAGAATCGGAATGTTCGGAATTCGCTTCTTAAAACTTCCATCCGCTTTGGGGGAGAGTTTGTTCCCGCGTCCATATTGTCAAGCGAAAGCAAGGCAAAGTCGGGAACCTGCCAGGCCGGTATTGCATTTAGAATGTTGCTGAACCGGCATAATGCAGCATGGATTATAACGTTTTCGACCCGAAGCGATAATAGTTGAGCGGATGTGGGCGCCGGATTATGTTGCGGTGCTAAATCTACGATAGATCATGCTGAGACAGTGACTGAATATGCCAATCTCGATGGAAGAAAAACTCGGTGACCTGCTTGTCAAAGATGGCATTATTGACGATGGCACGCTCCATCAGGCCTTGGAGACGCAACAGGAATCGGGCCAGAGTCTGGGCAAGATTCTGATGGAAATGGGTGTGGCTACCGAATGGGATATTGCCGCCACCCTCGGCAAGCAGCTCAACGTTCCCTTTATTACGCTCTCCCAATACGAGATTGACCAGGAAGTCCTGGAATCGATCCCCAAAGAAATCATTCTGAAGTATAATATCGTTCCGGTGGATAAGACAGGCGACACGTTGACTGTGGCGCTGCCGGATCCGAACAATATTTTCATCCTTGATGAACTGCGCCTGCTGACCAAATGCCAGATTGTCCCGGTGATCAGTTTTGAAAATGATATCCGCGAAACGATCAATCGTTATTTTTCCGGGGACTCCGAAGAAGGTGGAAACCTGGAGCAGATGCTGGATGAGATCTCCGACAAGAATATGGAAATCGTCCAGGATTCCGACGACGACGACGATGTGGACCTGAACGCGCAGGTGAATGACGCGCCTGTTATCAAACTGGTCAACGCGATCATCAGCGAAGCCATCCGCAACCATGTTTCCGATATTCATGTCGAGCCTTATGAAAAGAAATTGCGTCTGCGTTTTCGCCAGGACGGCGTACTGATCGAGCGCCCAAGTCCTCCCAAGCGCTTCCAGAACGCCATTATCTCGCGTATCAAGATTCTGTCGGAGATGGATATTGCCGAAAGACGCCTGCCCCAGGACGGACGTTTTCGCGTGCGCTTCGAGGGTAAGGATGTGGACTTTCGTGTCAACTCCATCCCCGTAGCCAATGGCGAAAAGATCGTGATTCGTATTCTGGATCAGGGCAACCTGATGCTCAACCTGACCGATCTTGGTTTGGAAGAAGATGAAATGAGCAAACTGACCACGGAGATTCATAAGCCCTGGGGCATGGTGCTGGTGACCGGCCCGACGGGTAGTGGTAAATCGACGACGCTTTATTCGGCCTTAACTACCATCAACAAACCGACGATAAATATCAGTACGATTGAAGACCCGGTGGAATACCAGCTGCCGGGCATCAATCAGGTTGCGGCACGCGAAGAGATCGGCTTGACCTTTGCCGAAGGGCTTCGTGCTTTTTTGCGGCAGGACCCGGATGTGGTGATGGTCGGTGAAATTCGTGACCTCGAGACCGTCGAGGTTGCCGTGAAGGCGGCCCTGACGGGCCATTTGGTTTTCAGCACTTTGCATACAAACGATGCCCCCAGTACGATCAACCGTATGATCAACATGGGGGTGGAGCCGTTTCTGATTACGGCATCGCTGAACCTGGTGGTGGCCCAGCGTCTGGTTCGCCGGATTTGCAGCGAATGCCGGGAGGAATACGAGCCGCATGAAGATATGAAGCAACTCATCGGTATTACCGATTCCGATTCGAAATTTTATAAAGGCGAGGGATGTAATGTCTGTTCGGGAACCGGATACAAAGGACGTGTGGCTCTTTACGAGATGATGACAGTGACCGATAACCTGCGGGACAAGATAATCGAAGGGGTTTCTTCTACCCAGTTGAAGCGAATCGCCATCCAGGAAGGGATGCAGAGTCTGCGCCTGGCAGGCATCCGCAAGGTCAAGGCAGGAGTTACCACGATCGAAGAAGTGGTAGGCGCAACCGTAGCAGATGATAAATAGAAAAGGGGAGATTGGCCTTTCTGTTATAAGCGGAGGCCGTGACAAAAGGAGGAGATTATGCCGTCATTCCAATACGCAGCACGAAACGCACAGGGACAGGTTGTAACAGGATCTCTTGACGCGACTTCGCAGTCTCTGGTGGTCCGACAATTGCGCGAACAGGGCCTGACCCCGACCAACATCCAGGAAGGCGCAGCGGGAGCCCAGGCGCAAGAATCAGGCTCTGTGATTGCCCGTAAAAAGAAAGGCAAAGCAGGCAAGGTCAAATTGGACGACCTCGTGGTTTTCTCTCGCCAGTTCGCAACCATGATTCGAGCCGGTCTGCCCCTTATCGAGGTGCTGGATATCCTGAGCGAGCAGGCGGACAAGATCGCCATGCGCGAAGTATTGACCAGCATCGAAAAGGAAGTCGAAGCGGGTTCTTCCTTGACGGAAGCCCTGGGCAAACACCCCAAGGTTTTCAACACTTTCTTTATCAGCATGGTGAAGGCCGGTGAAGCCGCCGGTATGCTGGCGTCGATTTTGGATCAGATCGCTACCTATCTGGAAAAGGTGGCGTCTTTGCAGCGCAAGGTGAAATCGGCGGTCATGTATCCGGCTACAGTGGCGACAGTGGCTATTCTCATTACGGTTTTCCTGCTCACATCGGTGGTTCCGGTTTTCGAAGAAATTTTTGAAGCCATCGAGGGAAAGTTGCCGATCCCGACAGTTATCGTTATGACCGCGAGTGAATTGGTTCGCAATAATGGCCTTATCATTCTGGGTATTCTCGTCGTTACGATCATTTTTCTGTGGTATTGGAAGAAAACAGAAACCGGAAAGCGCGCCATCGACCGTGCCAAATTGCGCATGCCGATTTTCGGCCCTCTTTTCCTGAAGGTGAGTATCTCCAAGTTTTCCCGAACCCTGAGCACGCTGATCAAATCAGGCGTTAATATTCTGGGGGCATTGGACATTGTGGCCGCTACGGCGGGTAATTCGATCGTGGAAGATGCCATTATCCAGACCAAGATTTCCATCCAGAGTGGCGAAAGCATTGCCAAGCCTCTGGCCGAGAGCGGGATTTTTCCGCCCATGGTTACTCGCATGATCGACGTGGGTGAGCGCGTTGGTTCGCTGGAAAGCATGCTCAGTAAAATCGCCGACTTTTATGAAGACCAGGTGGATGCCACGGTTTCCGGGCTGACCTCGTTGATCGAGCCCCTGCTTATCGTCTTCCTCGGTGTGGTCATCGGCTTTATCGTGATTGCCATGTTCATGCCGCTCTTCAAGATGATCGAATACGTGAGTTAATCCTCTACGTTTCCAGGCACAGCCAGCCCGAAGGTGATTCTTTTGACGAAGCACCTTCGGGCTTTTTTTATTTTGCCCATTCCGTGGGGAACAGGCATAATTATGAAACATGTTTTTGAGCGTAAGGTCGCCGTTACTCATGAAAGAAAAAATCAAGCAAATGGCAATGGATATTGGCTTCGACCTGGCAGGCGTTGCGCGTGCCAGGCCCTTGCCGGAGCAGGAAAAACACCTGCGCCAATGGCTGGCCCACGGCAGGCAGGCGGATATGCACTTTCTGCAAGAGACAGTGGATGAGCGCGTGAATCCCGAATTGCTTCTGCCCGGAGCGCAATCGGTCATCATGCTTGCCATGTCTTACGCGCAGGAAGCGCCGGATCTGTCGCGGCTTTCCGGAATGCCCGAAGGACGTGTCGCCCGTTATGCCTTGGGGAAGGACTACCATTATGTTCTGGTCCCGCGCTTGGCGAAACTGGCCGCATATATTTCCGAATTGTCCCCGGGCGCGCAATGTCGTTGTTTCGTCGATTCCGGGCCCCTGCTGGAGCGCGCCTACGCCCGGGAGGCGGGTATCGGATTCATTGGAAAAAACAACTGCCTTATCCATCCTGTCCATGGGAGTTGGCTGGTGCTTGGGGCGATAGTCGCGACCGTGCCTCTGGAACCGGACTACCCGATGGAAGACCAGTGCGGCGATTGTGAACGATGCCTGCGTGCCTGTCCAACGGGAGCGCTTGAAAAAGCATATACGCTTAACGCGCGCAAATGTTTTTCCTACCTGACTATTGAACACCATGGTGCGTTTCCGGAGCAATATGAAGAATGCCTGGGGATGCGTCTCTTTGGCTGCGATAGTTGTCAGGCGTGCTGTCCCTTTAACCGCGATACACCTGGCTGCCAAAACCCGGAACTGATGCCCGCCGCAGATCCGGAAGGGGATTCCATTGACGGAGGCAACGCAAGCTTGTCGCGCATTCTCGGTATCGGGTCCAACCGGGACTTCCAGAAGCGGCTGTCCCAAAGCCCGATGCTGCGTGCGCGAAGGCGGGGATTGCTGCGAAACGCCATCATCGTGGCTGGAAACCAAAAAAGGACCGATCTGAACAATATACTATTCAGGATTCGTGATGATGCTTCCGAAAGCGATCTTCTTCGCGCCACGGCAGAGAGAATATTACGATGTTGAGAAAGATAAGCAGAATGATTTCAAACTTGAAAACCGATATTTTTTTCTTGACATGACTCGGCAGATAGCGCATGGTTAAACTATTCGGTCTGTTTGCCCCAGATCGGAGGGAAGCTGGGAAGGATCTGATTAACGTCATTCCGCTTTCTCGCAGCAATACCTTTTCCTTACCGAAGTATTTATCTTAAAGTAGGAATGCTGCCTGTTAAGCGCTGGATGGCTTGATTGGTGAATTCGTCATGTTTCTTCATTTTCAATAAGAAGAGGTGTCATGATGGGAGCAGAAGGTACAGTAAAGTGGTTTAATGACAAGAAGGGTTTTGGTTTCATCGAGCAGGCAAGCGGGGAAGATGTCTTCGTGCATTACTCGGCCATCAACTCCGAAGGCTTCAAGACCCTTTCAGAAGGCGACCGTGTGGAATTTGAAATTTCGAGCGGTCCAAAGGGACTTCATGCCCTGAACGTTTCCAAGATGGACTGATTGGGCGCTTTCGTCCATCGGAATCTTCCTTTTGAACTTTCGCTGGACGAGATCGTCGGGAGCAATTCAGTTACTGATCTTTATTTGCCAACGATGGATCGTATGTTTTCCTTCCTCAAGCAAATAAGGCAGTGGTGTTTCGCAATCTTTTGCGAGTGGTCGGGAAAGGTGTTGCGTTATGTTTTTCTTCAAGCGATCCTTTTCCGTGGCCTTGCGGGGTATTTTTTTCTTTCAGGTATTGCTTCTTGTTTCATTTCTTTTTCTGAATCCGATTCTCGCCAACCAAGAGATACCCCTGGTTGGCGATTTTCTAGATCCCGAAATCAGACAGCCCCTTGTTCTGGCCCAGGCCGATGAAGCCAAAGGGCCTGCTACCCATTCCGTGGAAGGCGACAGCCTTTACGATGCCCTGGGATTTGACGAAACAAAACCGCCCCAAAACAGTTCCCCGCAGGAAACTCCCAATAATGCCGCCTCTACAAGCACCCTAAATACCCGGCCGCTCATGAATACGATTGAGGACAAACTCGGAAAAGCCCGGGAAAATGTGCTTTCCCGTTTCAATACAAGCGCGAATCCGCCTGCTGTATCTGAAGCCCCTGAAGAAGTGGAAGAAGCATCCGGCCTGCCTGTTGAACCGGAGCCGAAGCCTGAAGCCCCGGAAAAAGCAAAGAAGACCGTTGAGAAAAAGGCCAAGGCAAAGCCCGATAAGCCGGATCTGAATCGCGTGTCTCTCGACGAACTGGCGGAGCTGCCCGCCATGGATATCAACCGGGCGCGCCTGATTATTCAGCATCGAAAAGCCGTCGGCGGCTTTGCTTCCATAAACGACTTGCAAGGGGTTTTTGGTATCAACGAAAAACTGTTCAAGCAAATTTCCGATAACGTCATCGTCGGTCCTGTGCCCGATGATTTGAAAAAAGCGCTCCCCCAAGCGGAAACCGACCGACCCGCTCCTTTTGTGCCATGAATCCAGATTCTCATTCCAGGCCGGAGACTCCGCCAGAGTCTCGATTCGGCGTCTATATTCACGTTCCTTTCTGCCTGTCCAAATGCGGGTATTGCGATTTTCTATCCTTGCCTCTGTCAAAAATCTCGTCCGATTATCGCGCACGCTTTGCCGAAACCATCCGCAGGGAATGGCTTCTTTGGCGAGAGGCATTTCCATTTCTTTCCGAAACGCCAATCGATTCCATTTATTTCGGAGGCGGCACGCCATCCATTCTGGAACCGGCGGAGATCGCGGCCATCTTGCGGGAAATTGAGATGGACCATCCCGTGCGTGGCTTTGTGGAATATGGGGGAGCGGAAATCACGCTGGAATGTAATCCTGGGACGATTGAGCGCGCGCGTTTGGAAGCCTTTCAAGCGGCCGGGGTAAATCGGATCAGCCTGGGCGTACAGGGCTTTAAGCAGCGAACATTGGAAAATCTGGGAAGGGCGCATTGCGCCTCCGACTCGGAGAAGGCTATCCGGGCGATACGGGATGCGGGCTTTGCATCATGGGCGATGGACCTTATTTATGGCGTGCCGGAATCCAACCTGGAAAGCTGGCGCGAAGAATTAAACCGTACGCTGGAAATCCGTCCGCCCCATTTGTCGGTCTATGGGCTGACGCTCCACGAAGGCACGGGCATGATGGCGGAATATGAATCGGGCCGCTTGCGTCTGCCTGACGATGAAACCCAGCGTGACATGTTTCTGCTTGCGCGAAAGATGCTCCGCGAGGCGGGATATCGGCATTACGAAATATCGAACTATGCCCTGCCGGGTCACGAAAGCCGACACAATCGGCTCTATTGGACCATGGCGCAATACCTGGGGCTTGGGCCCGGTGCGCACAGTTATCTGGATGGAAGCCGTTATATGAATTCGGATGATCTGGAACAATGGCGAAAAGATATATCCCGTGGAGAAAGAGCCGCCGAAAAAGATCTGGAAAGCTCACCTCGGTCGCGGCGGGGCGAGTGCATCATGCTGGCGCTCCGCCAGTGCGAAGGCGTCTGTCTGGACTGGCTGAACCGGGTTCTGGATTGTGACTTTCAGACAGAATACGCCACCGAGATCGCCCTGTGCGTGGACCGGGGACATCTCCGGATTCGGGATGGCCATGTGTCGCTTACGGAAGAAGGCCTGCTTTTTTCGGACAGCGTTTTTCTGGAATTTTTCTGAGCAAGTTTTGCTCTTTTGTGAGTATAGTCATCAAATCCATTTCCAATTTACGCAACGTCAGACTTGACAACACAGCCCGCCACGCTACAATTGGTTGCGAATATTCGGTAGATCAGCTTGAAACGAACCAGACATAATATTATTTCAGATACAGGGAGATCGAGCATGAAAATCATTAAAGATGGCGGCCATCGCTTGTTTGAGCAGGATCACGAGACGGCGAAATATGTGTCGGAGCTTTTGATGGACCTGGAAAAAAACGGCATGGACGCCGTGCGCAAATACAGTGAGCGCTTTGACGACTGGTCGCCGGACAACTTTGAATTGAGTGAGAAAGAAATCGAGGAGGCCATTTCGAAATGCGATGATCTGCTGATTGCCGATACGGATTTCTGCCAGAAAAACGTTCGCGAATTTGCCGAGGCCCAGTTCAAGACCATGCACCCCCTGGAAGTGGAAATTCGCCCGGGCGTGGTTTTGGGCCACAAGCACATCCCCGTGAATTGCGTGGGCAGCTACGTGCCCGGCGGACGTTATCCCATGTTCGGTTCGGCGCAGATGAGCATTATCCCCGCCAAGGTGGCCGGTGTGAAAACGGTGGTGGGCTGTACGCCTCCCGTGAAGGGCGAAGGCTACTATCCCGCCACGATCAACGCCATGAAAAAGGCCGGCGCCGACCGCATCTTTATCCTCGGCGGCGTTCAGAGTTTTGCGCTGATGGCCTATGGCATGGGTGTGGCGCCGCCTGCCGATATGCTTTGCGGCGCGGGCAACAAATTCGTAGCCGAAGCCAAACGCCAACTTTTCGGGCAATGCGGCATCGACCTGCTGGCCGGTCCGACGGAAATCGCTGTCATCGCCGACGACAAGGCCGATCCCGAACTGGTGGCCTGCGACATTCTGGGTCAGGCCGAACACGATCCAAACAGTGGACAGATCCTGATCTGCCTGAGCGAGGATTTTGCCCGGGACACCCTTGCCCAGATCGACAAGCAGATGGAAATCCTGCCCACCAAGGACATTGCTTCGCAATCCTGGGGGACGAACGGCATTGTCGTGGTGGCCGACAGTGCGGATGAGGCCATCGAAATCAGCGACGACTACGCCCCCGAGCATCTCGAAATTCACGTGGAAGATCAGGACTATTACTTTGACCGCCTGACAAACTACGGCTCGCTCTTCATCGGCGAAGAAACCACCGTGGCCTACGGCGACAAATCTATCGGCACCAACCACATCCTGCCCACGAGCCGTTCCGCGCGATACACCGGCGGTGTGTGGGTTGGCAAGTTTATCAAGACGGTGACCTACCAGAAGATGACGCCCGAAGCGAGCATCAAGGTGGGCGAAGTGACCGAACGGCAGTGCAAGATAGAGCGGATGCTGGCCCACGGCATCACGGCTGAGGTTCGCGTGAAGCGCTACCAGAAATAACAAATCGATATCGAGTCGATGATCAGGCCCTGGCGGAGATTATTCAGCCAGGGCTTTTTTAATGACGTCAGGATCCCTCGTAATCAGGTGGATGCTTTCTTCGGGCAAATAACCGGCGCGGCCCGTTTGCGGGTGCTTCACGCGCAGCCATCCGGCGATTTGCGATTCCGACTGGATGAGATATTTCTCCGATTCCGATGTTTCATAATAGGCTTCGTGCTGCTGACCGGGACCGCTCCGGACGATAGTATCCGGCTCGACGACAACGCCGTAGCGCTGGAATTCCGTCTGATAGAGCTGCGGAAGGAAAAAGAGCAAACTGATCACCATGAAAAAGGCACCGACAAAAAAGCCTGCTTTTGCAATAAATTGCATCATTCCTGGTTTTGATAATATCCAGAATACAGCGCAGAGGCCGGTCAGGCTGGAGAACAGCCAAAGGATGGCGGACCATTCTCCGGCCGTCAGACGCGCGGCGAGCCAGATGAAGGGTTTGAATAAAAAGAAGGCCTCATCATTTTCGTTGTTGGCAATATGGCTCCGGACCAGGGCCAGATTATGTCGGGCATCTTGCATGCGCGGCTTTTGGGCCAAGGCGTTTTCATACATCCAAGCCGCCATGCCCGGCATTTTCATGTGCGAATAAGCATTGCCAAGGTTGTAATAGGTTCTGGCATTGGAAGCCCCTTCACGCAGCAGGTCTTCATATATTGCTGCGGCCCTCTCGTATTCTTCCGCGCGATAGGCCTCGTTGGCTTGGCTCCATTTTTCAGCATAGGTTTCAGCGGATAGGGCCCGGCAATTCCCCACCAGAGCGGTCAGCAGACCTGCGGCTATTATCATCAGGAGTAAGGGGATTCTTTTTCGCTGCATTCTTTTTCCTATCGAACCATTTTGTCGATGCGCTTCAGTAAGTCGCCGGCCTTTTTGATATCCTGCTGTGCGGTTTGCTGATCCGCCTGCATCGAAGAATATCGCGCCATGTCACAACGTTCGATCATCTTGCGCAGGCTGCTGGCCGCTTCCCTGTCGGCTCCTTGTTCCTGAATGGCAGTTTCGATATCGTCCAGGGTCAGGCCGCTGGTGGAGCGTTGCGTTTTCAGGGAGACATATTCGCGCAAGGCTTGAGCCAGCGACACATAGAACTGGTCCAGGTCTCCCTTGCGCAAGGCGGCATTGGCTCCACGCAGTTCTTTGCGCGCGCGCGATCCCGCCGACCGCCGCTGAATATGATCGGCATGTTGCTCTCGGTATCGCTGGACTCTCTGCCATATAGCCGCTGCTCCAACCATGAGAAAGGGCAGCAACTGCAGGATGGGATACCAGGCGCGCCGGTAAAAAGGCACAGACGCCGCCTGCTCCGGAAGCGCGGCATGGATATAAGCCATCTGCTCGCCATAAAACGCGGCTTCCTTGCGGGTAGAATTTGTCTTGGAGTTTGAAACGTTCCGGGCGACCAGTAGTTCACGGTTTTGCCCTTCACTCACCTGTACCTGAAAAGGCCCGGCCACTTGCTCCACATAGCGCCCCTGAGAAGGATCGAAAAAGGCATAGCGAATTTCCGGAACCTGGTGATCTCCCGCATTTTCGGGACGGAGCAATACCTCGAAAACTTTCTTGCCGTCTTGCGATTCCGATTTACCGGCGGCTTGTGTTTTTTTCTGGCGGCCCACCACACGCCACTGTTCCATCTCGGGCAACTTGGGCTGCTCGATGGAGCCCATATATCCGGTTCCACCGACTTCCAGACGCAGGGTCAGCAGGTCGTCTTCGGAAAGTTGTTTCTGATCGACACTGGCGGCAAAGGAAAAATGCCCCACTGCTCCCTGAAAAGACGGCGGCCGCCCTTCATCCGGCAGAGACTGCACTTCAATTTCCTTCGTGGCGATGGGCAGGCGGATCGGAATGGTGGAATCGAACATGGATGGCATCCCCATGTCGAAAAAAGGATCGTCGAGAATATTGGAGCGCCGCCTGCGTGTGACCAGTTCACAACTGGCTTGAGACATGGGAATTTTGATGGGGCCGGACTTGGTGGGAGTCAGGATGAACTTGCGCACGTCCACCGCCTTGAAGCGGCGATCGCCGATCATCGTTTCCCGCACCCGCAATTGTCCCAGGTCCACCTCTTCCACAAAAAAGTCTTCCCATTCCGGCGCTTTATAATCCACGCTGTTAAGGCTGACACCTTCGAAGTAAACGGTGCATACGGCTTCGATGGATTCCTTGAGATAAGGCTTTTGCTTGTCGAAGGTCAACTGGGCAAATAGTCGTCCGCGCAATTCCTTGTCCACGGCGCTGTTGCCGGACTTGGCGGAAAGGATACCCGCTTCTTTCAGGTCTTCGGGCAGAATGTCACCGGGATCTTTGACGACTTCGATGTCAATGGCCGACAGCGGAAAAGCCTTGCCCCGATAAACGACACGGCCCTCCGTGATGCGAGCCTGGCCTTCCTTCTCCGCCATGACGCGCCAGGTCCAGGAAATCGAAATCTGGTCATTGACGATGCTCTGGCGGAAGGCCGGAGATGACTGAATCAGACGCAAACCCTCAAAGGAAGGCATCACTTCGATCTGGGTGCGGTTGGGGTAAAGCCTTTCGCTCTTCGATGCGATGCGGATCGAATAGCTGAACTCTTCACCGACCATAACCTTCCGCTGCGAGGCATTGGCTTCGACCTCTACATCGCTGTGGGCCAGCCAGGGCAGCATAAAGAAAAGCGCCACCAGGCCGGCAAAGACCCAGCCGAAGCTGCTGCGACGAAGAGAGTGTGCGCCAGTAGGGATACTCATATTCTTTGTCTTTTTCGTCCTCCTGTTTTTATGGCAATAGGTGCTTCTACCATGCCTTTTCCCGGTCCCGGTAGCCTTTTGACCTCTGTCGCATCATGCGCTTGAGAGCTTCCACATCATTGTCTTCGAGAAGGTTCAGGATGCTGAGTACGGCTTCACGTTCCATGTCCTGCTTCTCTTGCTGCTCTTGTTCCTGATCTTGCGGCTGCTGATCCTGCGAATCGGATTTATCCTGGTTCTCGTTTTCCTTATCCTGTTGCTCCTGTTTCTGGTTTTGTTGCTGTTCTTCCTGATCTTTCTTATCCTGATCCTGCTTCTCCTGATCTTGCTTCTGCTTTTCCTGCTCTTCTTTTTCTTTTTGCTCTTGCTGCTTCTGCTGGTCTTGTTTTTTCTGATCCTGTTTCTGCTGATCTTCCTGATTATCTTTCTGGTCCTGCTTATTCTTGTCTTTATCTTCTTGCTGGTCCTTATTCTGGTCCTGATTTTTTTGCTGCTGTTTCTGTTGCTCTTTCTGCAATTCCTCGCGCAAGGCAGCCGCCAGTTCCAGATTGATGCGCGCCTCATTGTCCGCGGGATTATTTTTCAGTGCCGCCCGATTCGCGCGAAAGGCTTCCGTCGCCTTGACCAGTGCCTTTTCCAAATCGCCTTCCTGCTGCAGGGCCTTTGCCTGCTTATAAGTCACAACGCCCTTGCTGTAGAGCGCCCGCGACGCGATATCCTTCTCACGTGCCGCGCTGACCTTGTTCAGGTCTTTCAAGGCTTCATCATAATTCTGATCAGCCGCCCGCGCCACGCCGCGATTGTATTCCACGAGCAGGTTCTCGTCCTCCAACTTCTGTTTGGCTTCATCGAAATGCTGCGCCGCTTTGTCGTACTGCTGAATCTGATAAGCCTCAATCCCTTTCTTGTTCAGAGATCGCACCGATTCCGCCTGGATTGGTGCTATCATCCCAGCCAGAAAAAGCCCGAGTATCGGGAAAGACTTGAGAATGTTGGAAACTAGCGTGTTCACTTTTCTTTTCCCTTTCTCAATCAAACCGTCCCGCGCCTTCCATCTGGACGCGTCGCCTGCGGTCGCTCATGATCATCTCCAGCACAAGCAAGAGCGCTGCCGGTGCGAGAAAGTACTGAAAGCGCTCCTTGTGCACGACCAGCTTGCGCGTCTGCAGTTCCTGGTCATCGAGCGCCTTGATCTCGGAATATATCGCTTCGAGTTCCATGTCGCCCGAAGGGTTTGCCAGGATAGCCTGGCCTCCCGTGGCAAAGGCGATCTTGGTCAAGGTCTCGAAGTCCAGGCGCGTGCTGACTTTGCTGCCGCCTGCTTCCATGTAGCCGCCTTCGGGCAGGGGAATGGGAACGCCTTCGGTGGATCCGATGCCAATGGTGTATATGGTGACGCCTTCCCGGGCCGCTTCTTCCGCGGCTTCGAGGGCCTTTCCTTCGTGGCCTTCACCATCGGTGAGGAGCACGATTATCTTGCGGCCCTTGCGCGCGTTTTGAAAAGCGCCCATGGATTTCTGGATCGCGGCGCCCAGGTCTGTGCCCTGGGTCGGGACGGTTCCCACTTCGATAGCGTCGAGCAAATTGAGCGCCATGCTGTAGTCCGAAGTCATGGGGCATTGCACCAGGGCAATTCCCGCGAATACAACAATCGAAACACTGTCGCCTTCGAGGCGCTGGATCAGCCCCCGGAGTTGTTGCCGCGCGCGTTCGAGCCGGTTTGGTTTCATGTCCTGGCCCAACATGCTGCGCGAGCAATCGACGGCGATTACGACTTCCACCCCGCGACGCCGCAGGGGACGTTCGATAATGCCGTATTGCGGCCGCGCGAGCGATAGCACCACCAGCATAATGGCGATGAAGAAAAGGACGAACTTCCAGCGTTGTCGCGCCCGACTCACACCCCGCGCGAGTTTTTGCACGAGTTCGCGATTGCCGAAGCGCTCAAGCATTTGCCGCTTGCGATATGCCGCCCACATCCCCAGCAGCAGAAGCAAAATCGCCGCGACGGGGATCAACCAGAGGAGTGTGGGATTGTCAAAACGCATAATACCTCTGTCCTTCGCTCAGACTTCGAGTATGCCCGGCAAAATGCCTGTCCGGATAAAATCAGCCCGGCATTTCGCGCGTTGCTCCTTGCCCGATTCCGAGCGCAGCAGAATTTCGGAATCGCTTATTGCTTCAATTTTCGCCACCCGATCAAAACCTTCTGGCACACGGCAGACGCCCTGGATATAGGGCAGCTTCGCGACGGCATCCTTTTCGATCTCCATGGATGTCTGAATGCCCTGGGCGTTCAGGATATTATCCCGCACTGATGGAGCCAGGCCCAGGTGGAAAAACCCCGTCATGTCTTCCACGCCGAGGACGTTGATGTGCCGTCCATTCCAGGGCGCGTAATGACGACCGCCGTTGGACATCCAGAGCAGGGTGCAGGGGAAGTGCTTCGGGTCGCGCAGGCTGTACCACACGTAGCCCTTGTCAAATGTCACACTCGACCAGGCCAGTTCGAGTGAAGGATCGGCGCAGATGATCGCGATGTCCTCGTAACCACGTCGGGCGGGATACTGCGTCAGGTCAGTGGTAATCCCGTCGATTCGGGAGACGCGGGTCAGGTCGGTGATCTCCTGGTCGGGCTTCAGGATGGAGTAGCCCTTCGCGCTTGGGTCTTCCGCCGGATGAATCAGAGTATGAGCGTGCTTAAAGGGGCTGAAGGCGAGACGACCCGCGCCCTCACGATCCGGGAACTGCAAGGTGGCGTGATGGCCGGGGTTGAAGGGACGATCCATGCCCCTGCAATCGTGGCGCTGATAGATCACATTCTCGCCATGGACCAGCGCCGTATGGCCCGCGCAGGACCCGCCCTGTTCTTTCAGTTCCATCTGCATATCGAGACGAAGGCCCTTGTCGGTTTCCTTATAGCCGGTCAGCGTCCAATCGTTGTTCGCCGTTTCGCCATGCACCGGTAAGTTGCGGCCCTCATAAGCGTCACCATTTTCACCAAAAGCGCTGCAGAAAAAATCGCCGCGCAGCACTTTCAGGATCGGCGGCGTGTCGGCGTCAAGCTCTTCCCGGCCGCACCAGGGGGAGATGGAATAGGGCTGGATCGGCGAATCGCTATTCTTGTCAAAATAAACGGGAGCCAGCATCCCCGCCTTTTGCGTGATATACGCGCGGACGATGTCGCTCTCCAGTTTGAAGGAGTTCCAACCTGCGATCTTTTCCATCGGTGCTTGCGTCATGATGGTTTCCTTTTTACGGTATTTTGATGAAGCGCGTATGAGCCAGCATAAACTCGCACAGCAAAAATATCAAACCAGCCCAGACAAATACGGCCATACGTTCATCATAGGACCGATATTCTTTCATCTCAATCTCTGTTTTTTCGAGTTTGTCAATTTCGTCAAAGATGCTCTGCAGTTCCGTGGCGTTGGTGGCGCGACGATATATGCCGCCCGTTTCGGACGCGATCTTTTCGAGCAGTTCTTCGTTGAGTTCGCCCCGAAAGCGCTGGCGCACGACGCCCCGGGGGGTGTCGATTGGGATGGTTGTCACACCGCGGCTGCCGACGCCGATCGTATAAACGCGGACGCCCAGTTCCTTGGCTACCTTGATCGAATCTTCGGGACGAATCTTGTTGATGTTCTCGGCTCCGTCGGTCATCAGGATAATCACCTTGCTCTTGGCGCGGCTGTCCTGGAGTTTTTTGAGCGCGCGAGCCATGCCCAGGCCGATGGCGGTTCCCTGAACGCCCACATCGTCAAAGCTGATGCTTTCCAGAAAACGCTGGACCGTCAGGTTGTCAAAACTGAGGGGACACAGCATGAAGGCCTCACCCGAAAAAACAACGATGCCCTGTCGATCCGTTTCGCGCTTTGCGGAAAACTCTGCCGTGATTTCCTTGGCCTTGGCCAGGCGGTTGGGCCTGAAGTCTTCGGCCCGCATGCTGCCCGAAATATCGATGGCGTAAAAAAGGTCCACGCCTTCCTGAATCACATCGCGCTCCACCGTTCCAAAACGCGGACGCGCCAGCGCGATAATAAGCAAAGCCAATGCAATGAGTCGCAGCAAAGGCAGGTAGCGCCGGAAGAAGGCCATCCCCCGGCCCCGAACTCCTTTGAAAAGCCCCAGGTTTGAATATTGGATAGAGGCCTGCGGACGGCTGCCGCGATGAAGCATCCACCAACACAGAAAAGGCAGCAGCACCAGCAGCCACAGATAAAGAGGCGACGCGAATTCAAAACTTCTCATGCCGTGGCCTCCTGTTGGGTGTGTGCTGTTTCTCGTTCGGGTCGCGTCGCCATCACGATAGAGCGTACCCGTTCCAGCGCTGCCTGGCGTCGATCATGGGCGGGTGCGTATTGGGCAAACTTCACCGAATCGCTTTCGCGCAAGTCGAGCCGCAAAAGTTCATAAAGATCGCCGGGCCAGGCATAGCCTCGGATATGATCCAGCAATTCATAGGAAGTCATTTCGAGGGCGTCAAAGGCGTAGCTCCGGCCCAGATAGCGGCGCAGGATATCGGAAAGATTGGAATAGTATTCCTTCACGGGCGCCTTTCGCCAGGCCTCATCGGTTTCCAGTTCGGCCAGGGCGTGAAGGGCTTCTTCGTCGGGAGCCAGGGGCGGTTTTTCCAAAACGCGCGGCGCGATGGTCCCACGCATGCGGGGCAGGATGAAATACAAAACCAGCGCCAGCGCAATGAGTAGCAGGAATATAAAGAGCAGGAGCCACAACCAGAGGCGGCTGGCGGGAATCTCAAGAGGAGGGCGCAATTTCTGGAGCGTAACGGCTTCTTCGCCTTTGTCCAGGCGCACATTTTCGAGATAACTTTTTACGCGAATGCTTTGGGGAGAACTTTGAGTCGTGGCATCTTTGCCTTCGGAATCGATATAACGAATCACCATGGGCTCCAGCGTGATCTCGCCTGTTTCATAGGCGCTCAGACTCATGAAGATTTGTTTTTGTTTCCAGCTGGCTGTATGGGCCTCCTGCTCCGGGCTTTCCTCCCATTCCAGCAGTTCGAGACCTTCAACCTTCGGCGGAATCGCGGAAGGCAATATTTCCACACCATCCTGCCATTTGACGGTGAGGACAGCACTGATGACTTCGCCGGGGTATATTTCCCCTGGCTCAATTTCCAGTTCCAGACGCACGGGACCTGACTCGGATTCGTCCGGCGGCAAGGTCTGAGCCAGAGAAGCAGCACTGCCCAGCACCGCAAGCGTTACCACCATCATGAGGCGAATGAAATCGGAGAAGTATTGTTTGACCATCTGTCCCATTGCGTCCCTGGCTATCCTTAGTTTCGGGCCGGTTAATAGCGCTTGGCCCGTCGTTTGAAAAATTGTACCAGCGGCTCCAGATAATCCCGGTCCGTGCGTACCTCCAGATTATCGAGCCCCAGTTTTCGAAAAAGTTTTTGCTGTTCTTCCTGACGACGGCGATTTTCTTTCTCGAATGTCTCGCGCACGGCGCGACTGCTCGTATCGACCAGCATGGTCTCGCCTGTCTCAGCATCGCGCAGTTCGATGATTCCGGCTGCAGGTAAGACTTCCTCGCGGGGATCTTTCAGGCGAATCGCGACAAGGTCGTGTCGTTGTTTGCTGACCAGCAGGGGCTTTCGAATGTCGTCCATGAAAAAATCGGAGACGAGAAAGACAATCGACCGCCGCTTGAGCACCTGATTCAGCGTGTCCATGGCGAGCTTCAGATTCGTGCCAGAGCCTTTTGGTTTGGCGAAGAGCAACTCCCGCACCACGCGAAGCACATGTTTGCGGCCTTTCTTGGGCGGGATCAGCTCTTCGATGCGGTCACTGAAACAAAGCAGTCCCACGCGGTCGTTGTTCTCGATAGCCGAAAAAGCGAGCACGGAGCAAATCTCGGCGGCGATTTCACCCTTCATGCGATTATGTGTGCCGAAGACGGAAGAAGCCGACACATCCACGACAAAGAAAACCGTCTGCTCCCGTTCTTCCACATAACGCTTGATAAAGGGCTTGCCCGTGCGCGCGGTGACGTTCCAGTCAATATCGCGAATCTCGTCGCCCGCCTCGTATTCGCGAACTTCGTCAAACTCCATGCCGCGGCCCTTGAAGACGGAATGGTATTCACCGGCCATCACATCCTGCACGGCGCGCCGCGAGCGGATTTCAATACGTCGCACCTTACGCAGAATTTCGCGCATCTGTTCGGAATCAATGGTTCTCTGGGCTGTCGCGGTTTCAGGCATTGTTAAACTCAAATATGTCGGTCTAAAGTTATTCTCAAAAGTCGTTTTGTTGCTGCGAATTTGGATCGGGCCTTCAGCCCTCTCTTTCTTGGGTATTTCGATTTCCTGGGGTTGAAACCCCAGGCTATTATCGGACGCGCCTTCGGCGCTTTTTTATCTGCGTGCATCTGCGCAATCTGTGGATAAATGCCACATATCCGATCATGCCTTAACACGACAAACTTTTGAGAATGGCGCTAAACATAAATACTTTCGAAAACATCTTTTCAAAATCCTTTAAGGCACCGGCACATGATCGAAAATCATCTGGATCAAGTCTTCGGGTGTTTTTTCTTCGGCTTCGGCTTCGTATGAGAGGATGATGCGGTGCCGCAGGATATCGGCTCCCACGGTCTTCACATCATCGGGAATCACATGGCCGCGATGCCGCAGAAAGGCCAACGCCCGCGCCGCCTGGGCCAGAAAAATCGTCGCGCGGGGAGACGCGCCAAATTCGATCAGGCCCTGAGCCGGGATCTTGTACTCCGCCGGATTGCGGCTGGCAAAAACCAGGTCCACGATGTAATTCTTGATCTTCTCATCCATGTATATCTGGTTCACCGTGTCTCGGGCGCGCATGATGGTGTCGGGATCAACCACCGGATTGATCTGAGGCGCGGCCTTTCCGGCAATGGCATCCAGAATATCGCGTTCTTCCACCTTGGAGGGATAGTCCACCTTAACCTTGATCATGAAGCGGTCCACCTGGGCCTCGGGCAGGGGATAGGTGCCTTCCTGTTCGATGGGGTTTTGCGTAGCCAGGACCAGGAACGGCTCGGGCAGCGGGTAGCTGCGTTCGCCGATGGTAACCTGGTGCTCCTGCATGGCCTCGAGCAAGGCGCTCTGGACCTTGGCGGGAGCGCGGTTGATTTCGTCGGCCAGGATCAGGTTGGCGAAGATGGGGCCTTTCTTTACGGCAAAGTTGCCCTGCTGCTGTTGGTAGATCAGCGTTCCGATCAGGTCGGCCGGAAGCAGGTCGGGGGTGAATTGCAGGCGGTGGTAAGAAGCCTGGATGGCCGACGACATGGTTTTGACCAGAAGCGTCTTGGCCAGACCGGGCACACCTTCGAGCAGGACATGGCCGTCGCACAAAAGCCCGATCAGGAGCCGCTCCACAATACGATCCTGGCCGATCACGGCCTTATGGATCTCACTCTTGAGAAGTCCGACAAATTGCGATTCTTGCTCCACGCGCTGGTTGAGTGCTTCAATATCGCTGGATACAGGCATTATTCCCCTCCAAAATGGCATAAAAATACTGCGTCAGCTTGGCTCAGTGCCAAGTGTCAACGCACATAATTGCGAAAATCATGCCGAAATAAAGGGGGGTGTAAAATTCTGTTTAGAAGCAGACAATTCAGAACCATTTGGGTGAAACTTATTCTTCGCTTTTTTCTTTCTTTTCACTCTTTTTGGGGCTTTTCGATGCCTTGCGGGAAGAACTGCTTTCCGATGTCGAATGGCTGACATGGGGGTTCATTTTGAGAAGGGTATGCAGGTCCTTGCTGATTTTGTCGTGCGCTTCTTTGGAGGGTACCTCATTGCGATGAATCACGGCATCGCAGCGGTTGGTAATAGACGCGACAAAATCAATATAGGCGCCGTCGGCTCCGGCATTCTGGAGGCTGTCGAGGATTTGCTCAGAGTCTGCTTCGCCATCGCTGAGCACGCCGCGGGCGATCAGAATACGCCGTAACAGGGAGAAAACTTTTTCATAATATCCCGTAATGCTGCCACGCAAAAGCGCCACAGGCAATGTGGAAAGTTCGCTGGTGAAACGTTCATTAAGGGAAGGCTGCTCCTCCATCATGGCCACCTGGGCATATTTCCGCAGGCGCGACATGCGGATAAAAATGGCGCGTCCCCAGAAAATCAGCAAAAGGGCAACGACGCCGATAAAGGCCCAGAGCAGATATTTGCCAAGATCATTAAGGATATTGGCGAGGACACCATCTGAATCATTCTCCGGTTCCGGGGTGGGAGCAGGTGCAGGGGGCGCATTATTACCGCTTCCGGGAGACTGGAAAAAGGTGTTTGCGCTGGTATTGGGAGTTGCGGTCGGGGTCGGCGTAAACGCGGGGGTGGTGGATGGCGTGGGCGTCGGACTTGGTGTTACCAGAGGCGTTACCGTGGCGGCCGCAGGAGTCGTTACCGTGGAATCCACCGGAGCGGTCGTCAACGCATCATCCTGGGCCTGGGCGGCTGGAAAACTGCCTATGGCAAGCACTGCCATGGTTATTAAAAAGAATATGCGCTTTTTCATGGGCATTTCTAACGTCTTTCTCACAAAAAATATCTTCATCCCTGAAGCACAAAGCCAAAATTCGACTCCGTAAATCGTACAAGAACGGCTTACGATCCCCAATCAAAACCATATTGTCTTGCATTCCCTGTCAAATATCAAGGTGCATTTCTGATAAATGAAGGGAAAGTCCAATAAGTTCCGCCTTTTGTACAAATAGTACAGTGTTTCCAAAAAAGAATTTTATCAGGTGTTTCTGCTTCTGACTGAGACAATATGACGCAGTCAAGGGGGCAATGTGTCAAATATCCTTCCTGAACTCCTGCCGAAATCAGTCTTCGTCGTAGCCCATTTCTTTCAATTTCCGTTGCATGGTCCGTCGGCTGATGCCGAGTTTTTTGGCAGCACGGGTCCGGTTGCCGCCCATCTTTTTCAGGGTGCGCAGGATGTGTTCTTTTTCCAGCTCGGCCAGGCTCACGTCGGCTCCCGGCGAGGCTCCTGCTTTGGGCGTGGCCGGCTCTTCCGGCTTGGCATCGAATCCCGTCAATTCCAGGCTGGCCGGAAGGTCTTCGATATCCACCCGGGTATCCCGCGCGAAGACGACGATCTGCTCGATTACGTTGCGCAGTTCCCGGACGTTGCCATACCAGGGATGGCTGCACAGGGCCGTCATGGCGCGATCAGTCAGGCTGATATTGGGTCGCCGGTTTTCCCGGGTCAGTTGCTTCAGAAAATGCTCCACCAGCGGCGGAATATCTTCCGGGCGTTCGCGGAGCGGAGGAATGCGAATCCGCACGACATTGAGGCGATAGTAAAGGTCTTCCCGAAATCGTCCTTCTTCCACTTCCTTGTCGAGATCCTTGTTGGTGGCGGCCACCAGTCGAATGTCTATGGGGATGGCATGGGTAGCGCCGACTCGCGTGACTTCGCGCTGTTCAAGCACCCGCAGGAGTTTGACCTGGGTAGTCAGGGGGATTTCGGCCAGTTCATCGAGAAATACGGTTCCACCGTTGGCGCTTTCAAATTTCCCGATCCGTTGTTGGTGGGCGTCGGTGAATGCGCCCTGTTCATGGCCGAAGAGTTCGCTTTCGAGAAGCGTTTCGGGCAAGGCGGCGCAATGGATCGGCACGAAGGGTTTTTCGGCGCGGGGGGAATTATAATGGATGGCGCGGGCGATGAGTTCCTTGCCGGTACCGCTTTCGCCTTCGACCAGGGCCGAAACTTTTGTTGCCGCCACCATTCTGGCCTCTTCAATAATGGCGCTCATCTGGCTGCTGTTGCCGATGACACCCTCGAACTTGAACTTGTCGGCGTCCACGGGTTCCAGGGCTTCGTTTTCCAGACGGAGCTGGCGGACCTGGATGGCTTTTTCCACTTTGGTGCGCAGTTCCGAAAGATTGACGGGTTTGGTGATATAATCAAAGGCCCCCAATCGCATGGCTTCCACGGCGGATTCGATTGTTCCGTAAGCCGTAATCACAATGGAAACAGCCGGTATGCGGGCGGCGGAGGCGGCGCGAACGACTTCCAGCCCATCGACTTCGGGCATTTTCAAATCCGTGAGCACCACGTCGATATTTTCATCTTCGCTTTTCAACATTTTAACGGCCTGCGCGCCGCCTTCCGCTTTCAGCAGGCGGTAGGGCTGCCGGGCGAAGCCCATGGAATAGCTTTCCAGGTTTGCCGAATCATCATCCACAATGAGAAGTACCGGTTCCCGGTTCACGAAGCATCACTCTCTTTCTGATCGTTTCCTTTGGGATTTATTTTTTTGCTGCCCTTGGTGCGGCCCAGTTCCCGGACATCCTTGTTCAGGTTTTCCTTCAGGTTTTTGAAAAAAGTGGCAGAAGGAGTTTCTTTGCTCACCGTATCTTTTTCTTCGACAAGAGCGGCGCTTGGTTCCAGGTATTCGGCCGGAGGAAAGGGTCCGCAGGATAGTTTATCGATTTCGACAACGCCGAATGAAAAAATAAAACGGCTGGCCTGGGAGACGGTGAGGTTGGTGAGGAGCACCTCTTCGGGTTTGAGCAAGAGCAGAAATCCCGTGGTGGGATTTGGGGTGGACGGCAAGAACACATTCAGACGAATTTCTTTGTTCTTATCGAGGTAGGTCACTCCCGTAAAAAAAGCCAGCGCCCAGACGTCTGTCCGGGGATATTCAACAAGCACCACTTTCTTGAAGGCGTTGGATTTCGGGCGTGAGAGAATCTCAGCCAGTTGCTTGATGGTATTGTAAACAAACATGGCGCCCGGCACGCGATGCAGGGCCTTTTCGCCCAGCGAAATGTATCGTCTGCCAAAAAACGTGGCGGACAACAGGCCGATAAAATACAAAAAGAGCACCACCAAAAAGATGGATACAAAGAGAAGAATAAAATCGATCCACCAAAGCAGATTCCCGTCTTCATTATAAAATCGCTGGAGGCTGATGGTGAAAAAGTTTTCCCGCAGCCAAAGCAGCAGAGAGACCATCGGCTTGGTCATGCCCTCCTTGCCGAAGGCAACCAACTTGATGAGGACAAAAATGGTCAGTCCGAAAGGCGCAAATACCACCAGCCCGATCAATAATCGTCGCTTCACATGATCTTTCAATTTTTTGCCCAAACCAATCATTCTTCATCGCTCCGATCCAACGAAAGATTTCAGATACTTTTTCGACTCCATCGTTTTACCTTTTCTTAAATAACGCAAGGTGGACAAAAAATCAATGGATATGGGAGATGTATCTGGTTAAGGTGGATTCTTCTGCAAGGATTTACGGAAAGGTATTGAGGATGGCCGGTTCCAGCCCTTTGATTCCCAAGCATGGCGCTTATCGGAAATTGAAGAGTTTTCAATTGGCACAGTTGGTCTATGATCTGACGGTGCATTTTTGTGAGCAATATGTTCCGCGATCCAGCCGCACGAAAGATCAGATGGTTCAGGCGGCGCGATCGGGTGTGCAGAATATTGCGGAAGGCAGCCAGGCTTCTGGTACCTCGAAGAAGACGGAACTGAAACTTACCAATGTGGCGCGTGCGAGTTTGGAGGAACTGCGTCTGGATTATGAGGATTTTCTGAGACAGCGGGGCCTGATGCTGTGGGAAGGCGAACACCCTTGCCTGGTGCGCTTTAAGGAGCGGCGGGTTTCGAGTTTGATGGAGTTTCGGCAGTGGGTGGCCGAGGAGCTGCGCTTGGTGGAGGGTAAGACGGACTTACACGGACGGGCACGGACTGACACGGACAATAAAATGGCGGCACAGCACATAAAGAGACCGGATGTCAGTTTGGTCCAGACTCTCGCGGCGAATGGGGCTTTGTCTTTGTTGAATCTCACGTGCTATCTTTTGGACAGGCAAATTGCGTCGCAGGCCAGGGCCTTTGAAATGGAAGGCGGCTTCACCGAACGTCTCTATAAAGTCAGATCGGAATACCGCAAAAAACAAAGATAAAATCTTGTGCAGCTCCGTGTTAGTCGGTGTCTGTCCGTGTAAGTCTGTGCCCGTCCGTCCAGTTTATGTCTCGGGCAAAGTGATTTCTACGCGCGTCCCACCTTCTTCGCGTCGCATGGCTCGAATGTCTCCGCCGTGGGAATCGATAATGGATTTTGCGATGGAAAGTCCAAAGCCGCTCCCTGCTGATTTGGTAGAATGAAAGACGTCGAAAATTTTCTTTTCGGTACCGGCCTGAATACCGGGCCCCGTATCTTCGATCCATAAAAACCACTGAGCCGATTCGCGCCGAGCACCGATCCGCAAGACGCGGTTCTTTCCTGGGGGATTATCGGCCATAGCCTGGATGGCGTTGAGCACGATGTTATAAACCACCTGCCGCAAACCGCTGAAGTCCGCCTGGATGTGTGTTTCTTCAGGCAGGTCTTTCTCCACTTCGATCTTCGCTTCTTCGATCTGGCGGCTCAGTAGATCCAATATTTCCTCTACCAGCGGCGCCAGTTCCATGTCTTCGCGCTGCTGCGAATCGGGCCGGGCGAACTGCAGAAAGCTGTTAAGCGACTTGTTGAGGCGCTTGGTTTCGCGATGGATCAATCCGATAGCCTTACCCACAATCTCCTTTGAGCCCTCTTCACCGGTCTCCATTTCTTCCTGAGCCACGGAAAGGTTCACCGACATGGCATTCAGCGGGTTGCGGATTTCATGGGCCAGCCCCGCCGCCAGTGTTCCCACATAGGCCATGCGGTCCAGTTTTTCGTTTTCCGCGCGCAGCCGCATTTGCCGGCGATATAGCCGCGTCGTCAGGTAGAGTCCCAGCGAAAGCACCCCGATAAAGGCAAATAAGACGCTAAAAAGCCTCCGCGTGATCTCACTGGCCGCCATCTCCAGATCCTGATATACCTTGCTCTCCGAAACCAGAAACATCACATTGCCCAGGGCGTGACTGCCTTTGTTAATGGGAACCTGAACCGTGCGAAGGTTCGGGTGTTTTTTGCGCAGACGCACCCGCAGGCTGTTGAAGTTTTTCGGGTCGAATACTGCCTCGACTCCTTCATCGTCCTTGGTGAGTTCCCGCAATTCGGCGGATTCGCCCGTGTCGCTCATAACGATATTGCCATAAGAGTCCATGACGCAAACGGCCATGACATTATCATTGCCCCGCAGTACGATTTCCACCTGCTGGGCCATTTCGTGTACGTTTTTGCTTTCGATCAGTTCGCCGGTACCTTCTTCATCCAGCATAGCCAGAATGCGATTGGCGGCCTTGCGCCCCTGTTCTTCGGCCAGGTAAATGGCCTGGTCCTTCATGCGCTCTTTGAGTCCGGCAATAAGATAGGCGTTCAGAAAAATCATACCCGCGCCCAGCAGTCCCAGGCAGAGCAAAAAGACCAGCAGCATTTGAGTGCGAAATGAGATCTGATAACGCATGAAAGGGGAATCAACTCCTCGGATTCAACGATCTACCGACAGACGGTGAAACTCAGGAAGATTTGTCCTGCTCCTCTTCTTCCTTTACCTTCTCCATATATTGTCGCAATTCCCGGGCCGATTGATCCATCAGGTTCTTCACTTCTTCCCTTAAATCGCGGCGTACGCTTCGAAAATCCCATAAGACAAAAAGAAAGAGCAATATACATAGGGAAAGAGAGCTTAGCATCTTAATCAATTGGCCTTTCTGGTCAAGTCCACTATTCGGCGGATAAACAAGCAGGACCAATATCGCGGCCAGAATCACCACGCCAGTCATGCGCCGTACAAAGCGACGTATGACAAGATGACGCATGGTGGGATTTTTGTGATTATGATAAAAATGCCCGAGTTCAATAAAAACCAGGGCGCCTGTAACGACCCAGAATCCAATATAAACAAGATAGGCGAACAGGCTGGTAAAAGGAGGCATAGGGTAAATCCTTCATCGGTCTAGTCGCGGACGTTCGCGCAAGGGGGTCCGGCGCGGGGTTTTTCCTGTGGAGTCCTGGGAATCGGGCCGCTGACGATCCCGAAGATTCTGGGGTGGCGTTTTTCTGGGGCTGGTCGTGTGTTGCTGGTTTTCAAGGCGGGGAGGCGTGATTTCGTTTTCTACCATAAAAATCTGCAGATGGTTGAACAATTCCGCAAGTTTTTTGCGCGTTTCCGGCGCGGCGTCTTGTCTTTCTCGTTGAAGCAGGGAAAACATGGTATAGGCTTCTGTTTCGGCCGGTGCGTCTCTCATGCTGATTGGATTATCGGGATTGTCGGGGGTCGCCACGCGGACGCCGAGGTCGCCATCGGTCCACACCAGGCTGCCCGCCTTTTGGCCGATTTCCAGTTGAAAGGCCTGGTTTCGGCTGTAGGGTTCGAGTTGTCTGGCAGTCCATTCCTGGAGGGCCGCCAGTTTTTTATACTTTTCCAATTCCTTTTCGTAATTTGGGAAAGCGCGGGACATCACCGCATTCTCTAACATTTTGACAAGTCCGGCATAATCCCGCTTTTTTTGAAGTTCGTCCCATTTCGCCTGATATTCTTCGACTCTATTGCGAAACGCAGCCGATGCCGCCTCCCTGGAAACCCCGGCGTTTTCCGCGCTTCCAGGCATTGGATATCCCGATATCCTGTCGCCAGGATTTGCATTCTGCCGATCCTGACGATTCTGGCGACTCGTCCGGCTGGTTTCGTTCTGGGTTTCGATGCTTGGATTATTCTGTCGGGCGCTGCGGTTTGAACGCCAGGGTCGCCAGACAATAATGGCAACCACCAGTACGGCTGTGAAAGCACACAATGCCGCCCATTTCAAAAGAGAAAAGCCAAGGCCGCTTATTTTTTTGATATTTTTCGAAGGCAAACGACGTTTTCCGGCTCCCACGCTTATCTGGTGCACCTGCACCGCTTCGGGAATGTTCTTCAATTCACGCGCGCCCAGGTAAACCGTTTTGAGTTCGAGCCGGGTGCGTACGACTTCATAGAGCGCCTGGGAAATGCAGATGCCGCCCTCGTCGGCTTCGCCCTGAAGGCGTGAGGCAATATTAACCCCATCACCCAAAACTTCGTTTTCCTGCAAATACACGTCTCCCAGGTGAAGCCCGATCCGATGCTCCAGTCTTTCGTCGTTGGAGGTCTTTTGGCGGCGTTCGGCAAACTGGCGCTGGATTTCCAGGGCGCACTCCACAGCTTGCACGGCGCTGGTGAATACGACCATCAGGCCGTCACCCGTGTTCTTGAGCACATTGCCCTCGTAGCGCTCGCAGGTGGCGCGGATTATGGACAAGTCCTGCGACAAGAGACGCAGGGCTTTTTCCTCGTCGTCATTGGCCATCTTGCTGTAGCCCACCACATCGGTGAACATGATAGTAGCCAACATGCGTTTGCCCAAAGGAAGAGAATCGGAGCCCGTTTCAGGTGTATTCATCTTTTTTCCGCCTGTCTGTGGCAATAAGCCCAACCATCATATTCTAATAAATGCCCTGACCGTCCACAAGCACAAAGCACAGGAGGCGGTCCTGCCGCATCAAACCAGAAGAAAAAGGCATGGCCGATGGAACTTTTCGCGGCCTGGCAGGTCCTAGCATATAGACGGTATTGGTTTCGCCGTCCATGTTTGTCTTTGCTCGAAGGGAGAAAGAATCATGCGCTCTTCAAAAAGTTTTTCGCATGTTATCCTGGTTTTGATCATTTCCATAATACCCGCAACGGGCCTTGGTCAGGGCTTTATGCAGCTGGTCCAGCCGGGCGCGGCCAATGATAATGAAGCCCCCGATAGCCGTATCATCATCGATCCACCCCAGCCTCCTCGTCCGCCCCGTCCACCGATCCACAGGCGCGATCTGCTCCCTGCCGAATTGGCCAGCATGGAATTGCAGGTCGAGATTGACGATCAGGTGGCCCGTACGCGTATCGACCAGAGTTTCAAAAATCCGAACAACCGTCGGCTGGAAGGGGTTTATTATTTTCCGTTGCCCGCCGATGCCGCCGTGAGTGACCTGAGCCTGTATATCGACGGCAAGCCCATGAAGTGCGAAGTGCTGGACGCGAAAAAGGCGCGTGATATTTATGAGGGAATCGTGCGGCAGATGCGCGATCCGGCCCTGCTGGAATATGTGGGACGCGATCTGGTCAAACTGCGGATTTTTCCATTTGAAGCCCAGCAGGTCCGGCGGGTTCGCTTTGAATACAGCCAGGTACTGAAGCGGGATTTCGGCCTGACCGAGTTTGCATTTCCCCTGGTGGCGCGTCATGAACAGGACCGGGCAATTGGCAATATCGCGATTTCGGGTACAGTGCATTCCGATGTCCCCATCACCACCATTTACTGCCCCACCCATAATGTGGACTTTGTGCGCAAGGATGAAAAGAATGTGCGCTTTTCTTATGAGGCGGAAAAAGTCATACCCGAGCAGAATCTGAAAATTTATTACGCCGTTTCGAAAAAAGACATGGGCGCCGGGCTGGTGACCTATCGTTCCGGTGACGACGACGGCTATTTCATGCTGATGCTGGCGCCGCGGTCGGATTACAAGGCCGACAAGATTATGCCCAAGGATGTGGTCTTTGTCTTCGATACTTCCGGATCGATGAACGGCGACAAGATCGTGCAGGCGCGCGAGGCGCTGAAGTATTGCCTGAATTCCTTGCGCGAGGAAGATCGATTCAATGTGGTGCGTTTCAGCACGGAAAGCGAGGCGCTTTTTGATGATGGGCAGGTACTCGCGAAGAAGGATAACGTGGATAAGGCGCTGGAATTTGTCAAGGGCTTCGAGGCAAGCGGCGGCACGGCCATCCATGAGGCGCTGCTGACGGCCATACCTGAGGATACCGATTCGGACCGCCCCTTCCTGCTGGTTTTCCTGACTGATGGCAAGCCGACGATCGGCGAGAAGGACATTGACAAAATCGTGGGCGATGTGAGCAAGGAGAATCGGGATCGCCTGCGCATTTTTACCTTTGGTGTGGGCAATTCGGTGAACACGCGACTCCTCGATACGTTGGCCGAAAAGAACGGCGGCGTCACGGAATATGTCACGCCGAGGGAAGATATCGAGATCAAGGTGAGTAACTTTTTCATGCGTGTATCGGATCCCGTGATGACCGATGTGATGATCGATTATGACGATGCCGACGTAAAGCAGCAGTATCCTCGTGAGTTGCTCGATCTTTTCGCGGGATCGCAGGTAAAGATTATCGGTCGTTACGCGAATCCCGGCAAGAATACCATCCTTCTGAAGGGCAAAATCAACGGCGACAAAAAGGCTTTTGAGTATGAACTCGACTTTCCCGAAAAAAATGACTCCGCCGATTTTCTGCCGAGGCTGTGGGCGATTCGCCGCGTGGGGTATCTGGTGGACAATATTCGGCAAAACGGTGAAGAGCAGGAACTGGTGGATGAGATTGTGCATCTGGGCAAGAAACACGCTATCGCCACGCCCTACACGTCCATGCTGGTGGTGGAAGATGAAAGGATCGTCAGCAGGCCGGGGCGTCCGGGCGGACCTCAAGTGCGATCTGATGGTGTGCCTTCGGACAGAATGGGAGGAGTAAACGCTCGTGGATCGATTGCTCAAGACAGTGCGGGAAGAGCCGGAAGTCTCCCCCCCAGTCCGATGGCGATGACCCAGGAATCGGGCGAAGAAGCCGTGCAACTCTCAACACAGATGCGCCGCATGAGGGAACTCCAGGCCTTGCCTCAGCTGGAAAAGCGTGACGGACAGGATCGTGCGGGAGTGAAACACGCGGGTGGGCGCACCTTCTATATGCAGGACGGTTTTCTGGTGGACAGCGAATATCCAGAGGACACGGAAACCACGGAAATTGAATATGGGTCGGATGCTTATTTTGACTTCCTGAGCGACCATCCCGAAGCGGGCGTCTTTCTGGCGCTGGGTAAACAGGTGGTCTTTCAACTCGATGGCAATTGGTACCGGATCATCGACAAGAACGCGGAATAATCAAACCTTCCGGGCAGTCATTCGCCTTTTTCAAGACAGATGGCTGCCCCTTTCCTTTTTTCACATGAAAAATCATGACGCACCCATCAGCAGTGCTTGACTTGATTGGTTTCTCTTGTTAATATTATTTCCTGCTTGGAGGAAGTTAAGAAAAATCAGCCTCTTCCAATGCCAATTTCCGGAGATTCGGGGTGGCTCCTTTCTCTTTCCACTGGACCTGCCTCCCTTTTTATCATGCCGAATATACTCAGCAAAGCCATGCAGGAACTCATCAGCGATTACCAGAATTATATCGCCCAGGAATCGGAAGATCAGAAGCGCCTGGAAGAAAAACTGGTGGAATTGGAAAAAAGCCGGGATCAGAACTTTCAGAAGGTGGCCGAAGACAATACCGACGACGAAGCCCAGCAGCGTCTGGATGAAGACGATTCGGGTATCGCGAAGTTGAAAAAAGAAATCGCCGCTTTGAAACGTCGCCGAACGCGCAAGACGCAGGATTTGCGGGCCAAACTTTTGCAGTCCCAGGAAGAGTCGCTCAAAGAACTCACTGAACACCTGGAGACGCTGCACAAGGAACAAAAACATTTCAAAACGGTACTTATTCCCGAATTGGAAGAGTACCTCACCAATATCAAAGACCAGCTGAAGGAAAATGAAGAGACTATTGAAAGCGTGCACAAGGAAATCGCGCGGCTCAACCAGCTGGATCTGGATACCATTCTCTACCAGCAAAGCACGTAAATGACCACTTCCTCCAAAATGAACGAGTTCGAGCCCAAATGGCCAGCCGGACTCTACCTGATCAGCGACATGGCCATGATGGAGTCGGGGCGTTTTCTGCCTTTTCTGGAAGAAGCGCTGAGGGAAGGGTTGCGCATTGTGCAGCTGCGCGCAAAGACCATGAGCACCGCCGCGAAAATCCGGATTGGGCGCGAGATGCGTAAGATGACACAAGCCGCCGGAGCGGTCTTTATTGTAAACGACGATGTTGATCTCTTGCTGGAACTGGATGCCGATGGACTTCACCTGGGCCAGGATGACATGGACCCGTCGGAAGCACGCCTGCGCATGGGACCGGAAAAATGGATCGGGTGGAGCACTCATAATCTGGATCAGGTGCGCGCAGCCAATGCGTTGCCGATCGACTATATCGGATTCGGCCCGATCTTTTCGACGCAGACCAAGGAAAATCCCGACCCCGAGACGGGGCTTGAAATGCTGGCGCTGGCCGCCGGGGAAAGCAATTATCCGATTGTGGCAATAGGAGGAATCGAGTTGGAAAAGGTGGACGCCGTGCTCGATGCCGGAGCGCATAATGTGGCGATCATCTCCGCCATCAGCCGCCAGCCCGATCCGCTGAAAGCCTGCCGCCTGTTTCTGGACAGGTGCAAGAGGTAGAGATTCTGTACTTTTCGATTTCACATGCTATTGGGTCGTAATGGTTTTGCCGGCTCCTGCTCGTAGTCAGCCACGTCAGTGGCGTGGCAGTCTTTGCGCGAAGAAAAGATACGGCGCTTACGTGCCTGATTGCAAACGAAGGATTGGCTGCATAACGCGTGAGGAAAATCATATCGATTGCGATTGCCATTCGGAGATTCAGTCATATCTCTAACTTCATGCCTATGCCTGATTCAACTTTTTTGCCACGTGTTGGCCGACCTGCCAGATGTTGCCCGCGCCCATGGTCAGGAGCACATCGCCTTCATTGATATTATTGATCAGAAATTGCTCGATCTCGCCGAATGAAGGGATGTAAAGGGCATTGCCTGCTTTGCCCAAAATAGCGCGCACCAGGTCGCGGGCGTGGACCATCTTGCTTTCCTGTTCGGTGTCACGCACGAAATAGATATCCGGAATGACGACCAGATCGGCGAACTGAAAGGACCGCGCAAAATCCCGCATGAGGAATCGGGTGCGGCTGTGCTGGTGCGGTTGGAAGACGGCGATGATGCGGCGCTCGCGAAAATACAAACGGGACGAACGCAACACGGTGCGGATCTCGGTGGGGTGGTGGGCGTAGTCGTCAACAATGGTGACGCCCTTTTCATCATAGACCGTTTCGAATCGCCGACGCACTCCCCGAAAGGCTCCGACTCCACGGGCGGCATCTTGCAGCGAAAAGCCGATCTGGTGCAGTATGGCAATGGCCGAAAGCGAATTGACCACGTTGTGGCGCCCGAAAGTTTGCAGCTTAACCTCAACGCTTTCCTTGATCCCCTTGGCCTCGGTGTCAAGCCGGTAATCGCTGCGTCCATTTTCCAGGCGGATGTCATGGGCCTCGTAATCGGCCTCCGCTTCCAGACCGCAGGAGACGGTATGGCAGCGAATGTCGTTGATGAAGCGTCCGATATTGGGGCTGGAAACGGAATAGGCCAGAATGCCGGTTTCGGGAATACGAAGCGCAAATTCGCGAAAGGCCTCCACGATTTCGTCCAGGTTTTTATAGTAGTCCAGATGGTCTTCTTCGATGTTGTTGATGATGGCGTATTGGGGATAAAGGTTCAGGAATGAGCGGTCGTACTCGCAGGCTTCCGCCACGAGCAGGTCCGAATCGCCAACGCCCGAGCCGCCGCCGAGTTGGGGAACCTCGCCCCCGATAACGAAGCTGGGATCGGCTTCCATCTCTTGCAGGGCCAAGGCCAGCATGGCCGTTGTCGTCGTTTTGCCATGGGTCCCGGCCACGGCGATGCCACGCTTGCTGCGCATGAGGATACCCAGCATTTGCGCGTACTTGATGATCGGAATCTGGCGCGCCTCAGCCGCCATGTATTCCGCGTTCTGGGGCTTCACCGCCGCGCTGATCACGACCAGTTGGGTTCCCGCCAGAATGTTTCCACCGTTGTGGCCGATGTTGATTGTGATTTCGGCTTTTTCCAGCTTGGCCGTCGTGTCACTGGCATTCATGTCGGAGCCGGAAACGACGTAGCCCATCCTGCGAAGCGCAAGCGCCACGCCGGACATGCCGCAGCCGCCGATGCCGATGAAGTGAACGGGTTTCTGAGAGTCGATCTGTTCGAGCGAATTGATTTCAGCCATTATGGTCTTTCATAGGTTCAGGATGGGAGTTGGCAGGCCAGCAGCATAAGGCTGTAGCCGTAAATTTTCGTGTTGCGCAGCAGGTCTTCGATCTTCAGGTGCTCATCGGCCTGATGCATCTGCGAGGGTTCCTCGGGCGTGAGGATCGGCCCGAAACAGAGGGAGTTTGGAAAGGCCTTGGCAAAGGTCGTGCCTGAGGAGGAGGTCAGTTCGGGCTTCTTGCCCGTCACGCGTTGGAATGCCGTCTTCAGCGCACCGATCAGCTCCGGGTATTCCTCGGGGTCGAGAAAGAGCGGTTCGTAGGCCTTGCCCTGAATTTTCACATCGGCGCGAAGTCCCTGTTTGGCGGCCCAGTCGCTGACATGTTTTCGGATGCGTTCGACCAGTTCGGGGATGGGACGTCCCAGCGTGGGCCGAATGTTCAGCACCAGCGATGCCTTGTCCGCGTCAATATCGAGGACGCCGAGGTTGATGGTGGTATCGCCGATAAAGGGATGATTTTCATCGACTCCGATCTTTTCGCCGCGAAGGTCGGAAAAACTTTCATGCAGGAACTTGCAGGTTTTCGAAATCCATGGGGCCTGCTCGGGAAGGGTCGAGTAAAACAGCAGGGCGTCGAGAACGGCATTGTGCCCCTTTTCGGGTTTGCTGCCGTGGGCGCTTTTTCCGAGAAAGGTTATGTGCAGGTGTTTGGCCTGGCTTTCGGGATCGCGGTCCATGCGCAGGGGAAAAGCATCGGTGCCGGGATGCTTTTTCATAAAGTCCTTCAGGTACTCCTTGAAACTCTGCGACACGCCCTGGGCCTGGCTGCCGGTGACTTCCCAGATAATCTCGCCACGATTCGGCACGACGTTCGATCGTTCGCCGCCGGAAATACGCCGGAACTGGAGGGGCTTGGAGGGGGCTTCCCTGTTTTCCCAGTGGATATCAATCTTCACATCCACGAGGCCCTTCTCGCCGTTGCCGATGGGAAACTCGGCATCCGCCACGATGCACATGTCAGGGGCCGGTTCCTTTTCCAGGTAAAAGTCCACATCACTCCATACACCCGTTTCTTCCTGGGAGGCAATGATGAGGCGCACGGTGCGCCGGAAGGGCAGTTTGAGACGGTTCAGGCAGTGGATGGCGTAAAGCATCTGGATGATGGGACCCTTGTCGTCCTGAGCGCCTCGACCATAGATGATATCGTTTTCCACCATGCCGCCAAAGGCCGGATAATGCCAGCCGTCGCCGGAAGGAACCACGTCCACATGGAGCGGCAGACCGATCACACCGTCGTTGCCGCCGGGCTGCTCAATCACACAGATACGGTTGTCATAATTGCGCCATTTCAGGTTCATGGACCGGGCCAGGCTGCCCAGCCAGGAAAAGGCGCGCGAAAATTCATTCGCCGATGCCCGCTCTTCTTCTGGATCTTTGGAGCCGCTGACCGTGCTGAAACTGAGCAGCTTGGCCAGCGAGTCCGTTATTTCCTCGCGGCATTTCTGGACCATCTGGTCCAGCATCACAAAATATTCTTCCTGAACATTTATCGTCACAACAAGACTCCTTGAAGAAGGCTGCTCCCTCTATGCCTGAATCAAAATAATCGCTGGATGATCTAAAATCAAGAAGCAGCTCATATAAAAAAACGCCGAAGCGTGTGCTCCGGCGTTTCATGCGCGATTTTTCGGATAGCTTTTACAGCAATTCATTAACCTTGTTCGCAAGGGCCTCTTCCGACTGGAGTCCCACCACCTGGCCAACGGGTTCTCCGTCCTTGAAGAAGAGGATGGTCGGGATGCTCTGGATCCCGAAGCGAGCAGCCAGGCCGGGGTTTTCATCGACATTGCATTTGCCGATGTTGGCCTGGTCTCCCAGTTTTGCGGCGACCTTTTCCACTATGGGAGCCTGCATTTTGCATGGGCCACACCAGGCGGCCCAAAAATCGACCAGACTGACGCCTTCAGCGATCTGCTTGTCAAAGTTCTGTTCGGTGAATTCAATTTCCTGTGCGTGCATATTTTATTCAATCCTTTCTTGATGGCTCAAGCCATTTTTTCTGCCGAGGAATATAGGAGCAGAGACCATGCCAGAGATTTAAGTTTATCTGCTCGAAGCGGCTATGATTAATGATATCAGTAATTCAAGAGCGCTGTGCCAGAAAACATTCCCAGCATGTTATGTTTCAAAAATCTGTTGGATTTGAGACACATAGTGCCTGGTTACCTTGGTACCTCCATCTTATCCTCAATTATATCAATTTATGAGGATATTATGAGTGGTGCGAATATGTATCATTGACTAATAATACAAACTGAGACAGCCGGGGACACCTGCATGGCCTTGTCCCCGGCCGGTTCTTTTTGACATATTGCTTTTTGCCGCATCAGCTCAAATACCGGACTACAATGGAAACGAGCAGCATGATGATAAAAATCCAGAAAAACACGCCGATCGTTATTGCTCCAGCCTCTGCAAGCGCTTCCGTCTCGGCCGCATCTTCCTCTCTCCGTACGGGACGGCTGTAAGGCGGCGTGAGCGCGGCAATAAATATGGCCAGAAAAAGGGCCAGAACCAGAAATGCCAACCAGGCGCTGTTATAAACAGTGGGGCCGAAAGCCGGTACCCAAGCCCCCAATCCCCAGGTTGCCAGGAAGATAATGATGAAAAAAAACAGAAGCCCTTCTCCCGGCCCCGGTCCTCTTCGGCCAAAACCACTGGTCAGGATAGCCGCCAGAATAAGGGCCAGAAAAAAGGCGAGCAAGAGATCTACAATAAACATGAGCGAACTCCTTTAAGATTGGAATCATGTTCGAATTATTGCATGGCTGAATACCGAACGCTGTCGCTATAATTCGATTTGAATAGATTATATGTAAGCGTCTTAAAACCGGCAATTGGGGACTTCGCCTAAATTCCAAAGCAAAAACCCTTACGGCAATTAGGCACTATTGCGTATGATTGCAGGAGTATTTGCCGTGCGGATTAAAAAACAAGCCTCCACAGGCACAGAGGCATTTGATGAAGTTGTATGAGCCAAAGCAGGGCGCTTGGTGAAGTGTCGATCAGCTTTGATCGATAATATCCTCGTCAGTGACGATGACTTTTTGCTTGCGGAGCGTTGTTTGGAGTTCGGGGACATTGACTTCGCGCGGGGCTATCTGGTTTTGCAGGGACAACTGCGATGCAACACCGGCAGCCTGGCCCATGACGCCGCATTGGGGCATAACGCGCAAACTGCCCAGGGCCTCATGGTCGGCGCTCGCGCAACGTCCCGCGACAAGCAGGTTTTCCACGTCGCGCGGCACGATGATGCCGTAGGGAATCTGATATTTGAAGCCTTTGTGGGGGCGGTAGGTTTTCTTGTCCATGCCGGGACCGCCGACGTTGTGGATGTCGATGAAGAAGGAGCCGTAGCCGATGCTGTCATCGAATTTCCGCTCGGCCATCAGGTCTTCCTTCGAGAGCGTGTAATCGCCATGGATGCGTCGGCTTTCGCGTGTGCCGATTACGTTGGGGGTGGAGATCATGTAGCAATTCTCCATGCCGGGCGCGTACTTGCGAAAAACGTCGATCGATTCATAGGCCTGCTTGCGTCCTTCGAGGGTGGCGGCGGTGAGGTCTTCGGCCTTGGTGCAGTCCATGTGGGTGATGTGGGTGAAGTTGACGCCGACCTGGTCGGGCCGCGTAGGCGTCCACCAGAATCCCATGATGTGATCCTGAAAGGGACGCATGTCGCCCTTGCGTTGGGCCTCGTGCCAGACTTCGTTCATGCCGTAGCTGGTGCGCCAGTCGCGGACTTTTGGCCATTCCACGCCACCGATGGTGAACATGAGCGTCATCGGCTGGCAGAGGCCATTGTCGGGATCGCCCTGGTCGTAGCCACAGCCGGCTGCCGCGGCCACGTCGCCGTCGCCGGTGGCGTCGATCACGCGCCTGGCACGGATGAAGAGGCGGCCTGTCTTATTCTGGACCACCACGCCCGCCACTTTGTTCTCGTCCATGACGGTGTCGGAAAAGATGGTGTAGTAGAGCAACTGGCAGCCGCATTCTTCGGCCATCTGCTCCAGTGCCAGTTTCATGCCTTCGATCTCAAAATCCACATCCTGCGGCTTCAGGTTGCCATAGCCCAGCGCCTGGACCCGTTCGGCCATTTCGTAGGGAATACCGCCGACGATGCGAGTGTGGTTGTCGGCCCAGGCCGTGTAAATACAGATATGACCGTGGCCGCCGGCGGTGGCGATACCACCGAGACAGTTGAACTGTTCCACGATCATGGTCCTGGCGCCCAGGCGGGCCGCGCTGAATGCCGCGCCGACTCCGGCAGGACCGCCTCCGACGACAAGGACATCGACTTCTGCCGCGATGGGAAGTTTTTGTGCTTCCTGCAATTTCATCATGATGGGCTTCTTTCCCCGCTTTGCGCGGATTAAAAAATATTCTTACATATCCTCAACAATTTGGCCGGAGGCCCTTTGCAGTTTTTTCAGGAGCGATTTCTGCCGCGATATCCCCAAGGCCTTGCCAGCCGGATCGGCCAGGGCCAGGGCCGCCACTGCCGGATTTCCCACCGCCACCGCCATGGAAACGTTGTCCGGAGCCAGGGCGTAGCCGCGAGCGCGGGCCTGCCGCACGGCAGACTCGATCTCCGGCAGAGATTCTTTCGCGTAATATTTGCGGTAGTTAACCTTCTCTTCGGCTGCAAAGAGCGCAAGGCCGATGGCCGACCTTTCCGCCGGAAAAAGATCTCGCGCCGCAACCGTGGCTTCGAGAGGCGTGCCGGGCGGCGCGTGAAATAAATAGCAGACTTCGCGACGCCACAAAACCCCCAGGGCCACCAGCATACCGGTGCTGGCGCGCAGTTCCTCCAACACGGGAGCCGCCGCCGAAAAAAGACGCGAGCCCCTCAGACTCATCGCAGCCAGCACATGCAGGCCCGGACCGGGCACGTAGCGTCGGTCTTCCGTCTTGACCGCCAGGCCGATCGAAGCAAGGGTCCCCAGCAGGCGGTTGACTTTGGTCGCTTCGAGACCCAGTTTGCGCGCCAGTGGACGCGAGCCCATGGGTTCGCGCGCCGAAGCCAGGGCCAGCAGACAATCGATCCCCGCGCCCAGACTCTGGTTCGGCTGGGCGGGGGCGGCGGGATTTTTGGCATTATTCTTTGTGGGCATGGTCCGTATTCAATTCAACTTTCCGCTCCAATGCGTTGCAATAATAGCAACAATATTTCAGAAGTCAAGACCGAATGCATGATTTTTATCAAGAATGGATTCACCAGATTCGATTCCATTCCGCCATAAGAAAGCCGGAAACCTGGGCGTCTGGTTTCCGGCTCGTTAAGTTCCTGATTTTCCCAATTGGCTCAGGAATTATCTTCCTTGTGGTCTTCCGATTTCTTGGCGCTGGATTTCTTGCTGGACTTGCTTTTCTTGCTTGTTGATTTTCGCTTGGTGGATTTTTTGCTCGAGCTCTTGCCCACCTTGTCCAACTTATTCGTCATCTTTTCGAGTTGATCATGATTGTCCGAGATCTTTTCCACCACTTGCGAAAGCTGCATTTCGATTGCGGCTTGCAGGCTTTCGATGGCGGCGGTCACGTCTGCCATTATCGGAACCGCTTCCTGCGGGTGATGATGGTGATGCTCATGGTCTCCGGCGTCTCCCTCGCTCTTGTCCAGGTCGCCCTGAACCAGCAGACTGTCGCGCATGGTCATCACATCATTATTCACCAGCCCCATCCAATGCCGCTGCTTTTCCAGTTCCGCGCGAATGCGGCCGCTGATGGGAAAGCAGATCAGGGCCGCGCTTCCGAAGCCATACACAATCATAAAGACCATGGCCGAGATATGGGGGAATTCCAAGGCCCCCAGGCTGATGGGGAGCTGTTCGAGCTGTTTCGATATGTCGGCCAGGGCCACAAGGAATACTCCGGCGATAGAAAAGAGAATCGAATAGCGTCCCGCCGCCTGCCAGAAGGAAACGGACTGCTGCAATTCTCGTTCACGTCTTTCCATTTCATTCCACAGGCTCTGTTCAAATTGATCCTCGTCCTGGATATCCATCATGTTGGCCAGCGCGCCGACCAGGTAGGGATCCTTGATTTGAGCCAGGCGTTCTTCGATCGCCTTCAGGCCTTTTTCGCGCACATCGCCAACCAGATCCGTCAGGATATGCAGCTGCTGGTTTTCGCCACGATTCAGCCAGAATACATCTTTCAATGCGACCAGGGCGCGCACAATATCTTTCCACTGAAATTGAATCAGCAAAGCACCCAGCACACCGCCGCACAGGATAATCTCGACGCCGAACTGACACAGACAACCCGTCTGGCCACCGAAATAAATGTTGCCCAGCAGGACAGCCAACACTCCGATAATGAGACCAATGATTGCTCCGATATTCATAAGAATGACTCCTCTTGCCAGAAGATTATGTTAAATTTCTACAACTACGCATCTATGGAACAGACTTACCTTAGCAAATCACCAGGCCTGATGAAAGCTTTTTGCCTGTTAAAGCGAGCCAACACCCCTTCCTGCGCCCAGTGTCTGCTTGACAAACAGACCCAAAAAGCGCACACTCTTTCCAACTGGAAACCGGGACGCAGCGCCTCCCATCAAACAGAAAGCCGATACGCAGTGAGCACGATTCAAAACATGGTATCTGTCGTTATTCCCGCTTATAACAGCGCGGAATTCATCGATCGCGCCATCCGTTCCGCCGTGGAGCAGGATTACGAACCCAAGGAAATTATCGTGGTCGATGACGGTTCGACCGACGAGACTCCCGAAAAGGTCAAGGCCTGGGGCGACAAGGTCCGCTACTTCCGCCAGGAAAACCAGGGTCCCGACCCGGCCCGCAATCTGGGCGTGGAAAAGGCGCGAGGCGAATTCATAGCCTTCCTCGACTCCGACGACGAGTATCTCCCCGGCCGTCTCAGCAAATGCGTCCAACCCATGATCGACGATCCGGAAGTGGGGATGGTCTGGTGCCTGGTCATCCAGCATTTTCCCAACGGGCAGGAAATCATTTTTGGTCATGAGGGCCACGAAAAATATCCCTTCAAATGGAGAATATGGCAATCGTCCCGCCAGCAGACATCCGGTACCACCATCAGGCGAAATATCTATCTTTCCGTCCATGGTTTTGACCGGCCCTTGCTTGCCTTTGCCGACCATGATCTGTTCATGCGCGTCCGTGAAGTGTCAAAAGTCAAGATAATCGACGAGCCATTGCTTGTTTATTACGTTAGACCAACCAGCCGATCCCGCAGCAAAGATCTTGATAAGGTTCGAGAATGTTATCTGGGCATAGCACATGATGCCGTAAAGCGTCGGCCCGACCTTTATTCAGACAGGAAGAATATGATTATAGCAGACGCTCATTATTATGTCGGCTTGCGTTATTATGCGGATCTGGATCACAGGGAGGCCCGGAAAAACTTTATGCGGGCATTCCTGCTGTATCCGCGGCCATTTCTGCTCAAGAGAATATTGGAAACCCTGCTTCCTTCGCGATTCATGCATTTTATGCGAAAGCTAAAGAAAAGGGCTTAGCGTCAAGAAAGGAATAACCCTTTGCGCGTCTGTTTCGTCTGCCCAAACGCCGCCTCCATTTTTTTGCCAGGCCTTCCCCCAACGCATGGTGGAGCAGAGGCCCAGCTCAGCTGGTTCTCTAAAGAATTGGCCAAATACCCCGATACTGAAGTCCATATGATTCTTAAAGGAGATCCGAATTCGGGTCCCCAAAAAATCCATAATGTTAATTGTCACTTCACCCGCCACGGGAAGGGGCTTGTTCAGAAAATCCGCTTTCAGAAACTTCTCAAGCAAATCGCCCCTGATTTCTGCATTCAGCAATCAATAGGCTCCGTAACGAAAGAAGTTGGTTTCTTTTGCATGTGGCATCCTTGTAAATTTATTTATTGGATTGGGAGCGATAAAGATATTGATCCAAATTTGCGCGATCCCAAAGTCAGGCGCGGGTTTTGGTTTGACTGGGGTTTCAAACGGGCGCATTATTATATTGCTCAGACAAAACACCAGCAAAACATACTGAAAGACACTTGGAAGAAAAAAAGCACAATAATCAGAAACGGTTTCCCTTTCAGGCCCAGACCGGAACGAAAGAGAGATATTGTCTTATGGGTGGGGCGTTTTGTCCCTGTCAAAAGGCCCGAATTATTTATTGCGCTTGCAAAGTCGATTCCAGAAGAAAGGTTCTACATGATCGGACCTGTAACAAATCAAGTGTCTCAAGAGTGTTTTTCAGAAATCGCGCCTTTGATGAAAGGAGTAGGGAACCTTGAATATAATTCTGGAGTTTCGCTTGACGAAATCGGCGAATACTTTGACCGCGCAAAAGTGCTTGTAAACACTTCAATACTTGAGGGTTTCCCAAATACATTTGTCCAGGCTATGTGGTCAGGCACACCAATAGCCTCATACAACTTTGATGCGGATGGCCTGATAGCAGAGAGAGAATTGGGATGCGGACCAGTTTCTGACCTAGACAGGTTTACAGAATCCATTCGCCGCTTGCTTAATGATCAAGATCGATGGACGCACTGCTCCATAAATGCACGCACTCTGGCAGAAGATCAGTTTAATATAAAGATCAATACAGAAAGACTCTACAAATTGCTGCAAGGTCTATTTTCTTAAGTTCCAGTGGAGATATTGATGACTTCTAAAGATAATAAATATGAATTTACATTCACAGTATTTACTCCTGACCTGCACCCCGAAATTTGAGATTGGCAAATGAGAGTATTCCGGGTTTGAATATCTCAGACCGAGGAGGACTCATTATGAAGAGGAAACGTTTTACCGAGGAGCAGATCATTGGGGTATTGAAAGAGGCGGAGCAGGGCTTCGGGTTTCGGACCTGTGCCGGCAGCATGGTATTGCCGAGGCGACCTATTACCGGTCGCCTTTCTGCCCAAACACCAGAGAGGATGCCTGGAACATCGTTGACCTCGGGCTTTTCGTTGAAACCAGAAGGGGAATAATCTCGGTCCGCTTGTCAGCCAAGCCGGTATTTTTCGAAGGCCAAAGCGTTATTATTATTGGCAGGGGCCCGGAATTTGATCTTTCATTTTCTCGCCCTGACTCGTATGATTATCTCCGCTGGATACTCTGAAAAATGTTTAAGAATGGTATGGGGAGAAACAGATTGGAAATTGAAAAACCGATTTTCATTATTGGCGTTGGGCGCAGCGGCTCGACGATTTTTCATCGGTTGATGTCGTATCATCCGCGCTGTGCCTGGCTGTCCACGCGTCTGGGTAACAAATTTCCCCATCGTCCTTCGATCAACCGCCGGATGATGCAGTTTTTGGATTATCCTGTAGTGGGGCCGTTTTTGCGCGGCCGGATCGATCCCGGCGAGTGCTATTCTTTTTGGGAACATTACTGCACGGGCTTCTCAACACCTTGTCGGGATCTGCGGCAAGACGATGTGACCCATCGCAACAAAAGCCGGGTCCGCAAGGCCTTGTCCCAACTCATCAGCCCCAAGCGCCCGCGTCTCTTGCTGAAGATCACCGGTTGGCCGCGGATCGGTTTTTTGCGCGAGATTTTTCCCGACGCACGCTTTATCCATATCATGCGCGACGGTCGCGCCGTGGCAAATTCCATGATCAATATTGGCTTCTGGTGGGGCTGGCGCGGTCCGGCGAATTGGCGATGGGGCGAGTTGAGTCCGGAATTTCAGGCCGAATGGGAAAAGCATGAGCGTTCCTTCCTGGCTCTGGCCGCGATCGAATGGAAAATTCTGATGGACAGTTTTGACAAAGCCGGCGCGGGCGTTTCCGAAGAGCAGCTGATGACGGTGAAGTATGAAGACCTCTGCGAGGACGCCCTGGGCATGACCCGGCAGGTCTGCGACTTTTGCGATCTCGATTGGGACTCCCGGCTCGAGGCGCGCATCCGAAAATCTCCCATGCGCAACACCAACCACAAATGGCAAAGCGAACTGACCGATAGCCAGCAGGCTGTTCTCAATGACGTGCTGGGCGAATACCTGCGTCGCTATGCTTATGCATCATGAAATAATATTTCCCGCCCTTCCCTTTTTAGCATTGACTATTTCCCGCTAGAGGCGCAATCCTAGTATGTAATACAGTGAAACATTTCAGGCAATAGCCCGGCATTTGAGATGGACAAAGGCGGGTCGGGGGCGTCATTTCCGGGCATGGGGAGGCTGGATATGAACAGCAAGCGGCGTGAACTTTTCATGATTATTGGAGTGTTGGCATTCTTGATTCTTGTACCGGCCGCTTTCGCAGATGCCATATCTGCATCGGGACGTCATGTTATCGATACGGACATCGAATCGGGCGACCATGTCTGGGACGACACTTCGCAGACCTACGACATTCCCAATGGCATCGATATCGAAAGCGGCGCAAGCCTGACCATCATGCCGGGTGTGACCGTGCGGCTGGGCGACACGGCAGACCTGGTCGTTGACGGCACGCTCAAGGTTCTTGGCTCAAGCAGTTCTCCGGTGACCTTTACGGGAATCACCCAGACTCCGGGATACTGGCTCCAGATTTTGATTCGCGGACAGTTCGATGCGCGAAATTCAGCCTGCATCCTCCGCCATGCCGTCTTTGAATATGGCGGCAAAGACCTGACAGGCATTGGATATACGATGGGGATGCTGTCTGCGCAATACGCCGATATCGATGTGCGCGACTGCGTCTTTCGCAACAGTAATTCCTGCGGGGTGCTTTTGCAGAGCGGTAGCAGCCTGCAGATGGATTCGTGCCACTTTGAAAATAACGCGGCATACCCCGTTTGCTTTTTCGGAAACGCGCAGATGGCCACGGTTGTGGAGGACTCTACCTTGCGCAAGTTGACGGCCACGGGCAATCTTTCCGACGGTGTGGCCTTTGCCGAGGCCTATCTTTACATGATTGATGAATACGTTCTGGAGAACACGGGGCTGCCCTATTATGTGGTAAATGGTTTTGGCGTGACGGAAGGCAGGATGATTGTGGAGCCGGATGTGGTGGTCTATTTTCATGAAAGTTCGGGCCTCATGCTGGATGGCGGGCCGCTGCTTGCCCTGGGCACAAGCGATCACCCGATTCAGTTTTTCGGCATGGAGGAAAGCGATGGAAGTTGGGAAGGCGTGTCAATTGCTGGGACCTGGGAGTTCGACTTTGGCGGGCCGGAGCCGATCAAGTGGACCTATAACCCTGGATCGGTGCTGGAGCATGTGGAGATTGCTTATGGAGGAAGATTGAACGCCAACCTGAACCTGGACCATGCCTCTGCCCTCCTGCGTTTCTGCACGATTCGCAATAGCGGCAAGCATGGGATCGAGCAGGCTTATGCCGACGGGACTACGGTGGAGCGATGCAAAATCTATGACAATCAACAAAGCGGGGCCTATAAGAGCAGCAGCGACGAAGGCAAGATTCTCGCGATCCACAACTGGTGGGGCGATGCCAGAGGACCTTACGACGCGGATGACAATCCGGCGGGAACGGGCAACGCCATTGTCAATGACGCGGCCTGGTTTATTCCCTTTCTCACATCTCCCGACCAGGATCCGAACGATGCGGACGTCGTAGAATTGCTGAGCATGACCATCGAGCCGACGCGCTGGTTTGTTCCGGCCAATGGCGCCACCCAACTCGAGGCGATCATTACGGTTTATGACGGCATGGGTAATGCGTTGCCGGGATATCAGGTGCGGATGGATTCAAACCTGGGTACGGTGACGGACGGCGATATCACCAATATTAACGGCATCGCCCGAGCCTATGTGTCTTCCGACACTCCGGGCGAAGCCACCCTGACGCCGCGCCTGGAATTGGCATCCACCTATCCGTCGCGCGCGGATTCAGCCGATGTGGTTTTCACGACGCCGACGGCATCCCTGGATTTTCTGCCGGACAGGGAAGCGCCTTATGTAAACCGCAACATTGATATCGGTCCCTTGCCGCTTACCGTTGGCGTGCCTGCGCAGATCACCGTGGACGTGACTAATCCGTCTGATTCCGATGTGCAGATGGAAATCCAGATCGGCAAGCACAATTACGGCATCGGCCTGCCTCTGGAAATTCTGGACACGCAGAATCACCTGCTTCCGGCGAACAGCAGTCTGGAAGTGGTCAGCAACTGGACGCCCACGGCCCCGGGACACCAATGCATCGGGCTCTATGGCTATTTCACGCTTCCGGAAAATGTGCATAATCCCGCGCTGGAGATCCAACTGGCGGAAAGTGACTTTGAGTTGCCCTGGCTGCATAATATGCATCCCAGCGGCCTTTCGCTTGCCGAGCTGTATGCCAAGCAGGGATCGGAGCGGGTGAAGAAGGCGGTGGATGCCTTTGAGACACTCTCTTCCGCGCCAACCATGATTGCCGACCCTCTCGGGTTTCTGGCTGGCTTTTTGCCAGGCAAGATGGCGTCTCTCATGCTCGGGCAGATCATGGATATGTGGAAAAAAGCCCTTAATGCGCTCAGAACCGATCCCCCGCGGCAGGACTTTCGCGAATTCGCCGAAATCAAGAGTTACGACTTTCCGCCCGTAAGCGCGGACAACGGAATTTCGCAGGCCCGTGCCGACGCGGCCAACACGCTTATGGAAAAGTCGCTCGATCTCTTTGCCAAGCTGCAGGCCGTGGAAATCACCATCGACCGTTATGGCGGCGCGGCCATGGCTGAGGAGCAGACGTGGGCCTCTCAACAGGCGACGACGCTCATCCATTATCTGGATCTGACGGGGCATTCCATGATCGAAACGGCCGATGCCATGGATGCCTATGTGGCTGTATTGCGGAACGAAGGTATCGAAGAAATAAGCATCGACAAGTCGGCCTACGAAGCGATGCAGCAGCGTCTGGCGGCGGGGAATTATTCCAGCGAAGAAAGGCAGGCTGCCCAGTGGCTCGAGCTGACAGACGCCCAACTGGCCGACTGGAAAAATGCCATCCTTGCCGCCGATCCCGATGAACTGGCCACCCGCAACGCTCTCGACGACATGGAAGACCTGGCTGATGAAATGCGGGATCTTGGGGAAAGCATGATCGATCCGGAGAATTTCAGCCCCGGTACGCTCATCGGAATGGTGCGTTCCCGCGATGGAAGCACGAGCAATAATCTGATGCGTGCGTATCAGATAGAGCAGTCCTTTCCCGTATATAATCCTCTGGATGGGTCGGCCGATATTGAAATGAAGGTGCGCCGGATCGGGATGCCTTCGGACTGGATGGTGCGGATCAGTCCGTCTGAGTTCACGCTGGATTCAGGCAGCCAGACCACGGTTACCTGCACGATCACGCCGGGCGCGGAGATTCCGCAGGGACTGAACCCGACTACGGCCATCGAAGCCTGGGCCGGCGGAACGCTGCTGGGAGGCGTCACCATCGAATCCTACGCCCCCAAACCGGGCCTGCCCATACGCGCCTACCTGCTGGGCCATGTCAGCCTTTCGGATCGGGAAGTGGAAGAACTCGATCTGAACCAGGACGGTCAGGTGGATGTCGCGGACCTTCTGAAGTTTATTTTGCAGAA
>CAYWYC010000002.1:57013-59797 GCA_964462565.1 uncultured Candidatus Sumerlaeota bacterium | reverse complement strand
AAGACCCTGCCGCTATTGCTTGTTCTGCAAGTATATCACGTCCGAAACGTCCACAAGTCCATCGCCGTTGACATCGGCCCTTTGGAGCATTTCGCCGCTGAGGGTCGCCAGCCCAAGCAGATGATTGGCGATCATCTCGACCGTCAGGCTTGCCATGGAGATGTGGAAGATACCGATACGCAATAGCGCCCCTGTCGTGTTGGTCGATTCTGCCGAAACGCTTTCGGCTCCGGCCAAATCCAGACGCGCACCGGAACTGTTGCTGAGTCCCTGAACCATCTGGTCGCTTGCGGTGCTTATCAGTTCCAGCCTGGCTCCCGCGCCATTGGTCTGGGCGCCAAGCGACAGACACAGCATAATGACGATCAGGCCGCTTCCGACAAGTTCTCTGATCCGATGGGTGTTTATCATGATAGTCCTCCTTTTTTTGTCAGCCTTTGTCAGGGGACATTTTCCGTTCTCGCTTCTTCCAATCGACGGGCTTTCGGCAAACGTCCCCTTTCAAGAACAGGGTCAGGGCTCCATGGGGTCATAGCCCAGGGGTGTGATCTTGAAGGGGTACACATCCTTGTCTCCGCTCAAGTCCGGATGCATTTTCCGCGCGACTCCGCCGCCCCGGGCCGGGGCATAATAGAGTTCCCACACGTTATCGATATCCTGGTCGGCGTGATAGACGATATATTGCCCGTCCGGGGAGAAAGCATAGTTGAGGACATTCTCATCGGCGTCCAGAGCCGGATTCACACGAACAGGTGTCGAATCGCCGTCGAGATCGACTACGAAGAGTTCATCGCGCCCATTGGTATTCTGATCGGCCAGGTACACGACATATTTTCCGTCGGGCGATACGCGGTGGCTGTTCACATCCCCATTCACCACCAGGCTGGCGTTCAGTTTTCTCGACATTCCGCCGCCCGACAGGGAAACCTCATAGAGTTCAATCACGCCATCGGTGTCCTGGTCGGCGCGATAGGTAAAAGTGTGGCCCCGGGGGTTGACATCCGGCACGGTCTCCACTTCACCACCGGCCACCATTTCATCATTCAACTTCAGGGCCGCACCGCCCTTTGCGGGGATGACAAAGATTTCATTCTTCCCGTCCACCTCGATATCACCCTCGATAAGGAGGCGGTCACCCTCGGGAGTCAGTTGGCTCAGATAGGCGCCGCCCCCGCTTACGACATCGGGGCTGAGTTGGGTATAGGCAAGGCTTCCAGAGACGGGTACACTGAAAACGCCCATCTCACCATGCAGGGAGGACGTAAAATAGTATTCCTGGCAGTCGAGGCTGAAAAAGCCGGACAGAAGGATTTGGCCCGACACGAGATCGGGGGTGATCTTGAGGGGCGCACCACTTCCATCGACGGGGACCACATACACATTTTCCAAGCCATCGGTTTCCATGTCTCCATAGAAGGCCACCAGTCGGGAATCCGGCGAAAAGCGGGGATAGACATGACGTTCCACTCCGAGTGTGGGATCGCCGGTATCCTCGCTGAGCAGGATGGGTCCCGTGCTTCCATCCATCCTGGATGCATAGACTTCATAGTCGTTGGTGCTGAAGTTGCCCGCCAGGAAAACCGCCCACTGGCCGTCGGGCGTGATGCCGAAATACCTCAGGGAAATACCGCTGAAGCCGGTGATCAGGTCGCCGCTGAGTTTAACCACATCGCCCGATCCGTCGGTGTTGGCAGCGTAGAGTTCAAAGGCATCGTCCGTTTCCGCATCTGCCGAGTAGATCAATCTTCGTCCATCAGGACTGATTTTGTATTCGCCAAGATCGGAAAAACTGTAAAAAGGTCCGTTGACCCGAACAGGTTCTTCCTCACTACCGATGGACATGGACCAGAGTTCATAGATGCCCACTGTTTCCAGGTCGGAGGTAAAAATGGCGCGGCTGGTGGCGTCAAGAACGTATTCATTGCTGAGGTCCCCTTCCTCACCCGTAAAATTCGCCGCTGCCACGCGAAAATAGCGCAGACCCGAGTTGGCATAGACGGGCAGTTCCAACTCCGTCGTCGTGCCGTAGCGCTTGCGGGCCGAGGCCTTGTTGGCTTCCGTTATCGGGGCGTTCGATTCATAAACCACGAAGTTCGCCACGCCTGCCATGCTCTCCATATACCAGACCAGCTGCTTCCAGGGATAGGCCCGAGGGCTTACGGTCAGGCACAGGCCATAGGGCGTACCCGGCGCGGCAGGATCCGTAACCAGGCCGCCTGTAGCCGTGGCAATGGCCGAGTCCCGTTCGGCATCGGTGGAATAAGCACTGGCGGCCACCCCCCCCAGAGAATCGGAATTCGCGGCATGCTGGCTGAAATGAACGCTCTCCACCCGGACGCGAGACGAAAAGATGTCCGCGGCATCCACCGCGCCATCAGGCGTGGAAGCCGAATCGACCCCAAGTTCATACCACACATCCCCCGCCGCAGCCACAACCGCGACAGGCGGTGTCAGCGATATGGAAAACAGACCCGAATCGGAAACGCTCACCGTTCCGGTTTGGGCCGTTCCCAAGGGGCTTCCGCCGGTTTCGGCATTGTAGTACTGAACGCGCCAGGCGCGATCTCCGGAAAGCGCATTGTCGTCACTGTCCACCAGCCTCCCCTGAATCACCACCGTTTCCGGCGCGGCATAGAGCATTCCCACACACATACATACAGCCAGGACAAGACAGACACACCTTTTCATGATATATCTCCTTTATACAAGTCGTTCTTTGCTGCTGAGTAAAGGCGGTCCCTGCAAGGAGGGCTGAAAAAGACAAGAGCCAATGCCGGACAAACT
>CAYWYC010000002.1:0-56913 GCA_964462565.1 uncultured Candidatus Sumerlaeota bacterium | reverse complement strand
CACCGCATGAGCACCGCAATTGTACTGCGAAAAACGGATAGAACCATTGATACGAAAGGCTCAATCATTTTGCGTCATGAAACGGCGGCTGTCAACGCAAAAGCGATTAAAGTATCATGAGGGAGAGCCGGGGGTTGTATGGTTTTCTGGGGCTAGCCGGAGTACGGAGGAACCTGGGGTGATTCCAGGTGTCAAGTTATTTTCCTTACACAGTAACCAAGGCAAATTGCTTCTGTTTTCAGGACTTAAGGCCAGTCAATAATCTGCCAGATTTTGTTATGTGAGTAACTTTGATGTTCTATCATACTTAATTTATAAAGGCCCCAACTGAAATCAACACTTTTCTGTTATTTCCGGCTAAAGTTCATCCTGACGTGGATCGATATTGCTAAAACATCTATATGATCCTTCAGGCCGGCTAAGGCCCGGAAAGGTAGAAAATGCAGAAGATTTTAGTAGTGGATGACGACGACCAGGTCCGGGAACTTATCCAGGATATTTTATGTCATTATGACTATGAATTGACGCTGGCGCAAAACGGCCGCGAGGCCCTTAAACTGTGCCAGAAAGATGAACCCGACCTGCTCATCACCGATATAGTCATGCCCGAGATGGAAGGGATCGAGACCATTATCCAAATCAGGAAAAAGCATCCCCGGCTGCCCATGATCGCAATCTCGGGAGGCGGCCAGATTTCATCGGATGTCTATCTGGCCATGGCAAAAAACCTGGGAGCCAGCCGAACACTATCCAAGCCCTTCACCAAGTCCGAGTTGCTTGATGCTGTAAGCAAAGCGCTCAACGAATAACACGCAAAAAACATTATCAGTGTATAGGAATGGCAAAGCATTTTGGAAGATAAAGGTTCATGAATTATTCAGGTAACGGCAAATTGCAGACAGAATCCCTGAAAGCGATTTTTGAGGACTGGATCGACTTGATTATCCTGGTTGATCCGGACACGGGCGCCATCATAATGGCCAACAAGTCGCTATCACGCATATTGGGCTATCGCAAAGAAGACATCCTGGATCAGCATTTTTCTATCCTTTTCCCCCGGCAAAACGAAACCAGCCTCGAGGAAATCCGGGAAAGCATTCAAAACAGCGACTGCGTATTTGAGTTCCAGCAGATCCAGCGGGCCGACGGTTCTATTCTGCCCATGGATATCGCGGCGACGATCCTCGAAGTCAAGGGCAAACAACTCATCCTGGCCAACCTTCGAGACGCGACAGAACGGGAAAAGTCTTCGATGGCTCTGCGCAAGAGCGAAAACCGCTATCGCAAACTGGCGCAATCAATTACGGACTATATCTTTACTGTTCATGTAGAAAACCATTTTCCACTGTGGACCGAGCATAGCCCGGCATGCATAGCCGTGACGGGATACAGCCAGACCGAACTGGAAAACGATCCTTATCTCTGGATTAAAATGGTCCATGAAGACGACCGCGACAAGGTGCGCCAGTTTGCCGAAGATATACTGCAGCAACGCCAACGGGAAGCCATTGAGCACCGGATTATCCGAAAAGACGGTAGAATCCGCTGGGTCAGCAATACAGCCGTCCCTCACCTGAACAGCAAGGGCAAGTTGGTGGCCTATGACGGCCTCATCAAGGACATCACCGAACGCGTTCTCTCCGAAAAAAAACAAAAGCGCCTCGCCAAGGTGGTAGAACAGGCGGAAGAAGGGGTCATTATCAGCGATCCCGCATGTCGGATAGAATATGTCAACCCCGCCTTCGAAAGTATCAGTGGCTTCTCGCTGGAAGAACTGTCGGGCAAGGATATGTCGGTCTTTCTGCTCAATGACAATTACGAGCAATGGGAAAGCAGGATATTCCCCAAAATCAGCGCCGGAGAGGCCTGGTCGGGAACCATTCCCGCCAAAAGCAAAGACGGCCTGCCCTTTCAGATGCAGATCAACTTTTCCTCCATCAGCGAACCCGATGGCTACATCACGAATTTTGTCGCTTTTTGTCGCGATATCACCCAGGAAATCAACCTGCAGGAACAACTCCGCCAGGCCCAGAAAATGGAAGCCATCGGAACGCTGGCCGGCGGCATTGCCCACGATTTCAACAATATCCTGGCCGCCATCCTGGGCTATAGCGAAATACTGACTGACGAAGTACCCGAAGATAGCGACGCCTGCAAATACAACAAACAAATCATGCGCGCCGGAAATCGCGCCAAGGAACTCGTGACCCAAATCCTGACCTTCAGCCGCAAAGTGGATAAGGAACTGCGTCCGCTTTCCATAAAGCCGATCCTCAAGGAAGCCCTCAAACTCCTGCGCGCCTCCATGCCCACCACCATCGACTTCCACCAGAATATCCCGGAAAACTGCGGAACCATCCTGGCCGATCCGACACAAATCCACCAGGTCATTATGAACCTCTGCACCAATGCCTATCACGCCATGAAAAAGGACGGGGGCCAGTTGGAAGTCAGCCTGGAGAATATCGACTTTGAAACGGACCAGAAGATCCAATTGGAACTTTTGGAAAAGGGGCCTTATGTCCACCTGCGCGTATCGGACACAGGATGCGGCATGGCGCCGGAAGTACGTGAGCGGATTTTTCTGCCATTCTTCACCACAAAGGCCGTGGGCGAAGGCACCGGGCTGGGCCTGTCCATGGTCCATGGGATCGTGACCGGCCTCGGAGGCGCTATCCAGGTGGAAAGCCAACTCGGCGAAGGCACAACCTTCCACATATATATCCCCCGAATCAAAAACGAAAACGGATCGGACGCAACGGAAAACGAACCCATCATACGTGGAAAAGGCGAACATATTCTATATGTGGATGATGAGGATATGCTCACGGCGCTCTGGAAGCAACGCCTGACCAAACTGGGATACCGCGTTACCACCTGCACAGACGGGCAAAGCGCGATTAGCACCTTTAAGGCCGATCCGGACAGCTTCGATATCGTAATCACCGACCAGACCATGCCCCGCATGACCGGCAGCGACATGGCGATTCAAATCCTGGAAACGCGCCCGGATATCCCGATTATCCTGAACACCGGTTACAGCGACATCATCTCTCCCGACAAAGCCCGGGAGATTGGAATCCGCGAGTTTTTCCTCAAGCCCATGAGCACACGCGACCTGTCCCTGAGCATTCGTATCCTGCTGGACGAGACGATGCGACGGAATTAATGAAGCCACGCCCCTGAAAGCCGCACCCGCTCGTAGTCAGCCTCGTAAGAGGCGTCCCCCTGCCAGGCGCAAAAACCCGATTGCGATTACGATTACGATTGCGAGTGCGAGTGCGATTGCGCTCCCGCTCGTAGTCAGCCTCGTAAGAGGCGTCCCCCTGCCAGGCGCAAAAAAACCCGACTACGATCGCGGATTTGGAGAAGGAGGTCCCTTTCGAAAACAAACCCTACAAATGAAAATAAATCTCCGACACGGCACGGCTTACCAACTCGACCGCTATTCCCTCCATGCAGGGCGCTCCAGGACCTTTGGGGCATTCTCGCTTCCAGCAGGGCTGGCATGGCATGTCATCCATCTCCAGAACAATGTGGCCCCTGCCCCAGGGACCATTCCGGACTGGATCACTGCCGCCGTATAAGCCCACGACCCTTTTGCCCAGGGCGGCGGCGATGTGCATGGGGCCTGTGTCTCCCGCGACCATGACCGAACAGTAGCCCAATAACGCGGTCAGCTCGCGGAGATTCGTGGGAGGCGCGGGACGGAGTTTTTCTGTCGGAAGGTCGGCCTGCTGGATAATGGCATCGACCATTTCGGCCTCGGCTGGTCCCCAGATCAGGACCATGGGTGGCAGTCCATCCTGCCGGGCCAGCTGCCGGGCCAATGCGACAAACTTCTCCGGCGGCCAGCGCTTGGTGATCCATCCGGCGCCGGGATAAAGGCCGATAAAATCCGGCGATCCCTCTCCCGACGAAGGACCGTCCGCGGCAATCCCATCCAGAAAAGGCCGCAGGCTGGCTTCTTCCTCGTGAAAATCCGGAAAACGCCAGACTACATCATCGGCCCCGCGTTCCAGACCCAGCGGCCCCAGAAGCGCCAGGTTGCGTTCGATCACATGCACCGCCGATCCCCGAGGCCTGACCTTGTCCGTGTAAAAAAGTTTGCTGAGCTCGCGTCCATCGGCATCGCCATATCCGATCCGCCGCTTTGCCCCGCTCCTCCACATCGCCATGGCGCTCTTCGTCAGGCCCTGGAAATCAATCGCCACCTCCCAGCCGTCGCGCCGAATCTGCTTGTAGAATCGCATCCGCTCGCGTCCGACAACGGTCCGCCACTTGTTCTGGCGCCAGCGCTTTTTGGGAATCGCATAGAGTTGGTCGATTTCAGGATGGTCGCGCAGGAGAGAAGCCGAAAGTTCTTCCACGAGCCAGCCGATCCGCGCCTTGGGAAAAGCGTCTCGCAGGGCATGGAGGCAGGGCATCGTGTGCACCACGTCGCCAATGGCGCTGAGACGGACAATCAGTATGCTTTCGGGAGTTCGGGACATAGGCAGATGCCGAATCGAAAAACGCGGCGCGTCAATTCGAATCGGAGACCTTCCGGATCATCGTTTTAGTGGCGTTTTCCTTGGGCATGCCGGTGATAACCGTCTCGATGCCGAGCTCGTCGGATACCAGGCGTTCCGGTACCGTGTCCGCCGTGTAATCGGTGCCCTTGGCGTGAACATTGGGCCGCAAAGTCCGCAGAAGGCGCTCGCAGCTTTCCTCGTCAAAGACGATCAGGTAATCGACGCACTTCATCTCGGCCAATACGTCCAGCCGATCCTGTTCACGGCAGACAGGACGGTTGGCCCCCTTGAGTTTGCGGACCGAAGCATCGCTGTTCACGCCGACCACGAGAACATCGCCGCAGGCCCGGGCATCTTCCAGGTAAGACACATGGCCGCCATGCACCACGTCGAAGCAGCCATTCGCCAGAACCACCTTCTGCCCGCGATCCTGCATCTCGCAGATCAGCGCGGCCAGTTTTTCCATATCGTGAAAGACACGTTCCATATAATCACCCGTATATCATGCATTCTGACGCCAGGCGTCATGGATTCCACTATTGCGCGAAAAGGCTGCTTCTGCAAGAAATTTGTGCAGGATTGTCGTTGAGGCTGTCATTCGATTTCAAGCAAGGATTGCAGGTATTTGTTGCGACCGCGGGGATCGCATTGGACGCCCCGGGCTTCGAGCGCCTCGATGGCGATATCACGAATCATCTGCAGGTCATGGTGAAAGGCTTTCAGGGTTCGGCGCAATTCGGGAGTACCTTTTTCGGCGACAAGCCTGTCGAGTACGGTAGAAACGTTTCGCTCAAATTCTATCTCAACTTCAAAAAAGGTCGCCTGCACCGGCGGACGAACGCTGCGTTCGTACCAGTTTGCCCGCAGGTAATCGAGGTATGCCTCCCCATCGAATACGTCGCTCCGGTCAATACTGATGATGAACGCCTGCTCGGGATTCGGACCCGAGCCGTAGGGCGATTTGATGTCCAGGTGCATACGCATCCGGCTGGTCACGAGCATAATGCGCGGCACAATCGTCACCGGCCCTTCCACCTTCTTTTCCTTCAAAAACGCAGCCAACTCCTTGCCCGGCAATATCACCATATCCTGCCAGACCCCTTTCTGCATGACGGGGAAATAGTCTTTCACATGCCACGGAGGAGGGGGCGGGGGATTCTGGGGTGAAAAAGGAGCCGACTCCACCCGAAATTCAAAGCGCGCCTCACTCACCCGACTCCAGCCGTCGCCCAGTTCCTCACGCTCCGTCTTGGACTGGATTTCACAGCGATAGGGAAAATGATGCCCCTGGGTCGGGCGCTTTTCATGATTGTCCATCTGGTTCAGGCTTCGGAAACGATGCCGCAGGCGATAGGATATGGCCAGCCGCTCAAAGTCGTTATTTTGTGTATCGGCATAAACATCCCGGGCGACAAAGGTCATGGGATCGCGGGCGATATAATAGGGATTATCCAGAACTCCCGGAGCCTGCCAGGCGGGATCGGCAATGCGATTCTGCAGGGCGCGATACACATACTCCTGAAGTTCGGCCAAGCCGGCATCGGTCATGAAAAAGGCCTGATCCGGAAGTTCGGCCAGAGAAACAGCCTCCGTGCCCGAGTCTCCGGCACTGGACTTTTCGCTTTTCCGGGCCTTCGAGATATCCATGCCAAACTTGAACTCCCGCTCGACACGCGGGGGCGTTCCGTGGGCTTCACTTTCGGCAAGCCGCTCAATGGGAAAATCGGGCGCTTCCTCCCGGCCATACCAGAAAGCGCCATAGACGATAAGCCCCACGCACAGCAGAACCAGAATGACCTTGGCAATGGTAGCGACAATCTTCATAAATATACCGGCTTACTGCACATCCATATTGTGAATCGCGCTCAGGACAACTACCTGCTCAACGGTTTCGCGGTCGGAAATCTGCTTGAGAAGATCCTGAAGTTTTTCTTCTTCGATCAGTCGAATGCTGTACACGATTTCGCAATCGCGCCGCTTGCCCATGTGCATCTCCACCAGCGAAAAAGACAGGCAATGCTCACGCAAAATCGTTTCAAAAACGCCACTGTCCGATTCGAGCAATTCCTTACCCGCCAGCACCTTGAGCAACAATTGACCGCTGGCCCGTGGGCCCCCGAACTTGGTCATATACATGAGAAAGCAGACCACGAGTGAACCCAACACGCCGAGCAGGGCAATCCTGAAATGACCCGCGCCGCTGGCAATGCCATTCGCCACGGAGAGAAAGATAAAGATAATATCTTTAATATCCTTCACCGGCATACGGAAGCGGATAATAGCGAGTGCCCCGACAAGCCCAAAGGCCCGGGCCAGGCTGTTGTCAATCACCATGAGCACCGTGGCCACAATCATGGAGATCATAACGATACCGACCACCATGCTGTAGGAATAGGCAAAGGCCTTGTGGACGCGGCGATAGACCAGGGCAATCAATATGCCCAGGGCCAGGGCCGAGGCCAGACGCAGGCCGATATCGAACAGGCTCATGTCCTGAATGGTGACGCCTGTCAGGCGAGAAATGGTTAATGGATCCATTGTTCCCTCTTTTCATTAAAATAATAGCGTGCCATGACCATCCCGTATTTCGAGATGGATTCATGGATAAACCCCAGGTCGCGCATGGCGATTTCCAACCACAGGGGATACTGCTGGGTAAATTTGATTTCCAGAATGACCGGGTCTTTCCACCGGGAAAGATTGATGTTGCGCACGTCTTCGTAACGGGGCCGAAAACCCCAGGCCGATGTCCCCGATACCTGCATGTCAAAAGTGACGCGCAGGGCCGGATTGTTCTTTCCGACCAGCGCAATCCGCCGATAGGCCACCCAGGCCATCGGAGCAAGCGCATATTCATGATAGGCCTGCATGAATTCATCGTTCACTTCGGAATCCCGACTCTGCAGGGCCGCCTCCACTTTGCTGAAATCCCCGTCCGGGATCGCGAAGGGCGTGCGGGACTTATCGATAAAGGCATTGTACTTCTTCTTGACCTCGAAGAAGACAAGCGACGGATCATCGTTGTAAAAGCGGATGCGATACTTGCGCCTTTCCAGGTCGCCGTTGTATTTCTCGGCGTATGTCATCAGGTCATGGGTTTCCAGATAAAGGCTTGTGATCCAATAGCTGTGGTCCTCATCCCCGTGCTCATCAAAATCCATAAAATTCAGCAGATAGTTCAGGAAGTCCCGCATGGTGCGGCGGTCGGTCCAGAATTTATGTTCGTATCTTCGAAATCTTGCGACTTGTTTACTCATGTCGATAAACCTGTTTTTCTTTTTTCCATACGGATATGGCGGTATTTCCCGGTTCCATGATCCGGCAGTTTTCCAGAATATGGGGCGCTTCATGGAAATTCAAGGCCCCTGTGAAATCCACCTCCAGAGCCGATGCGCTTCCAGCGCCGCGAAACTGCACATGGCGCAGAACCGATGTAGTTGGGCAATCAACCACCGCGAGTACTCCCCACTGCTTATCGGCATGCAAAGGCTCCAGATATACCCCATTTTTCGGATTTCCCAGCATTTCCACGGGACTCCAGGAAAAAACGGAAACGCCGGGGGCCAGGCGCAACCGCGTCCCCGCCTCAACAAGCAGGCGCGTGGAACGGGGAATAACAAGATCACGCAAAATATCTACCTCTCCTCTATCTACCCGCAGGGCCTTTTTCGCGGGATCATATTGCATCCAGTCATATTGCCGGGCAAGTTCGTCGGGCCCGATGGAAATCTGCTCGCGCATGGTGCTTTGGCCAATGTCGTAATACAGGTATTCGGCATCGAGTATCGTTCCATCCGCCAGATTGCGAACCTGCACACGGATTTTCCGGCCCGCAATCGCCAGAGGCCGGTCCGATTCGATAGAGAGGGCATAGCGCTGCAATTCCACGGCGTTCATCATCGCCTCAAAATCCCGCTTCCAGAAGGGCATCTGCATCTGAACCCGCGGAAAACCGGGCATCAGCAGAAAGTCCAGATCTTCGGCCACAAGATATCCGTTACGCACAGCCAGGCGCCGTTCTACCCTATAGGGCTCCGGCTCCTTTTCAGCCGGATGCAGGGGGAAATCAAAATTACCCGATTTGGGCCGGGCTTCCAGGCGCAAGCTCAGGCTCACGCTCGCGCCCTCGGCAAGTTCGCTGTCCACCGTCAGGGGAATATCCAGCCGCTCCAGACGTGAAACGCTCTGGGCCCCGTAGTTCAGGCGAAGCGAATAACTCCGGCGGGGCGATGCATCGAGCCCGGCAAGCACGTCGCAGCGGGCATTTTCCAGTCCCCACAACAGCCGCGAACAACTCGTGTCGATATAGCGGCTCATCCAGCGCACCTGGGAAGGCCAACCCAGATGCCAGATGTATTGCCAGTACTTTTGAAAAGTCGATAGATCCCCCCTCTGAAAATGCTCCCGATCGGCCACATGGTGCCGCAGAGGATCGACCTGGATGACCTTCAAGATGTCCTCAGTCATGTAAAGCGTATCAAATATCCCGGGCAGGCGCGGACGTAGTTCGCTGACGGCCTGGTGGAGATACTTCGAATAATCCGCCATGTATTCGGGGTGATTCTTGAGCCGCATGATCAGCAGATTCGTGACGTACTGGGTCAGATAGGGGCGATTATCCAGGCTGAAATTTCCCGGCAGGGCATCCCAGGGAACAAATTCCAACTTGCCCGTAACGCGATTGTAAAGCAGGCGATTGTTCCCGAAAGAAGTCTGATGATAGCTGTTCATGATCTCTTGATGGGCATGCCAGCGCATCACGTTTTCCTTGTCCACAAGGCCGAATATTTCCCGACGGAATTCCGCATCATCACCCTCGTTGATGAGCTCGAGAAACTCCCGCATCGGCGTGAAGTCCTTTTCATTACCCATCAGGGGGTCGTATTTCTTCCAGCGTGCCGTTGTGTCATAGAGAATCGTATTGGTAACGTTGCCAAAATCATCGGTTTCACCGTAGAGATCGGAATTTCCAAGTCCATAGCGCTTGAGCATCTCCCGGCCAAACTGCTCCACCTCCACATAAAGCCCCCAATCCACGCCGTTAAACTGGACCCGGACAAATCGCATCCGCGGACTGATCAGGCCCAGTTCCTCCGCCAGCCAGCCATGGAAAATGAGCCAGGACGACGTTTTGTGCCGGATCGGAATCAGGTGGGCCTCGATAAAGCCAAGGGCCTCGGCATTCTCAAACTCAATCTTGAAATTCTTGGCCAGCAATTGGTCCGCCATAATCCCACGCCGGCGGATTCGGGCCTGTCCGATCCAGTCGATTTCTCCCGAATCGTCCCGATAACGCACATCCACATTGGCAAAATGCTTGACCAGACCCGTGCGCGAATGAAATTCCCGGCGAAAGTTGCGCAACTGGGCCGGCGTAATCGCAATCTGGTAGGTGGGGATGGTGGAATCGTCCTTGGAGAAGGCAATAACCATTTCCCGCGGGATTTTCAGAAAAAGAGGCAGGTCCGTGTCCATCTTACGCCAGATAAACAAAATTCCGCCGCCCAGGATAAGGGTCCAGATCAGTATCCACCAGCGCTTGCGCCAGATAAATTGACGCATTTTCTCTCGATAATGCAATTTCATAGAAGTCTGAATTCCCCGAAATCCGCGATTTCGAATAGACAAGATGCCTCGCGCTGTCAGTTTTTTGACAAACGCAATGATTCCAATAGACAAAAGCATATCGCATACCATTTATAATATCAAGACACAGCCATCATTTGGCGCTGGTTTTTTCGGCCTTCGAGCAGATTCTTGCGAATTCATATTTTTCGTGCTGCCGGGATGGCTTTGATTCATCATTGGGCCGCGGACAGACATATTCTATGCGTTGACTTTTTCCTTTGATGGCTGGCCGCTTTCTTGTAGGATTATCTGCGATTCAGGAGGATGGACCTTGGATGAAGTTTGATTGTATGTTTGATGGCGGGAGAATTTATGCGCAAAATAACGGTAGGACTTGAGGGTGCGGAATATCCGATCCTGATCGATGAAAGCTGGTCGGAACAATTCGGCGAAAAGATCAAGCAATACCTTCCCAAGTGCGATCGGGTCATGGTCGTCACGAACGCCGATATCGGCCGCCATTATCTGGCCCCGCTGCAGAAGAGTCTGAAGGCGGCCGACTTTGCCGTGGAAACCACCGAACTGCCCGAGGGCGAATCGGAAAAGACGGTGGCGACGACGCACCTGATCTGGGACAGTCTGATCGCGCACGGCTTCACCCGGCAGTCGGCGCTGGTGGCCTTGGGCGGTGGCGTGGTGGGTGACATCACGGGATTCGCGGCAGCCTGCTATATGCGCGGGGTCGATTTTATCCAGGCTCCCACGTCCCTGCTGGCAATGGTCGATTCCAGCGTAGGCGGCAAGACGGGGGTGAACCATCCGCTGGCCAAAAACATCATCGGCGCTTTCTGGCAGCCCAAAGCCGTGCTCATGGATCTGTCCGTGCTGCAAACCTTACCCGTCGAAGAATTTCGCTCAGGCCTGGCCGAGGTGATCAAGCATGGCGTGATTCGCGACGCGGAATATTTTGACTATGTGGAAGCCAATCTCGACGGCATTCTCGAACTCGACGGCAACCGCATGTCCCACGTGGTGGCCGGTTCCTGCAAGATCAAGTCGGCTGTGGTGGCGGAAGATGAAAAGGAACACGGCCTGCGGGCGATCCTGAATTTTGGCCATACGGTGGGCCATGCCATCGAAAACCTGGTGGAATACGGCAACCTGCGGCATGGGGAATGCGTGAGTATCGGCATGATCGCGGCGACACGTATCGCGGAAAAAATGGAACTGGTTGATACCGCCTTGCGTCCGCGACTGGCGGGCCTGCTGATGCAGTGCAAATTGCCGGTCACGATTCCCGAACTGGAAGTGTCGGCCATCATGGAAAAACTGAAGTCCGACAAGAAGGTACGGGACGGCAAGGTGCGTTTTGTCTTGCCCGTCCAGATGGGAGAAGTCACAATAAGAGACGATGTACCGGAAGCGACCATATCCGAAGTGCTTTGTGAAATGGGGGCCTCGAACGAATGAGTGACAAGAAAATCCTGCTGATCAACGGACCGAACCTGAACATGCTGGGCACACGCGAGCCGGATAAGTACGGCAAGACGACGCTCAAGGAGATCGAGCAGACCCTTCAGGAACTGGCCCAAAAAAAGAAAGTTGAGTTGGAAAGTTTCCAGAGCAATTACGAAGGCGCATTGATCGACAGGATTCACGCGGCCAAAGACAATGTGGGCGTGATTATCATCAACGCGGGAGCCTTTACGCATACGAGCATCGCCCTGGCCGACGCGCTGGCGGCGGTGGAAATTCCGGTGATCGAGGTGCATCTGTCGAATATTTACAAGCGTGAAGCATTTCGCCATCATTCCTACATCGCTCCCCTGTCGATCGGGCAGATCAGCGGCTTTGGCGCGGATGGCTATGCCATGGCCCTCCAATACGCCTGCAAGGTTTTGGAAGAAAGCGGAACGTCGGACTAGTCGGACAAATTCCAGGGAAGAAAGTTGTTTGCAGAAAAAATGGAATCATCTGAAAAAAAAGTTCCACGCGGCGTATTGCCCTTGGGCGGTATTGTCATAGTCTTTATTTTCTTTCTGCTGTCGGGCATGAGCGGTCTGATTTACGAGGTCATCTGGACCCGCGTCCTGCTGACGATTTTCGGCGCGACGCTCTATGCCGTTTCCACGGTGCTGGCGGCCTTCATGGGCGGCCTGGCGCTGGGCAGCCTGATCGGCGGAAAACTGGCCGACGGCATGAAACGGCCCCTGCGCTTCTACGGCATGTTGGAAATCTGCGAAGGCATTTTTGCCATTTCCGTTCCCTTCATGCTCCGCGCGGGCAATCCGATTTACGACGCGGTTTACGCCGGCGGCGAGAGCAGTTTTCTGAAACTCAGCCTGATTCGTTTCATCATATCATTCATTGTCCTCCTGATTCCGACAACCATCATGGGCGCGACCCTGCCCGTTCTGTCGCGATTCCTCGTGCGCAAAAGCGGGGCGCTGGGCGGTCGTGTGGGCGCGCTCTACGCCACCAACACGGCAGGGGCCGTACTGGGAACCTTTTTCGCGGGTTTCGTCTTTATCGCCGCCTTCGGCACACGCACCACCATCCTCATGGCCGGCACCTTCAGCATCCTGGCCGGTATCGGTTCCATCCTCCTTTCCACCTGGCTGGAAAAGAATCCCCGGATAGACGCCGAAGACGAGAACGTCCCGACAAAAGATGAAATCGACGAAAACCCGGCGCTTGTGGCAGAGGGCGTGGAACCGGTGCTTCCCGCGGGCCTTTCGCGGCTGGTCCTGATCACCTACGGCATCTCGGGCTTCGTGGCGCTCTCCTATCAGGTTTTCTGGACACGGGCGCTCGTATTTCGTTTTGAATATCTGAAAAACACGACCTACTCCTTCAGCGCCATGCTCACGGTTTTTCTGGTAGGGCTGGCCCTGGGCAGCGCCTTCATGTCGGCCATCGTGGATCGCCAGCGCCATCCCTTGCGCCTCTACGGACTCGTGCAAATCCTCATCGGTCTCAGCGGTGCGCTGTCGCTCTTTATGCTGATATACCGCGTCCAATACGTGCGCCTTGGTGAACCTGTCAACCTGGACACCAACGAATTCAACTGGATTCTGGCAGTGGCCAATGTCTTTTACCGAACCGTTCTGGTGATCGGTTTGCCAACGCTGCTCATGGGAATGGCCTTTCCCCTGGCGGCGCGGCTTTGCGTGCGTGACATAAGCAAGGTCGGCTCCGGCACCGGCCGCATTTATGCAGTCAACACCATCGGAGCCATCCTCGGCTCCTTCGCGGCGGGCTTTGTGCTGATTCCGATTTTCGGCCTCTCACGGGGTTTTCTCGTACTCGCGCTGATCAATGTCATCATCGGTTCTCTCGTGCTCATTCTGAATCCTGCCGACAACCGGCGTCTCAAAATCGGCTGGTCGGTACTGGCTTTCCTGGCCCTGGGCATCATCTTTATTAAAATCCCGGGACAATACTTTTTCCAGGAACTCAGCAGCCCCTATCACAAAATCGTCGCCTACGAAGAAGGCCCCCTCGCCACCGTATCCGTCGTGGAAGACTCCATCGGCGACCGCACCATCTACGTGGACAACGTGGGCGTTGCCGGTACGGACCGCATCCTGCTGACCGACCAGAAAAGCCTGGCCCACGTGCCCATGCTGATTCTGGAAAACCCGAAATCGGCCCTGACCGTGGGTTTCGGATCGGGCGGCGCGTCCTGGTCATTCACCCTCTATGAAGAACTCGAACAGGTCGATTGCATCGAAATCAGCCGCACCGTTCCCGAAATGGCCCATACGCTGAAGGACTCGAACCACGGCGTACTGGACGAATGGGACGGGGGCGAACTCGCCGGGAAACGCTTTCATGACGGGCGCTATCGCGTCATCATCGACGACGCGCGCTCATACCTGCAATTTTCCGACGCGCAATACGACATTATCGCCACCGACTGCACGGACCTGCGCTACAAGTCAAACGCCAACCTCTACGACGTGGAATACTTCCAACTCTGCCGCGATTCGCTGACCGACGACGGCATGGTGGTCGTCTGGATGCCCCTGGGGGGCATGTCACCGGAAGTATTCGCCTGCGCCATGAAGACCTTTGCTCATGTTTTTCCCGACATGACTATCTGGTACATGAACAACGAACCGACCCACTACCTGCTCCTGCTGGGAACGAAGCAGCCCCTGCGCATCAACATCGAACGCATGTTGGAGCGCATCAATCGTCCGGAAATCCAGCAGGACCTGGCCGAAGTATCGCTGCAACAGGCGGAGAAAATCCTGGCCTGCTACGTCGAGGTGGCCACGGCCTTTGAAGAAGACTGGGCCGACGCGCCGCTCAATACGGAAGTGCATCCGCACCTGGAATTTGAATCGCCCAAGTTCGGCTATGGCGAAGAACCCGTGCTGGTTAACCTTGAGGGCCTGCGCAAGTACGACGGCAAAATCACCGACACCGACTACATCGAAGACGCCGACGCCCATCCCGAATTCATGAAGCGGCTCGAGCGTTTTGTAGCAGCCACGGAGCCCGTGCTCAAGGGCCATTCCTTCGTGCGACGGCTCGAGCGCAAAGATGCCCGCCAGGCACTGATCCAGGCCTGCAAGAATTACCTGAAGGCCCACGCCATTTGCCCGGAAGATAAAAGCGTTCAGTTTCTGCTGGAGTTCGACACGCTCAAGCGCCGCACCGCTCCGGGCCATGTCCCGCAGGACTACTGGGCGCTCACGGCGATGGGAGACCTGGAATTCTACAAGACCCAATACAAGGAAGCCGTCAATTATTATTTCCGGGGCCTGGCCCTTTCTCAACAGATGCGGACGCGTCATTCACAAAACATGCGACAACTGCCCCCCGACTCGCTGGCCTATGCCCAGGAACAGGGACGCATGGAGCAGGCCCAGCATTTTATCCTGATGTGCCTCAAGGGCATGATCCGATCCTACAAAGAGCTGGGCATGACCGAAAAGGCCCTTGATCTGTACACGAAAAACGAAGCCCTGCTTCAAAAGGATCCCGATTTTGATGCATTTAAAAAGACAATGGGCATCGAATAAGAGGTGTTATTTATGCGAAAAACGCAAATATTTTTGATACTGGTCCTGACCATTCTGGCCGGGATATCGGCCCAGGCCCACGACCTGCGCGTGGAGATGGATGAACCGTCCACCGATTCCCTGCGAAGGATCGAAGGCGATGAAACGGCAGCGGCCATCCTGAAGGTGCAGGAACGTACCGAAAAACTCCGCGGCTGGAAACTGGACGCCCCCGTGCCGGCCTATTATCTGGACTCCAACACGATCCAAAAAAATCTGGTCAAGATGATCGAAGAAGAATGGCCCGAAGCAGAACGTAAAGCGTCGGAAGCCTTTCTGAAAAGTCTCGGCGCCATGCCCGAGGATATGGAAATCCTGAACATGTACATCGCCTTTCTCGATGAGCAGGCTGGCGGACTCTATGACCAGAGGAGCAAAAAGCTTTTCGTGCGAGAAGGTTACGACATTGTGGGCAGCGCCTTTGCCCAGATGATTCTGGCCCACGAAATCTGCCACGCCATCCAGGACCGCGCCTTTGATCTCGAAAAAGTCGGCATCCAGGCCGAGGAAAACGACGATCGCGCCCTGGCTGCCCTGTGCATGGCCGAGGGCGACGCCATGCTGCTCATGCAGGAATATGCCGCGCACTATGCTTCCATGAACCTTCTGGAAGACGCCGCAGAAAACCTCTTCATGGATCAGAGCGCCCTCGAAGCTACCCCCCATTTTTTCAAAATGCAGCTGATTTTCCCCTACACCGCGGGACAGGCCTTTCTCGATGAAGCCCGAAAACACATGAAGGATGGACGGAATCATGTGTTTCGCGAGCCCCCCGTTTCCACGGAGCAGGTAATCCATTCGGAAAAATATTTTGGTGACGTGGATCTGCCGTCAAGCCTGACGCTGCGCGAACCCGAAGGAACCGACTGGAACCTCCCGGAAAATCCCGCAAAGCCCGAAGTCCCCGCCGGTTTCAAGCGCGTAACGGCCAACGCCCTGGGTGAGGTAGGGATGCGGGCTCTCTTCGAGGACCGCCTGGGCGCGGGAATTGCCTATGACGCCGCCGAAGGCTGGGACGGCGACTTCTATGTGATGTATCAAAATCAGGATGGACGCTGGTGGTTTGCCTGGGAAAGCGCCTGGGACAGCGAAACAGACGCCCGGGAATTTCTCGGCGCCCTGGTGACGCACTGGCGCTCGGTCTATGAAGCGCCGCGCCTGGGCAGCCTCAGCAAAAGCCGGCAAGCCTGGCAGATGGGAAAATGGAAAGTTCAGATCGAAAGAGCCGAAAATCGGGTGATGGTCCAATGGCTCGAAGTGGAATAAATCAAAGGAGAAATGAAAAAGTGAAACTGACGGAAAATGTCAATATCAAGGATTTGCAGCCCCTTATCAGCCCCAAAGAATTGAAGGACCAGTATCCCCTTTCCGATGAACTGGCCCAGAATACGGTTCTGCCCGCGCGAAAAACCATCCAGAGCATCCTCTGCGGAAGAGACAAGCGCATGCTGGCCATCGTCGGCCCCTGCTCCATCCATGACCACGAGGCGGCGCTGGATTATGCCCAACGTTTGCAGCGCTTGCAGGAAGTAGTGAAAGAGAACATTTGCCTCGTCATGCGCACCTATTTTGAAAAACCGCGCACCACCCTTGGCTGGAAGGGCCTGCTCTACGACCCCTTGCTCGATGGCTCTGATGATATTTCCGAAGGCGTTCGCCTGAGCCGCGAAATCCTGCTGGAAATCACCCGATTAGGAGTGCCCACGGCCATGGAAATCCTCGATCCCATCGTGCCCCAGTATCTTTCCGATCTCGTTGCCTGGGTCTCCATTGGCGCACGAACCGCCTCTTCCCAGATCCACCGTCAGATGGCCAGCGGCCTGTCCATGCCGATTGGTTTCAAAAATTCCACCTCCGGCAATCCGAATATTGCCGTCGAGGCAATCAAGGCGGCGTCCAGCCCCCATGCATTCCTGGGCATTGCCGAAGACGGACGCGCCGCCGTCGCCACCACCCACGGCAACCACTACGGACACGTCGTCCTGCGCGGAGGCCTTACTGGTCCGAATTACGAGCGCGAATATGTGGTCTTTACCGAAGTGCTCCTGGAAAAAGCCGGCATCCATAACGGCATCATCATCGACTGCAGCCACGCCAACTCCCACAAGGACTACCGCCGCCAACGGGAAGTGTGGGATAACGTTCTAAAGCAGATCACCGGCGGCAGTAAGTCGATCTCCGGGATGATGCTGGAAAGCTACATCCAGCCCGGCAGCCAAAAGGTGAAACTGCCTGTCGAAGAAATGGAATATGGCCAGTCCATCACCGACGCCTGCATTGGATGGGATGAGACGGAAGAATTGATCCGTTCGGCCTCGAGCGCCTTGGAAGGTCGCTGATCCAGCCCGGAACGGGATGCAGCTTTCGCCGCAAACTGGTAAGAACGGCCACCTGATCCCGTTTTTCGCCACATGGTTTCACAGTTACCCCCATTGTGAACTCAGACATAAGTCATATTATTTCAGGTATATACGAAATTCCCTCACGCTGGCATGCTCTATGCCTCCTGTTCCCATGCAGATTGTTATGGCTTTTCATTGCATGGAAGGGAGGCATCAAGCACAATGAATCTGAGAGCAATTTCTGCTTGGATGAGCAGACATCCCCATTATCTTGATAATAATTTTGCCTTGGACAAGACGGAGAAGATCAGCATGAACGCCTTTCGCGCTTCCCTCGAGAATTTGGCGGGCCGCATCGCTGCGGCCAAGGGTGGCCGGATTACGCCCAATGACCTGGCTCCCTGGCTGCCTGTTTCGCTCGAACTGATCATCGAATATCTCGATGAGATGGTGGACAACACGGTCGTTCTGTCCGACACGGAAGACGGCTTTCGGACCTATATTTTCCACGAACTCCTCGACGCGGACAAGCAAAGGCTGGATCTGGACAAGTGCGTTTATTGCGAGGACGAACTGCCCCATGACTCGGACATTCCGCTTTGCCTGAAATGCGAATCCCGGGTCTTCGAAGAAGTGTGGCGGCTGGCCGAAGAACGCGCTTGGCCCGCCGACGCCGTATGGCAGCATGAACTGCTCTACATCACCTCCGGATCATCCGGAGGCGCAAGGATCGCCGATATTGCCCGCCGCTCACGGATGACCCTCAAGCAGGTAAAACAGCGCCTGCGCGATTTAGTAAAGCTCGGATGCGCCCGTGCCGATCTGGATACGGAACACGGCGCTCTGCGTTATGCCTTTCCCGATATTGAATACTCGAGATCGGCATACCAAAAACACGACCACTTTATCCGGCGGCATCCGTCATCGCTGAAGGACGAGTTGGAAGTCAAAATCATTCGTTCGCTGCTGGGGCTGATCGCCGTTGCCGTGGTGGCCTTTGTGCTGGGCTTTTTCGTGCATGTGCCTTTTCCGGTCCTGATATTGGGAAGCATGGTGGCAGGAATTATCACCCTCTGGACCAACTTCCGCAGAATGGTTGCCGTGGAACCGGATCGGCTGGAGTAAGGCTGCCGAGAGGTCGCTGACTACAAGCCCAAACGGCTTATGGTCCTGCAAGAGAAATAATTCGAGCCGGTTCGTAGTAAGTAAAAGGATGTAACATAAATCATGACAATATCATTTATCATGTTTTTCAGCGGGGTGTAGCGCCCGAAGGAAGCAGAACCCCAGGACCAGGAACGCAAAAACGGCAAGCGCTGTAAGTGCGTCCCAAATTGGACTCGAATGCATTTGGTTTGATCAAAACGACGAATGCGATTTATAGAGAGAGTTACAAATCCATATCTTATAAAGGAGATGCATTATGGCGAAAGGAAACAGCTTTGAAGCACAGGGCAAGCAGATTATGAAGAGCTTTGGCAGCTCCATTATTCTGCTACTTGTGGCAGTGCTGCTGGTGGTCATTCTGGTTTTGGTGACCATACGCGTAGACCGGATTTCGGGTACGGAAGTGGGGATTCGGATCAACAATCTGACCGGCAAAGTATCCGTCATCGACAGTCAGGGTACTCAGATTTATAATGGCCTGCTCACATCGTTTTACGTACTGGACAAGACCGTGCAACGCCTGGAAATGACAGCCACGACCGAACGGGGCGACCGGCGCGGCCAGGACGATCTGCGCATCAAGACACTGGACGGAAGCGACGTGTATGTGGACCTGACGATTAACTATCGCATGCTTCCGGAGAAGGTAAAGGAACTGGCCTTGACTTCGGGGCTTTACGACGCCTACAAGGCCAAATGGGTGCGCGATTATTCGCGATCTGTCTGCCGCTCGGTACTGGGCGAGTTGACGACGGAGCAGTTCTATGACGCCAGCGAACGGGACGGCAAGGCGCTCAAGGCAAAGTTGGAACTCAACGAAGAACTGAACCCCTTTGGCATCGAAATCATGAGCGTAATTGCCGAAAAATTCCGCTTTCATGAAGAATATGAAGAAAAGATCAAGGAAAAGAAACTGGCCGACCAGGAAGTGGAGGAGCAGATTTCTAAAGCCAATGCCGCACGGCAAAATCAGATTTTCCGCACGGTGGAGGCGACCAAGAAAAAGGAAGTGGAGATAGAGTCTTACAAAGGCGAGATGCAAAAGTTATTGGTGGAAGCAGAAGCGAGCGCCGAACGCATCGTGAAAGACGCACAGGCCTACGCGATTGAAAAAGAAAAAAACGGCGACGCCCAGTTTTATGGTAAAGAGCAGAACGCCAAGGCGATCATGGCCCAGAAGAAAACCGAAGCCGAAGGAACGGCCAAAATGGCGCAAGCCTTGATCGGTGATGGCGGCATGAATCTGGTGAAACTGGAATATGCGAAGCGGCTGAAGAACATGCGTATATCGGGCCAGCCTTATGTGATCAATGGGACAACGGAACGCTTCACCCATTCCGAAGAAGGCGGAGCCGTCTCACGTCGTCCTGCCGCGCCAGCCCGCTGATAAACTCAATTTGTCAGAATGGAAATTAAAGGAGCCTTATTATGAAAAAAATAAACTTCATCGCATCAATTATTATCATAGTCGTTATCCTATTCTTCGCGTTTTTTAAGGTTCTACTTATTCGTATCAACATTGGGGAAGTAGGTGTTCGCCTTCAACAGTATGGATTCCTGGGCAAAAAAGGCGTACAGAAGAACGATTTTGGCCCCGGTTGGCACCGACGCATTCCGGGTTTGGATACGTGGGAAGTATTTGACGCCACCGTTCAGACTACGGAATTTACTTCAGAGCAGGACCGCAAACGCCTGGCCAATTGGCGGGAGTCGCTCTTTCGGAGTTCAGCGCCTAGTGAATATTCCTCAGTACCCTATACGGGCCCTGAGCGGATTGAGCTCAAATCGAAAGACGGCTATACGGTCAAACTCGACGTGACCGTGAAATATCGCATCAAGCCCGACAGCGCCTGGAAACTTTTCCAGGACGTGGGTCCCGGTGAACGCTATAAGGGTCTCGTCCGCGACCAGTCCCAACAGGCTTTAAGAACGGTTTTCGGCAATTTGCGAACGGAAGAATTTTACAAGCCGGACATTCGGCGAACTGCCCAGGAAGAAGCAACGGAATCCTTGACCCGTGAGTTGGATCGCATCAATGTAGATCTGATCAGCATCCTCGTGCGTGATATTTCTTTTGCTGAAGCTTATGAAAGGAAAATTCTGGACAAAAAACTGGCCGACCAGGATGTTGAACTGAACAAGTCCCGCGCCATCCGTGAGGAAAAACGCGGCGAGACCAACAAGATTGCCGCCGAGACCGAAGCGAAGGTCATGGTAATCGCGCAGGAGCAGGAATCGGAACTGGTGAAGATGAAAGCCGAGACGGAAAAGCAGATTGCTTCGATTCGTGCCGAGGCCGACCTGAAAGTCGCCAGAATCCGCGCCGATGCCGATCTCTACGCGGCGGAAAAAATCGCGGCAGGCGACCTGCTGGAAAAGGAAGCCACCGCCAAGGGTGAGCAACTGAAAGCCCAGGCGCTCCAGGGCTCCGGCGGCAAGAATCTGGTGGCGCGCGAAGCCGTGAGTGGCCTTATGCTGGATAGCGTCACCCTCTCCACCGTGGAAATCAACTTTCTCGATGTGGAAAAAATGGTGGAAAGACTGGGCGCAACTGATTAATATGATCCACCGCTCCGGCCGTGTGAAAGGTTTCAGGCGGCCGGAGTATATTTTATTCAGGCAGTAGCGATTAAATGTCAAAGAAAAAGGCAATTGACTCCTTCACCTGCGCGCGCTGTGGCAAATGCTGCACGGGTGCGGGCTTTGTGAATGTGACGGAAGAGGAGTGCCGCAAGATTGCCGGGTATCTGGACATGGACTTGCCGGACTTCCTGGACAAGTACACCCACGGCGCGGCGGGATATGAGCGCTGGCTGATTGATGGCGAAGGTGAAGACGAGCCATGCATCTTCCTCATGCGCGACGAAAAAGGCCTGGCCTCCTGCCGTATCGAAGGCGACGCCAAACCGGAGCAATGCCGCGACTTTCCATTCAAATGGCGGCGTCGCGGCTTTGAAGAATGGTGTGAAGGGATGAAGGCCAATAACAGGCAGAAGGATAATCACTGACAACAGATATGGATAAGAACAAGTTGCATTCCTCAGTCAAATCCAAACCTAAAATCCCGGGGCACATTCAGAAAAACGCGCTGGTGGAACTGGATATTTTGGACCTGGCCTATGGCGGAAAAGGTGTGGCCAAGGTGGATGGCTATGTGGTTTTCGTAAAAAACGCCATACCCGGGGATCGAGTGAAGGCACGCATCACCAAGCGCCAGAAAAACCATGCCGAAGCGATAATGGAAGAGATCTTGAGCCCCTCGCCCGAACGCATCGAAGCGCCCTGCCCGCTTTTCGGCGAATGCGGCGGCTGCACCTGGCAGAACATCCCCTATCGGGTCCAGTTGGCTCACAAGCAGAAACAGGCCGAGGAAGTCTGCGAACGTCTGGGCGGCGGCGCGCGTCCCGACGAGATCCGCCCGATCATTGCTTCGCCCGAGGAATGGCGCTATCGCAACAAGATGGACTACACCTTTGGCTTCAATGCCGACAAAAAGCGCGTCCTGGGCTTTCATGAGCCTGCCATGTTCTGGCGGATTATCGACGTGCAACGCTGCCTCCTGCAACCCGAACCCATCGATTTCCTCCTCCAGGAAATGACGCGCTACATGTATGACTATGACCTGAGCGTCTATAATCAGAAAAGCCACAAGGGCTTCCTGCGTCACCTCATCATCCGCCACTCCACCCACAGCGACGGTATTATCTGCCTGCTGCTGACCCACGAAGGCGAATTGCCCGACAAGGAAAAACTCGTGGAACGCTTGACGGCCGCCTGTCCCCAATTGCAGGGCTTTGTCTGGGGCATCAATACGGGCATTGCCGACATCGCACGGCTGGAACGCGAAGCCTGGCAATGGGGCGAACCACAAATTTACGAAACACTGGGCGACCTGAAATTCCGCGTCTCTCCCCTCTCCTTCTTCCAGGTAAACACCCCCGCCGCCGAAAAACTCTACACCGTCATCCGCGAACTCCTGGGCGATTCGGAAAACACGCGCCTCCTCGATGCCTATTGCGGTACGGGCAGCATCGGGCTTTTCTGCGCCGACCGCGTCAAGGAACTTGTCGGAATCGAAATCGTGAAAGAGGCAATCTGGGACGCCCGCGAAAACGCCGAACGCAACGGCGTGGAAAACTGCACCTTCCTGGCCGGCCACATGCGCGACGCTCTGCCGCTGGCGATGGATATGCCGGGAGGACCATTCGGTCGCATCATTATGGACCCGCCCCGTGGCGGCATGGATAAACGTTCACTTCGGGGCATCCTGGAAATCAAGGCCCCCGTCCTGATCTACGTGTCCTGCAACCCATCAACCCTGGCGCGCGACCTGGTCACGATCACCGAAGCCGGATACCACCCCACCGTCATGCAGCCGGTGGACCTCTTTCCCCAGACCTATCATATCGAAACGGTCATCCGCTTCGACTTGCAGGCTTAAGCACGCTAAAGCGCGCTAAGTTCTATTTTTTATTGCCTCGGTTCCCTCCGGGTAAACCCGGGGGCAAAGAAGAGCCTGCTGAAGCAGGCTGAAATCAGGTTCCCTCTTCCAAATTGCCCGGGCTATATTTTTGCAGAATATGCAGCACCTAACCCCATCTTCGAAAGTATCCTGCGTCACCTCGGTAACAGATGAAGAATAAGCAGGGGCCATCGCCCTCTCAAAACTCCGCCGACTTGGGAGTGCGCGGAAAGGGGATAACGTCCCGGATATTTCCTAGCCCACTGGCGAACTGGATGGTCCGCTCGAAGCCTAGCCCAAAACCCGCATGGGGAACGGTGCCATAGCGCCGCAGGTCCAGGTACCACCAGTATTCCTTGGGATCCAGTCCGCATTCGCTCATCCGCTTTTCCAGAACATCCAGCCGTTCCTCGCGCTGGCTTCCGCCGATAATCTCACCGATCTTCGGAACCAGCACATCCATCGCGGCCACGGTCTTGCCGTCATCGTTCATACGCATATAGAAAGCCTTGATATCCCTGGGATAGTCATACACGATGACCGGCTTCTTGATGTGCTTTTCCGTCAGGTATCGCTCATGCTCGCTTTGCAGGTCCTTGCCCCAGGCAATGGGAAATTCAAACTTCTGCCCCGATTTTTCCAGAATATCAATCGCCTCGGTATAGGTCAGTCTCTCGAAATCACTCTCGATGATATGCTTGAGCGTTTCAATGACCGTCTTGTCGATCCATTTGTTAAAAAACTCCATATCCTCAGGACACTCATCCAGGGCCGCCTGAAAGAGATACTTGATATATTCCTCCGCCAAATCCATGTCGCCACCCAGATCGCAAAAAGCCATCTCCGGCTCGATCATCCAGAACTCGGCCAGATGCCGGGAGGTGTTTGAGTTCTCCGCACGAAAGGTCGGGCCAAAGGTATAGACATTGGTCAGGGCGCAGGCATAGGTCTCGGCGCTGAGCTGCCCACTCACCGTAAGAGAAGTCTTGCGGCCAAAAAAGTCCTCGCTGAAGTTCACCGAACCATCATCATTGAGCGGCAGTTTGCGCGTATCCAGGGTGCTGACTGCAAACATCTCACCCGCTCCCTCGCAATCGCTGCCGGTGATGATGGGCGAATGCAAATAGAGGAATCCCCGCTCCTGAAAAAAGCGGTGCGTGGCATTGGCCATGGCGTTACGAAGCCGTGCAACGGCTCCAAAGGTGTTCGAGCGCGCCCGCAAATGCGCCACCTCCCGCAGGAATTCCATGGAGTGCCGCTTTTTCTGCAAGGGATAGCTGTCGGGATCCTGCACCCAACCAAGCACTTCGATCTGCTTCGCCAGCACCTCAACCGACTGCCCCTTGCCGGGCGATTCGCGCAATTCCCCTTCCACCCGAACGCTGCACCCCGTGATCAGGTGACGCACTTCCGACTCATAGTTATCCAGTTCGGCATCGGCAATCACCTGCAAGCCCTGCATACAGGAGCCATCGTTCAGCTCGATAAAAGAAAAGCCCCCCTTCGAATCGCGACGTGTCCGCACCCAGCCCTGCACCTCAACCGGCTCGCCATAATCTTCCCTCTGCAAAACCTGTTTGATGCGCTTCGGTTTATTCACCCATTTCATATATATCTCTCCAGAATTCTGGTTTATCACGCATTAAGACGACTTGCGCCAAGGCGTTTGCCTTTTTCGTCCCGGTACTATTACCCGCCTCCACACTTGGATAACACGCCAGTTATGTCTGTATGCCTGCTTTTCATATTGCCTGTTAAATTCACATAACGTCAAGATCAAAATCCAGCCGGCCGGGAGTTCCCTTTTTTGCCGCGCCAAACGTACCCAGGTCCTCGAGCCATAACACAAAACCCTCCCGGGCTTCATGGATCGAACCAGAATCCTGAAACCCAGAAGGGCCTTCATGCTTAACGCTGCTTTTCGTCAATGAATCAGACGCCGAATTTCTCCCGGCGGATTTTCTCCGCGGCGGCAGCGTCTTCCACGGGCTGGTAGCCCTGCAGCGGAATGATGTATTCGTTGATCGCGTCCAGAATGTCCCAGGGCTGCGGAAAGAAGGCCTCTTCCAATTCGGCCGGAGGCGTGATCCAGTTGCGCGCGCCAACCACGGTGGGCGGAGCGTCCAGTTCGTCGTAGGCCAACTGGTTGATCGTCGAAGCCATTGTATGCAGGTAACTGCCACGTTCACAGGCATCGGAAGCCAGGACAATCTTGCGGGTCTTCTTGATCGATTCAATCACCGGTTCATAATTGAAAGGCACCAGCGAGCGCGCATCAATGATCTCCGCCGAAATACCGTACTTCTTCTCCAGCTCGTCAGCCGCCTCGATGGCCCGGTAAAGCGTTGCGCCGATGGTCAGGATCGTAATGTCCTTGCCCGTGCGCTTGATGTCGGGTTCACCAAAGGCCACCTCGTAGCGGCCTTCAGGCACTCCGTCGGGCTGGAACTGCTCGCCGATGTCGTAGATGCGCTGGCTCTCGAAGAAGATCACCGGATCCGTACCGGTCAGGGCGCTGTACATGAGGCCCTTGGCATCGTAGGGCGTGGCAGGAAATGCCACCTTCAATCCCGGCACATGAGCCACCATGCTGGTCCAATCCTGGCTGTGCTGGGCGCCATACTTGGAACCGACCGACACACGCAGGACCACGGGCATCTTGAGAATGCCGCCCGACATGCTCTGCCACTTGGACAGCTGGTTGAAGATTTCATCACCGGCACGGCCCAGGAAGTCACAGTACATCAGTTCCACCAGGGGCCGTCCGCCTTCAAGCCCATAACCCACCGCCGATCCGACAATCGCGCCTTCCGAAATGGGCGAGTTAAAAAGGCGGTGATAAGGCAGGGCTTCCGTCAGGCCCTGATACACGGCAAAAGCGCCGCCCCAGTCGCGGTTTTCCTCGCCATAGGCCACGAGCGTGGGATCGGTGTAAAAGCGGTCGATAATGGCCTCAAAAAGGGCCTCGCGAAGAGCCAGAACGCGGGACTTGGGAAGGGCCTTGCCCTTGTCGTCAAAGGCCTTACGCGATTTCTTGGCGATCTTCTTGAGGCGCGGGTTCTCTTCCAGGGGCATCAGCACGTCCGGCTTGCGGTCGGGGTCCAGATTGTCCACCGGGGTATCGGAAAACATGATCTTCTCGAGTTCGCATTCCGGCTTCATCAGGTCCATGCGCGGCGACAGGTCCAGGTCGATCGCCATCTTGAAAATCTTGAAGTTACGGTCTTCGATGGACTTGGTGATCTCGTCCAGTTCAGCCTGCGTGGCCACCTTGGCCTCAACCAGCTGATCGCCGAAAGACTCGATACTGTCATGCTCGCGCCAGGAATCGACTTCGCTCTTCTCGCGATAGGAGGAAGCGTCCGACGGCGAATGGCCCGAATAGCGGTAGGTGATCGTATCGAGCAGGACCGGACCGTCACCCTTGGCAATGATCTCTCTCTTGCGCTTCATGGCATCGACCACGGCCAGCGGATTGTAACCGTCCACCGTCTCGGCATGCATGGCCTCGGGATTGATGCCCGCACCCAAACGCGCCAGACGCTGAAAACCCATGGTTTCGCCAAAGGGCTGACCGCCCATACCGTAGAAATTATTGACAAAGTTCATGATAAGCGGCAGGCCGCCCTTCATGTCGCCTTCCCAAAGGGTCTTGTACTGCCCCATCGTCGCCAGGCAAAGGCCTTCCCAAACGGGACCGCAGGCCGAAGAAGCATCGCCGATATTGCAAACCACGATGCCGCCCTTACGGTTGATTTTCTTGAACATGGCCGCACCCACCGAAATATCGCCCGAGCCGCCGACGATGGCGTTGTTTGGATAAACGCCAAAGGGCGGGAAAAAGGCGTGCATCGAGCCGCCCATGCCGCGGTTGATGCCGGCCAGACGGCCATAGATTTCCGCCAGAGTGCCATAGAGCAGATATTCGCGGGCAAATTCGCGCACGTCGTCGCCGTCGTAGTTCTTATCGATCACACCATAGCACAGGCCGCCCAGGTAATTCTTGAGCGTTTCGTCCAGTTCCTTCTCGTCCATCTTGCGAATAGCCGAGAGGCTCTTGGCGATGATCTCGCCATGAGACCGGTGACTGCCGAAGATGTGGTCATTGCTGTCAAGCAGGAAGGCCTGACCCACCGCCGAGGCTTCCTGGCCGATGGAAAGATGGCCCGGGCCCTTGTGGTCGTATTCCACGCCATTGTAATTACCCTTGAGTTTCACATCCTGCAGCATGTTCTCAAAAACGCGGATCGTCTGCATGTCATGGTATATGGCCAGCAGGTCTTCCTTGCTGTAGTTCTTGGCCTCGTCCTTGACCGATTTCTGATACTGACAGATAGGAATTTCTGGAATGCTGAGGCAGCTGGCCTTCCGCATTTCTTCGGGATTGATAATAATACTTTTCGGCATTTTTCACGTCCTTTTCTGTGTTGGTTTTATTGAAATAAAGCCTGTTCGCTTAAAGTTGTTTATGAACCTTCGTTCGGGGTGCTTTCTTCGGTGGTCGGGGCGATCATTTCGATCCCCTTGTCATTCAAAAGTCCGGCCCATTCCTCCGGAGGACGGCGGTCGCTGACGAGGCGATCAATGGCGTCGATCTCGATGATTTTGTACAGGGCCGGCGCGGAAAATTTCGTATGGTCGGCCAGCAGAATGCTCTCTGAAGCATGCTGGATGACGGCCCGATAAAGGTGTGCCGTGTCGATATCCGTGCAGGTCAGGCCGATGCGCAGGTCCAGGCCATCAGCCCCGACAAAGGCGCGAAAGCCACTCAGCTGCTCCATCACCATCTGGGCAAAAGGCCCCACCGAGTCCATCCGTTCGTGACGAAATTTGCCGCCTAACTGCAATACATTCAGATTACTGTGCGAGCCGATGTCGGCGGCAACGGCATTGGAATTGGTGATGACTGTCACGTCCTGCTTGTCGATCAGATAGGGAGCCATGCAGGCGCAGGTGGTGCCGGAATCGATAAAAATGGAGTCCCCCGGCTGGACCAGTTGCGCCGCCAGACGTCCGATAAGGCGTTTGGCCTCAACATTGCGCGTCTTGCGAGCAGCAATCGGATAATTCCCCTTGCGCGGAAGGGTCGCCCCGCCATAAACCAATTCCAGCAGGCCCTCGTCGGCCATCTGACGCAAATCGCGCCGGATCGTGGCCTCACTCACCTGAAAGGCGTTCGATATTTGCCGCACTTCCACATTGCCCTTCTCCAGAAGCGCCTTGAGGATCTGGTCCTTGCGTTGTATTTTGGTGATGTTTTCGCCGTTGCGCATGGCATTCGGGCCCCTCATGGCCGGATGGATTATGCTTGCGCTGAAACAGGAAATCAACAATAAAATGAAAAAAGATGCTTGAATGATGCACAGTGTTGTTGTAAGGTTGCGCAGGAATTGCCTGATCTATGTTCAGATCAGGTGAGTTTTCCTTTCGTTTTTGATGAAAATCATCCTTCACTAAGGAGACATCCCACCATGAAACGCTCTGAAATCAACGCTTTAATGCAGCAGGCCAAGGATTTTTTTCAGGAACACCATTTTCTGCTGCCACCCTGGGCATTTTGGAGCCCGGAACAATGGAAGGGCAAAGCCGAGGCCTGCGCCGAGATTCGAGACAACATGCTGGGCTGGGATATTACGGATTTCGGTTCCGACGATTTCGAGAAGAAGGGCCTCCTCCTTTTCACGATTCGAAACGGCAACCCCAATAAAGACAGCAAAGTATATGCCGAAAAAATCATGATCGTCCGCGAGGATCAGGAGACGCCCTGGCACTTTCACTGGAAGAAAATGGAAGACATCATCAATCGCGGCGGCGGTACACTGGTGATCGACCTCTATAATTCCGATGAAAACGAGCGCTTCAGCAGCGCACCGGTTCAGGTCAAGATCGACGGGGTTTTGCATGAGGTGCAGCCCGGTGGACAGGTCGAACTGGCTCCCGGCGAAAGCATCTGCCTCTACCAGGGGCTCTATCACCGCTTCTACGCCAAGCCCGGCGAAGGATGGGTCCTGACCGGAGAAGTCAGCCAGGTCAATGACGATACCACCGACAATCGTTTCTACGAGGCAATCGGCCGCTTTCCTGAAATCGAAGAAGACGAAGCCCCCATGCATCTTCTCGTGGGCGATTATCCGAAATATATGTAAATCACTCCAGAAAGAGCAGTTATGAAAACACTGGTTCAGTTTGGCGCGGGTAATATCGGAAGGTCCTTCATCGGGCAACTTTTCGCGCGCAGCGGCTATGAGGTGGTCTTTGTCGATATCGATGAACGCATCCTGAACGCCATGAACGAACGCCACGCCTATGATGTGGTCATCAAGCATCCTGACGGGCATGATGAAACATTGAAAATAGAGAACGTAAGAGCCATTGATGGGAGAAATACCGAAGCCGTGGCCAAGGTGCTGGCCGATGCCGATCTGGCTGCCACGTCGGTCGGACAGCGCGCCCTTGGGTCGGTGCTCCCGGTCGTGGCAAAGGGGCTCCAGTTGCGTCATGAACGCCACGGTCTCCGGCCGCTGGATATCATTATTGCCGAAAACCTGCACTCTGCCGCGCAGTTCTTTCGGGAGGAATTGAGCAGCATGCTGCCGCCCGATTTCCCCCTGGATGACATGGCGGGGCTTATCGAAACCAGCATCGGCAAGATGGTGCCGATTATGCGTCAAGAAGATTTGGAAAAGGATCCCCTGTGGGTCTTTGCGGAACCCTATAACCGCCTGATTCTCGACAAGCGCGGCTTCAAGAACCTTGTGCCTGATGTGGATGGCCTGGCGCCCATGGAAAATATCAAGGCCTATGTGGACCGCAAATTGTGGATTCACAATCTCGGCCATTCCGCCACGGCCTACTGGGGCTATCAGGACGACCCCGGACAGGAATACATCTGGGAGGTTCTGGAAAAAGAACTTACAGCAAAAAAGGTGAAGGAATGCATGATGCAGTCGGCGGCGGCTCTTTTGCGCGAATATCCTGAAGAGTTCACGCCTGAGACGCTCGAAAATCATGTGGACGACCTGATTTCACGCTTTCGAAATCGCGCGCTTGGTGATACGATTCATCGGGTCGGTCGCGACATCCAGCGCAAGCTGGCGCGCAACGACCGCCTGGTAGGCGCGGCGCTTCTCTGCGCCAAACATGGCCTGCTCTTTGACAAAATCGCCGATGCCATTTGCGCCGGCATGGAATTTCGCAAAGGTGATGAAAATGGGAAATTGCATCCCGCTGATCAGGATTTTGTGGATGATATCTATCCGAAGGGGAAAGACTTTATCCTGAAATCCATTTGCGGACTGGATGACAAGAATACTGAAGATAGAGAAGTTATAAATTGCGTGATGGATCAGAAAAATTGAATCGCACGCGCACTCGCAATCGCTTTTCTATTTTTCGTGTGTTTCGTGTATTTCGTGGTTATTCTAAATGCGAGTGCGATTGCTATTGCGAGTGCGAGGGATAAGATATTATGCAAGAAATACACGAGTTCAAAGAGAGGAAAAATATATGACGAATCCGATTAAAATGCCGGATTTGCCGCGAAAGGCGGCAGATGCCACCGTTAGACGCTGGCTGAAGCAGCCGGGCGATACCGTCGAGGTAGGCGAGGTCTTGCTGGAGGTGGAGATCGAGACGGGCATCGTGGAGATTGAAGCCAGCCAGGACGGCGTGCTGGAATCCATCGCGGCAGACAAGGGCAAAACGCTGAAAAAAGGCGACTTGATTGGTGACCTTTCAAGTGACTCCGAAACGGCAAAAACAAGCAGCAAAACGGCACAAAAAGAAGGGAATGATAAAATGGCGGACAAGAAATCAGCGGCTTCGGTAGCCCAGGAAGCGGTGCAGATGATCGTAATGCCCAAGGCGGGTAACGACATGGAAGAAGGCACGATCCTGGAATGGAAAGTGAAGGAAGGCGACACCATCAAGAAAGGCGACATCCTTTTCGAGATGGAAACGGACAAGGCAACGCTTGAAGTGGAATCGGAATTTGAGGGTCCTCTTTGCCGCATCGTGGCGCAGGCCGATGATACGGTACCCGTTATGGAGCCTGTCGCATACATCGCCGACTCTGCCGACACCCTTGACGCCTGGTTGAAGGAATACGGCGCAAGTCAATCAGAATCAGAAGAAGAGCCTGCCGACGAAGAAGCCCCCATGGCCAAAGTGCAGGAAGCACCCAAACCGGCCCCAGCCGCCCAAACAGCTCCTTCGGCTGCCGCGAGCGATGGAAATGGTCGCCAGAAGATTTCCCCCGCCGCCCGACGTCTGGCCGCCGAAAAAGGCATAGACCCGGCATCCATCTCCGCTGGAAGCGGCGCTCATGGTCGCATCATCACGGACGATCTCCAGGGAATCCAGGCGGCTCCGACGGCAGCAAGCGCTCCGGTCTTCACACCACGCACGGAAGCAGCCACCCGTGTTGTGATGACGGGAATGCGCAAGGCAATCGCCAAGAACCTGACCAACTCAGTCAACACGGCCCCCCACTTTTACATGAAGCTGACCATCGACGCCGGCAAGCTGCTTGAGGTTTATGCCCGACAGAAGCTGGTCTGCAAGGCATCGATCAATGACCTGCTCCTGCTGGCAGTGGCGCGCACGATGATGAAATATCCCCCGTTCCGTTGTCAGGTACATGCCAATGAACTGCTCCAGTTTCCCGGCGCGAACATCGGCATGGCCGTGGCCGTGGATGATGGACTGCGTGTGCCGGTGATTACGGACGTGGATCGCATGAGCTTGCAACACCTTGCCGGAGCCAGCAAGGACGCCATCAGCAAGGCCCGCAGCGGCAAGATGGTGAACGCCGGCAAGGGCGCCTTTACCATCAGCAACCTGGGGATGACTCAGATTGAAGAATTTACGGCCATCATCAATCCCCCGGAAGCAGCCATTCTGGCCGTTGGAAAGGTCAAGGACACTGTTAAAATCGTACCCGGCGCCATGGTTCCGGCCAAGGAAATGAGCATGTGGCTTTCCAGCGATCACCGCGTGATCGACGGCATGGTGGCGGCCCAGTTCCTGGGTGAATTGAAGAAAATCCTGGAAAGTCCGGAAGTATTGGAAATGGAGGCTTTAGCCTGATGAGCAAGGCATACGACATCGCAGTAATCGGATCCGGCCCCGGCGGCTATGTGGCCGCGCTGAAGGCCGCGGAAATGGGCGCGAAGGTGGCTCTGATTGAAAAAGACAAGCCCGGCGGCACCTGTCTGAACCGTGGATGCATCCCGACGAAGGCCTTTCTGGCCGGAGCGGAATTGCTTCATGATATCCGCCACCGCGCCGGAATCCTGGGCATTCAGGTTTCGGGTGAAGCGACGGTTGACTGGAGCACGCTGCTCAAGCGCAAGAACCAGGTCCTCGACGGCCAACGGAAGGGATTGCACTTTCTTTTTGGCAAGCGTGAGATTGATTTTATTGAAGGTACGGCCCACTTTGAGGGTCCCGGCAAGATAGCCGTTTCCGGCGGCAAGGAAGATCTCACCTTGGAGGCCGACAAGGTCATCATCGCTACCGGCAGCCGCCCGGCCCGCATTCCCGGCTGGCCCGTGAGCGACAAGGTCGTCACCAGCGACGAAGCCCTGGACTGGACCGAACTGCCCGAAAGCCTGCTGATTGTCGGCGGCGGCGTTATCGGTTGCGAATTCGCCTGCCTGCTGGCGGAGTTTGGCGTCAAGGTCACGATCGTCGAGATGCTCCCCCAGTTGATCACGGGCATGGATGGCGATCTGGCCAAATCACTGCTTAAAGTGTTCAAAAAGCGAAAGATAGACTGCCTTTTGGAGACGCAGGTGGAAAAAGTGGAAGAGACGGATGCGGGGGTCAAGGCCACCCTTTCCAACGGCGACAGCATTGAGGCGAGCAGGATGCTGGTTTCGGTGGGCCGCCGCCCGAACACGGAAGAACTGGCTCTGGACAAGTTGGGAATCGACGTGGAACGCGGCTTTATTCCGGTGAATGACCGCATGGAAACCACCGTTGTGGGGCATTATGCCATTGGCGACGTAAACGGTCGCATTCTGCTGGCCCACGCGGCTTCGGCCATGGCGATCGTAGCCGTGGAAAACGCCCTGGGCGCTGACCGCGAATCGACCGCGCCCGTTCCATGGTGCGTCTATACATTTCCGGAAATCGCCGGAGTCGGCCAGACGGAAGACCAGGCCCGAGATCGCGGCATTCCCATCGCCATGGGCACATTTCCCTTCACGGCCCTTGGCAAGGCCCAGGCCTGGGGCGATCCCGAGGGATTCGTCAAGGTTATCCGCAACCGTGAGACCGACGCCATTGTGGGTATCCACGCGCTCGGACACGGGGCTACGGAATTCATCGCAGCCGCCGGTGTGCTGCTGCACCAGAAAGCCACAGCCCACGATATTGAACAAATGGTCTTTGCCCATCCCACAATGAGCGAAGCCATCAAGGAAGCCACGGAAGTCGCCTCTTTCGCTCCCCTGCACCTGCCGCCACTGCGCAGGCACCGGGTCAGTGTCTGACCGGAATCAAGCCAATCCAGCCCATATACTGCCGTCAAGCCCAAAGCCTGACGGCATTATTTTTTATCTTCAAGGATATCATAAAGGGTACGAGTCAGTTCGGCCATGCTGAAGGGTTTTTGCAGGAAGCCCTGAATCTGGTCACGGGGCAGCAGTTTTTCGATTTCCTTTTCTGAATAGCCGCTGCACAGGATAATGGGAACCTCGCGGTCTTCCTTCCGGATTTCTTCCAGTGCCTCCGCTCCGGTTACCTCGGGCATCGTCTGGTCCAGAATGATACAGCACAAATGTTCTTTATTTTCGCGGTAAAGATGCAGGGCCTGAGCGCCATTTTCGGCCAGGATCAGGTTAAAACCATAGCGGCTCAAGCTGCGTTGCGACATCGTTCGTAGTTGTTCCTGGTCATCGGCAAAGAGAATCGTGCCGGACATCTTCCAATTGGCTATTGCAGCCGGGGCAACAGTCTTTTTCGTCTCTTGGCTAGCGTATTGAGGCAAGTATATCTTGCATACAGTGCCTATATCCGGCTGACTGCTTATCTCCACACCGCCATGATGGGCTTTTGCGATTCCCAGAACCGCCGGTAAACCCAATCCCCGTCCCGTAAACCGGGTGGTGAAGAAGGGATCGAAAGCCTTCGCCAGTGTCTTTTCGTCCATGCCGGAGCCATTGTCCGATACTTCAATACAGATATATTCTCCCGGCTCAAAATCATCTCCGATAATAGACTTCCGATCGTGCTCGGAAATCTTCTGGCCATAGAGTCGGACTACGATCCGCCCTCGCATGTGGGTAATGGCTTCGCGGGAGTTTCTGATCACCGACATCATCATTTGCTGAATATGGGCCAGGTCCGCGTTGATGTTCGGCATTTGTTCATCAAACTGATATTCCAGTTCTACTTCTTTGCCCACGACTTCATCGAGTTCAGGCTTGATTTCATAAAGCAGTTCTTTCGCTCCCCACTTTTTAAAGTGGTATTTGCCATGCCCGGAAAAAACCAGCATTTTCTGGCTGAGTTCGGCGGCCTTCTGGGCAGCCTTTCCCATTTCTTCAATGGGCTTTGCCAGAAAATGATCTTTATCAATATCCATCAGGGCAAGCTCCGCGTTTCCAATGACCACCATCAGCAGGTTATTGAAATCGTGGGCAATGCCGCTCGCCATCATGGAAAGGCTTTCCATCTTTTGGGCCTTTTGAAGTCGATCCAGCAGTTCTTCGCGTTCTTCCTCCATGCGTTTGCGTTCGCTGATATCGCGAATGCTCAGCCTTTGTCCGAGATAACGCTGAAATTGGTTATAAATGGGATGCCAGGACATGGATACATGAATTCCCCTGCCATCTTTCCGCACCATGGACAGGCACTTATCATTTCCCACGTTTTTTTCCTCAAGACAATTTCGGAAAAGGCGCCACATCTTGTCTTTGTCTTCCGGAGGAACCATGGGCATGGGATAGTCGTGCATATCCAGGCATTCTTCCGGAGAATAGCCGGTAAGGCGCTTGACGGCGGAATTCACCCAGATCAGGCGTCCATCCGGCCCGACCCAGCTTTCCCAGTCGTGGCTGTAGTCGGCTATGGCGCGAAAACGTTCCTTGCTTTCGCGCAGGGCCTGTTCGGCCCGATAGCGCCGAATCGCCAGGCTCAGGTCGTTTGCCGCCATGGTGAGAAATTCGATCTGCATGTTACTCCATACATGCTCCGGATCTTCCGGCTCAAAAGCCAGGAATCCCTCGAAATTCACATCCACCAGAAGTGGAATCAGCAAGATGGATTCTATGCCGAGCTGCTTGAGAAACTCGGCCTCACCTTCGGGCATGTTTCCCCGTTTATCCTGAAGAGGCCGTCCTGCGGCGAGTTCTCTTTCCCAACGCTCCAAGCCCTTGAAATAAGGCATGTTATGCAGATAATGCGCATTTGTTACCGGCTCGATACCCGCCTTGGTCCATTCGGCCACCGCACTGAAAAGACGCGCCCCTTCCAGGGACCAATGGTTCTGCAGCGTATGGATGCGTCTCGCTTTGAAACCACGCCCCAGACATGCCAGAAAGTCCTCAAACGGTAGCACCTCATGCGCCGGCAGGAGCGACTGTGAAGCCCTTTTAATCGCGTCCAGATACTGCTCCCGCAGGCCAATTTCCCGTCGCGCATCCTGCAGCCGTTTTTTCTCTCCTGCTTCACACAAGCGCTGGATGAGGCGGGCACAATCGAATGGTTTGGTCAGATAGTCATATACCTGATATTGAAAGGACTCGATAGCCGTTTCCATGGAAGGATAGCCGGTGATCAGGATAATCGGGATATGGGGATACTTTTCGCTGATTTCACCCAGAAAAGCCAGGTCCTCATTACCCATTATCTGATAGTCGAGCAAAATGACGTCGATTTCATTCTCTTCGATCAGGCTCCGGCTCGCATCGCAGTTGGAAGCCCCCAGACAGTGCATGCCTTCGTCCAGAATAAGAGCCCGCAGGCTCTCGAGAAACCCCTCATCGTCATCGATAACCAGGACAAAGAGCGGAGGCTGTTGATCGTTTTTTACTTCAATCTGCGACGGATACTCACTCACCATAATTTCTCCGGATAGCCCACTTCGTCCCTGAATAGCTGCAATTGTTTTGGAAAACAAACGAATCCATATAAATTCCGCAGCGCAGAAAGATTAACCCGAACCTACGAATGAGCAATGAATCCAATAAATAGAGAAACAGGCAGGGGAAAGGCTTTTTTCAAAGCCACCAGCAAGCATACAAATGCCAGTTCCCTTCCAAAGAAAGCAATATTGGTTCAAAGCCAGATTTACCTGCAATAACCATCAAACCCGATGATACAATGCTCAAATATGACAATAATGTCAATCGTTTTTTCCAATTTCACTGCAGGGGGTGCACGACATGAAAATGGGTTTCAGATAAAACCCTCATAAGGCCCGAACCATCGGAATTGACGGCATGAGGCCAAAGGCGTGTGATATATTGCGATCCATCCGGTCTTTTTCTTTCCGCGCAAGACTCCATCGCACGTGCATCAGCAACAAGTTAGCGCTTATGGGGCATCGCCCTGGGTTCAGACAAATTTAATAAAAAAGGGCTGAAAGTCCTCTACAAAAAAAGCCCGAAACCAGAACTGGCCGGAAGAAAAAAACTTCGGGCCTTAAGAAAATTCTATTTGAAACCCACTTTTATGTCATGCACCCGACAGAGGGGCGAAACAAATCAAGGAAAATCGATATCATTGACGCGTCAGGGTGCTTCCGTCGAGAAGCGCCCGTGCATGTTCGCGGGCGATGGCGGAATCCGTTTCGCCTCCGAGCAAGCGGGCCAGTTCAATCACGCGCGCCTCGGGTTCCAGGCCTTCGACATGGGTAAGCGTGCGCTTGCCTTTTTCCGCCTTACTGACGGCAAAATGATGGCTGGCCCGGGCGGCAATCTGGGCCAGGTGCGTGATGCAGATCAGCTGAAAATCCCGACCGAGCCCGGCCATTTTTTCGCCAACCCGCATCCCGGTCTTTCCGCTGATCCCCGTATCGATCTCGTCAAAAATCAGCGTGGGAATATGTTCGCGATCTCCCATGATCACCTTGAGCGCCAGCATGAGACGCGACAACTCCCCACCCGACGCGATCCGCCTCAGCGGCTTCAGGCTTTCCCCGCGGTTCGGGCTGATCATGAATTCCACCACATCCACTCCCCAGGGATAAATGCGGCGGCTTTTGCCATCGGGAAAAAGAACCCGATAGGCATCATAAAGCGCTTCGGACTCTTCGCCTTTATCTTCTTCATCCAGCCATTCTTCTTCTCCGGCGCTCATCTCCACGGCAAACTCCACCTTGGGCATTTCCAGTTCGACCAGTTCCTTCTTAAGCAAGCCGGCAAAACTCTTCCCGGCCTTTTCGCGCAAGCGGGTGAGTCCTTCCGCCTGGCGCACCAGTTCCGCTTCGATTTGGATTCGCTTATGGTCCAGTTCGCCCTGTTCTTCTTCCGCGTGGGTCAGGCTGTGCAGTTCTGTTTCGAGGCGGTCGGCTTCGGCCAAAATATCTTCGATAGTGGCTCCATACTTTTTCCGAAGCCGACGAATCAGATGCAGGCGGTCTTCCACCTGGGTCAGGCGTTCCGGATCGGCGTCAAGGGCATCGGCATAGCGCCCCAACTCCACCGCCATGTCTTCCACCTGGGCGCGCGCCGAAGCCAATTGATCCAGCGAATGGGCCAGGGAACCATCCAGCGCCACGCATTGCTCCAGCAATTGTTCGCACTGACCCAACAGGTCGATGATGGAAAGTCCCTGGGTCTCGCCTTCATAGAGCAGATCGTTGGCTTGGGCCGTGTTGCGTTTGAGGGAATCCACATGCTGCAAGCGCCCCTTTTCTTCTTCCAGCAGGCGATCTTCCTCCGGTTCCAGTTCGGCTTCGCGAATCTCGTCAAGTTGATACTGGATAAGGCCCTTCTGCCGCTCCACTTCTCTTTCGTCGCGATCCAAAGCCCGCAGCCTGTCAATCACCTCGCGCCACTGGTCATAGGTTTTGCGATAATTTTCCAGGGGTTTGGCAATGGTGTCGGCACCGAAACTATCGAGAATTTCCCGATGCAGTTCGTTTTTCAGGAGAGACTGGTGCTGGTGCTGGCCATGGAGATCGACCAGCAGGTCGCCGATTTCCTTCAACTGGCCCACGGTCACGAGGCGTCCATTCACCAGGCATTTACCGCGCCCCTGACGGCTGATCTCGCGATGGATCACCAGTTCGGGCTCCACTTCCTCCGCGTCATTACAAATGCCCTGCGATCGCAAGACCGCCTGAACCGCTTGGCAAGCCGATATGTCAAACAATGCTTCTATCACCGCGGTGTCGCAACCGGTACGGATATCATCGGCGCTGGAACGTTCACCCAAAACGAGGTTCAACGCGCCGATAATGATGGACTTCCCCGCTCCTGTCTCACCGGTGAGGACGGTGAAGCCGTCGTCAAAATCCAGGGTCAGATTGTCGATAATGGCAAGGTTCTGGATCGATAGCCGTGCAAGCATGGGCAGATATCGTTTCCTTTAGTCAATTGATAAAAACGTGGATATGCAGTGGGCTCAGCGCTTCATTTTGAGATATTTCGAAACCATCTTTCGAATTTCCTCGATCTGGACGGGCTTGGCCAGGTAATCATCCATCCCCGCATCCAGGCATTTTTCGCGATCCCCCTTCATGGCCGCTGCGGTCATGGCTATGATCGGTACATATCGGCCGTCCAGGCTTCGTATGCGCCCGGTGGCCTCGAAACCGTCCATTTCGGGCATCTGGCAATCCATCAGGACCAGGTCGTAGGGCTTCTGCTGGACCGCTTCCACGGCTTCGCGTCCATTGGAAACGCAATCGACCGACATCCCCAGGTCCATCAGCATTCCTTCCGCCACCATCTGGTTGATGGGATTGTCTTCCGCTACCAGCACTTCCACGCCATCGAAGTTACGCATTTCTTCCGACAAATGCAAGCCTTCCGAAGCGGGAAGAACGGAATCAGTGGGCCGCCTTGCAGTGGAAGTGGAATCAGCAAAATCGCGACCATAGGCAAGCAGGCTTTTCAGCAGGGCATCATAGCGAAGCGGTTTGGCGATGGTGCAGCGATACAGTTCCCGGCTCACGTTCGGCTCGTCCCGATTGATTGCCGACATCAGAATCACTTCGGGATGTCCCCAATCTGTGTGACTGCTTATGTTATGCAACATTTCCGTAAGGGCCACTTCATCCGGGTCCAGGTTGGCATCCATGAAAATCAGCTGGACGGGGCGGTGATTTCTCGCGGCACGATCCAACTGGCCGGAAAGCGCGGCCAGGCTGGCGGCTTCTTCAATATCCGGAATACCCCAGGCGAGCAGTTGCTTTTTCATATTGCGGCGAAAGGCGTCACACGAATCGACCAGCAGCACCCGCAGGTCCTCGCTGAGTTCGGGTTTGATCGTCTTGTCCACATCGCCCACTGCTTCGCCCATCTTCAGGGGAAGTTCAAACCAGAATACCGATCCGTCCCCTTCTTCACTTTCCAGCCCAATGGAGCCTCCCAGCATTTCGGCCAGACGTTTCGAAATCACGAGGCCCAGGCCCGTTCCACCAAAGCGGCGGGTCGTGCTGGAGTCGGCCTGGGAAAAAGCCTGAAAGAGTTTGCGGCTCTTTTCCGGGCTGATGCCGATCCCCGTGTCCCGCACGGAAAAGTGGACCAGAAAGTCATCCTCCCGGGCTTCCTGGAGTTTCGCCTGTATTTCCACTTCACCCGATTCGGTAAACTTGATGGCGTTATTGGCCAGGTTCAGCAGGATCTGACGCAATTTCTGCCGATCCCCGCGCAACCAGTGGGGCAAAGCGGGATCCACATGACAGATCAGTTCCAGACGGCTTTCACAGGCCTTGTAGCCCAGAATCCCCACGATATCATCCAAAACGTCATGCAGGTCAAAATCAATAGTCTCCAGGTCCATCTTGCCGGCTTCGATCTTGGAAAAGTCCAGAATATCGTCAATCAGGGCAAGCAGGGAGGTGGCGCTGGCCTGGGTGGCTTGGGCATATTCCCGTTGCCGCGCGTCGAGTTCCGTCTGCAGAAGGAGGGTCGTCAAACCGATCACGCCGTTCATGGGGGTTCGGATTTCGTGACTCATATTGGCCAGAAAGTCGCTCTTGGCCCGGTTTGCCGCTTCTGCCGTATTTTTGGCCGCTTCCAGCTCCGCCTGCACCCGTTCGCGTTCCGTAATATCGCGCGCGGCGGCCACAATAATGTTGCGACCATGCACCTGCGCGGCGTTCAAGAATATTTCCACAGGAAAGCGACTGCCGTCCTTGCGCTGATGCAAGGTCTCGATGGCCCCATACTCAGGCCCGCCGCCGATCACCCCGTCAAATTCCTTTTCCAGGTCCTCACGCGCTTTCAGGGGCTTCAGATCCTGTGGCCCCATTTGCAGCAATTCTTCGCGGCTGTAGCCGAGTGATTCGCAGGCCGCGACGTTCACATCCACCAGTTTCATGCTTTGACGATCAATCACGAATATCGAGTCTACCGCGTTATCCAAGGCCCGCCGGAACAATGTCAGGTCCATTGCCGTCTGCTTGTGCTTTTCCGTTTCCGACTGCAGGGCCCGGGTGCGTTCTTCCACGCGCTGTTCCAGTTCCTGGTTCAGTTGGTTCAGTTCCTGCTCGGTTCTTTTTCGGTCCGTAATATCCCGCGTGACAGAAAAAGCCAGTCCCTCGCCCGGAAGCGAAAAAGAACTCCAGAGCAACCACTTGTAGGAACCGTCTTTACAGCGAAAGCGATTTTCATAACTCGCCACCGACCGCCCCGCCTTGAGCACATCGATCACGGTTTGCGCTTCATCGCGATCTTCGGGGTGGATAAATTCCAGCAGGGAGTGCCCCTGAAGTTCTCCGTGTTCCCATCCCAGGATTTTTTCCCAGGCGGGATTCAGCTGGCGGAAGCAGCCGTCCAGCCCCGCGATTGTCAGCATGTCAATGGACAGGTTGAAAAACCACTCACGCTCGAGTTCCGACTTCCGGGTTTCGCTGATATCCTGAACCACACCGTTCAGGCGCAGGGGCTTGCCGTCTTCATCGCGCGCCACAATGCGGCCCCGGTCAAAAAGCCACATCCAATCTCCGTCCGCCTTCTGGAGGCGGTAGCGCACCTCGTACAAATCTTTTTCCCCGCGCAGATGCCCTCTCATGCACTCCATGGCGCCCTCATAGTCCTCGGGGTGGATCAGGGAAATCCATTGGTCCACATGCTGGGCAATAACGCCGTCCTCGCGCAAGCCAAAATCCTTGGGATCATAGCCCAACATCTCACACTTGCCCGTGCTCGTTACCACTTCGCCCGAAGGCACATCCCAACTCCACCAGGCGACGCGAGCGCCCCAAAGCGCCATATCGAGTCGTTCCTGGATTTTCCGGAGTTGCTCCTCGATCTTCTTGCGTTCCGTGATTTCCTCGCGCAGTTCGAAGGTCCGGTCCTGCACGCGCTTATCCAGTTCATTGTTCAAATCTTTCAGGGCGCGCTCGGCTTCCTTGCGATCACTGATATCGATCACCGCCACCTGCCGCAAACTGCCGGACTCGTTCCCAAAGGGTCCCTGGGATTTTTCGCGGCGCTTTTCCAGCATCACGTCCAGGCGTGAGCCATCGCGCGATTGCAGCAGCGTCTCCCACTTCTTGAGGGAACTTGTAACTAGAAAACGGCGATAATAGGAATAGAAGGCGTTGCGGGCTTCTTCCGGAACAAATCGGCCCAGCGGATTGCCCACCAAGTCTTTCTTGGTGCAGCCCAGCATGTCCGCCAGGGTGAAGTTCACGCGCTTAATGATACCGGCTCCGTCAATCGTCAGGTAACCCACAGGCGCGTAATCGTACAAATCCGCGTAATCGCTGCGAGACTCCTCCAACTCACTCTGCGTCTGACGCAGCTGCTCATTCTGCATCTGCAATTCCACCTGATGCAGTTGCAATTCCTCGATCACCCGCTTTACTTCTTCCTGCGAAAGATCCTCCACATCCGAGTGATTCCCCGCAAGCATGTCCTCCACTTTTTTCCGGAGCCGCTCTGCATCGGAAAAACCAGAACCATCAGGCAAATTTATGTCATCGTTATACTTATCAGCCATCTACAACTCGCAATCAAATCCATGTTAAAGCAGATAATGGCCTCGGAGTCCTAAACCCTCAGTCCGGGAATCAGGACAACCGAGCCAATTGCCTGCAATTCCTGATTATACTATATGTGTTATCGTTTCTTTGGGCAAGCAAGCTGACCAAAAAAATAAAACAATCGACTCCAAAGCATCTCTGATCCGAAAGGCCTTAACGATCAACGCACATCACTATTCATTACGTCCGCCTTTACCCAATGCATATTCCAACCCCGATGAAAAAGGAGCACGTAGTTTTCTTTCATCAAAAAATCCATCAGTTCCGGCGAGTGCTGATACCGGCGAAGCCAAACCTGCTCAACATCATAAGCATTGATAACTTCAATTAATGTATTCGATTTCAACTGCCAGAGTTTGACCCGCTTGTCCGAAAACACAGCCAATGGCGGAGGCGCCACCATTCCCGCCATAAAGACGTCAAAGGGCCGGTCCGAGAAAACCCAGTTCGTCCCGGATTTATATTTTTCCAGCCGCCGGGTCAACTCCGCCTGTTCTTCGGGCAAAAGGGCATGGGTAAAAGTATCGGTTTTCCAGAATATGCTCACGTGCCAGGCATTCTGCGAGAATAATTTCGCCCCGATAATCAGCAAAGCCAGCACCAGAAGCCAGGGCGCCCATCTGCGCAATCGGCTCTCCCGCCGCTCCAGCCCGATAACCCTCGCTTTTCGAATAATCAGACGACGCAGATCTTCCGCGCCAATCCCTCCCAGCCAGGCCAAGGGCACAAAAAGCAGCAGCGAATGGTGCCCCCACAAAGGACGGTGCCACAGAAAAACCGCCAAACAGACAAAAAACCAGATCCAAGGTAAATACACCGTGAAATCCCGTCGGCGCTGATTCCGAAGGACCAACTGCATCGCCGCCAGAATCAGAATGTGGATATCCCGAAGCAACCATCTTCCCAGGATCGCCAGGTTTTCCCCAAGGCCTTCTCCGGCTATTTCAGTCGTACGCGCATCCACATGCGTCCCGAAAAGCGCCACAAAGGCCTCCCGCCCATAAACCAGCAAGACCAGAGAAAAAGGCCCCGTGAAAAGAATCAACCATACCAGGGCAAGCCCCATGCGCCGCGCAAAGCCGACAGCAGGATTCCCCCTCTGCCGCGGCGCCAAAAGCAGACACAAAAAAAGCGGAAGCGTAATCACCGTGAAGAATTTGGTCGTAATGGAAAGCCCCATAAGCAAGCCCGAAAGCACAAGCAACCAGGGGGCAGAGCCCTTCTCACGCCACAAGAGCAGCATATCGAGAGCCAGCAAAGCCAAGGCTATCGCCGGAAGACCGATCAGCACGGTCACGCTCAATTCGGCATACAACCACCAGGTGGCCAGTAAGAATACCGAAAAAATGGCCGCCATCGCCCCTGCCTGCCTTCTTGCGATGCGAAATAACGCGTAAAGCAACAGCACCGAAAACGCGAGCATGAGCAGGCGCGCCGCCAGAAGAGAGGAACCGAAAACCGCAAAAAGTCCCGCCAGCAAGTAACTCAGCACCGGTGGCTGGTCGCTCCAGATAGCATCGTAAAGCGGATACCCCTCCAGCAAAAGAGCCCCCTTCATCAGATTGCCGCCCTCGTCTGCCGCGAGTTCACAAGGCTCCCACCAGCCACACCGAGTGGGGCCCAGGCCCGCTGTCACGCTCAAAGCCGAAGTCAACAAGAGCAGCCCAATCGTAATAGCCACCAGGGGGAATAGCTGCGGATAGCGCCGATAAAAACGCTCCAGGACTGTGAGGCCGAAAGGGCTCATACGATTCGCCCTCAGTCTATGTGAAACACTTCGATCAGATCCTGCGCCACGGGGCTGTTATCGGGATTGCTAGGCATGACGTCCCCCATATAGGCCCACCAGCGCTTGCAAACGTCGGTTTCGGCAATCGCGTCCCACTTTGCCTCATCCTCGATTTCTACATAAGCAAAAAGCTGCCGCGTCTCCGGCAACAAAAAAATGGAGTAATTATGAGCGCCATGATCTTTCAGGGTCTTTTCCAATTCCGCCCAGATGGGATTATGCCGCTTTTCGTACTCCTCCTCCTTACCTGCATCCACCGACATGACAAAAGCCTTCCGTATCATCAGACCGCCTCCTTCCGATTTTTCCAAAAGAATATAAGACTATGCGCCTTCTGGCAAGCAAAAGCGCCTCAAATAAATGCCCACGCGGCGGTGACCGCGTTTTGCATTCAAAATGCCCCTGGATGCTTTAAGACTTTGCGCAAGTCGATTTCCACTGTTTCCTGCAAAAAATTGCCCTTGCGTTCTTGACGCCGGCCCTCAATAATAGCGCCCTTGACCCGACGGTAGGAGTGATTTTGGGATACCGTTTGGCTATTTTCAGCGAACGAACGCGATTGATATATGGCAAAGCAAAAGGCAGACAGCGCCGGCAAAGTCACCCCCATGATGCGGCAGTATAACGCCATTAAGGCCAAGTATCCGCAATATATATTGATGTTTCGCATGGGTGACTTTTACGAGATGTTCGGCGACGACGCCAAGGTGGCCGCCAATGTGCTGGGCATCACGCTGACCCGACGGCCCTGGGGCGATGGCAAGGACATGCCTCTCGCCGGGGTGCCTTTTCATTCGATCGAACCCTATCTGGCCAAATTCATCCGCGCCGGAAAAAAGGTGGCCATCTGTGACCAGACGGAAGACCCCAAGCAGGCCAAGGGCATCGTCAAGCGCGAGGTCGTGCGCATTGTGACGCCGGGGACGATCCTGGAGTCGGACATTCTGGACGACAAGGCGCACAATTTTCTCGCATCGACCTGCGAACTGCGCGACGGACGCGGCAAAAATGCCCCCGTGCGATGGGGCCTGGCGGTGGCGGATCTTTCCACCGGAAGCTTCGAGGTGGCGGAGTTTGAAGAGGAAGGTGCTTCCCGGCAGATTTTTTCGGAAATCGGACGCCTGCAACCGGCGGAAATCCTGCTGCCCGATTCGCTGCGAAGCCGCGAGGGCGAATGGCTGGACCCGACGATCAAGACGGCGGTGAGCTGGTTGCCCGATACGGACTATGACGCGCAATCGGCCCGGCGTCGGCTGCTGGAACAGTTTCAGGTGCAGAGCCTGGAGGGCTATGGCGCCGATGGCATGTCCGCCGCGATCGCAGCCGCCGGAGCCCTCATCCAGTACCTGCACGACACGCAATTTTCAGCCCTGCGACACATCAACCACATGGGCGTCTATAACCCGAGCGATTATCTCGTGCTGGACTTTACCACACAGCGAAGCCTGGAACTGGTGCAGTCGATCCAGGGAGCCGATCGCCGGGCGACGCTGCTGGGTGTGCTGGATCATACGGTCACGGCCATGGGCGGGCGCATGCTGCGCGGCTGGATGCTGCAACCGTTGAAGAAGGCCGAGGCGATTCACGAACGCCTGAATGCCGTGGAGGCCATTTACGAAGATACGACGCTGCGCACGAGCATGGACGAGTGCCTGCGCCAGATTCATGACCTGGAGCGCATCATCAGCCGTATCGGCCTGGGTGTGGCCGGTCCGCGCGACCTGACGGCCCTGCGTCAGTCGCTGCACCAGGTGGAGCCGCTGATCCAATGCCTCACACCTCCGCCCCTGCGACGCGATGAAGCAGACGAAGACCTTTCCGTCGTGCGCGATTCCCCCTGGGACAGCGAGGTCGCCTGGCCGTCGAAATTGCTGGACCGCCTGCGCAAGCAACTCGATCCCCATCCCATGCTGCGCAGCCTGCTCGACCGCAGCCTGACGGACAACCCGCCATTCGCTGCCCGCGACGGCGGCGTCATCCGCGAGGGATACAGCGCCGAACTCGACGAACTCCGCGCACTGGCCGAGAACACGAGCGACTGGATGGAACAGATGCGTCAGGCCGAAATCCAAAGCACGGGCATTCAGAATCTCAAGATTAAATACAACAAGGTCTTTGGCTTTTTTATCGAGGTATCCAAGGGCAACGTGGGCAGCGTACCCGAGCATTATATCCGCAAGCAGACGCTCGTCAACGCGGAGCGCTATATCACGCCGGAGCTGAAGGAAAAGGAAGAAGTCATCCTGAACGCGCAGGAGCGCATCCAGACCATCGAAACGCGACTCTTCGAGGAAATCCGCGACGAATGCGCGGCCATGACGCGGAGCATCCAGCAACTGGCGGAAAACATCGCACGGCTGGACTGCCTCGCGGGGCTGGCCCAGGCGGCCATCGCAGGCAACTACATCAAGCCCGAGGTGGACGACGGCGACACCATCGAAATCACGGCAGGCCGCCACCCCGTGGTCGAGGCGCTTCAGGGCGACCGCCCCTTTGTGCCCAACGATGTCAAACTATCCAACTCGGGCGAACAGGTGCTGCTGATCACGGGACCCAATATGGCTGGCAAGTCCACCTTTATCCGGCAGGTGGCGCTACTCACGCTGATGGCCCACATGGGCAGTTTCATCCCCGCAAGCCGCGCCAAAATCGGAATCGTAGATCGCATCTTTACGCGCGTCGGAGCCATGGACTATCTCGTGCGAGGACAAAGCACTTTCCTTGTCGAAATGAGTGAGACCGCCAACATCCTGAACAACGCCACCGACCGCAGCCTGGTGATCCTCGACGAAATCGGACGCGGCACATCGACCTATGACGGCCTCAGCATTGCATGGGCCGTGGTGGAATATCTGCATTCCACCGAAGGACGACGACCAAAAACCCTCTTCGCCACCCACTATCACGAACTCACCGACCTGGAAAACGAACTGCACCGCGTGCGCAATTATAACGTGGCCGTGCTTGAAAAAGGCGGCGACATCACCTTCCTCTACCAGATCGTAAAGGGCAGCACCGACCACTCCTACGGTATCTACGCGGGAAAGGTGGCGGGTCTGCCGCCGTCGGTGATCGAACGGGCACAGTCAATCCTGCACCAGCTCGAGTTCGGCCACAGCCCCAAGGCCGGAGGCCCACCGCCCGACCGCAAAGTCAAAGTGGAAGCCGACGACGGTATGGTCCAACTCAGCCTCTTCGACGGACTCGACCATCCAGTCCTCGAACGCCTCCGCAACATGAACACCGACCACATCACCCCCATGGAAGCCCTGGAAATTCTGGGCCGACTGGTGAAGGACGCGCGATAGGGCGATGCCGCGTAAAGGTGGTTTGTCGGACGGGTCGGTGGAAACGCCGTCAATTCAATCCCGCCGCTCCTCACCGGCATCAAAGTGGAAGCGGTGGAGTGACTTGGGTGTCTGACTAGTCCGGCTAGCCGGACTAGTCAGACGGCTCGCAATTTCGAAACGCTGGCACTTTATAATTTCAAGGAAGCGTGATCACCAGATCGAAGGCGTCGGCGTCGGGGAAGTCGGAGCGGCGGGTGGTGGTCATGAAATTCTGCCAGTGGGGCTGGAGCAATTCCAGGAGTTTGGCCTTGCGCAGGGGGTCCAGTTCCGAGGCCAGGTCATCCAGCAACACGAGCGGTGCTTCACCCGTGCGGCTTTCCATCTCTTCGATCTCGGCCAGCGTCAGGGCCAGAACGGCGGAGCGGATTTGTCCCTGCGAGCCAAAGTCGCGCGTCGGCTTTCTGCTCAGTAACACCCCCATGTCATCCCGATGCGGACCGACCCCGGTCTGTCCACGCCTCCGGTCTTCGTAGGTGCTTTCGCCCAGGTGCTTAAGAATATTCGCGCGAATCTTGTCCAGGTCATCGGGCAGGCGCATCTTGATGGAACTCTGGTATTGCAGGTGGAGCACCTCATCGGCACGGTCTTTGGAATCGGCCGTATGGGCCACGATCTGCCAGTAAATCTGTGCGGCGCGCGGCTCCAGGGCCATGATAAAATCATGGCGGGCCTTCATGACGGGCGCGCCGTTTTCGGCCAGCTGGTCATCCCAGGGCGCCACGTTCTGGTGCATCTGACGGTCGGTCAGGTCCGTGCGCTTGAGCAGGGCATTGCGCTGGCGCATGGCATGGTTATAGCGCTGGAGATAAAAAATATAGTTCGGATCGATCTGGCTCAGCGCCACGTCCAGGTAGCGTCGCCGCTCACCCGGAGCGCCCTTGATCAGCTGCAGGTCGTCCGGCGTAAAAAGCACGGCCCGCAGTTTGCCCCAGAGTCCGGCGAGTTGTTTGAGGGGCTTTCCATCGATCCGCACCGCCTTCAGGCCCGTCCCCAGCGTCACACCCAGGCGGCAGGTATCGCCATTCGCCCGTCGCGCCTTGCCCCGGATCAGGCTCAGCGTGTCACCCGGCGCGTCCCAGGGGATGCAGTCGTTATCATAGCGCGTACGAAAGGAACGCCCCGTCACGAGGTAGTAGATGGCTTCGAGGAGGGTGGTCTTTCCGCTGGCATTATTGCCTTCGATCAGGATGCGCCCCTTGGGCAACTCCTGCTCAAAGGAATCGAGACAACGGAATTTTTCCACCTGCAAATGCTCAAGATGCATATATCGTTCCCCGTGGCTTGTGCCGCCCTTTTCTCACGCTATCAAAGCAAGTCCATGGGATCCATGTCGAGTATAATCTGCGTGCGGCTGTGTCCTTTTTCTTTCGACAAACGGTCCAGCGCCAGTTCCAGCAGGCCGCGCAGGCGCGAGGGTTTCGTGTCGCTCAGGACAATCTGCCAGCGATACTTGTCGCGCAGGCGTGAGATGGGCGACGGCGCGGGGCCGTAGATTTTCACGGGACGAAAGCGATTCCCCCGGGCACATGCCTCGCGCAGGATGGCGGCCAGGCGCTGGGCGCTGGATCGCACCTGGTCTTCCTTGTCGGCCAGCATCCGCACCAGCAGAAAACGGCAATACGGCGGAAAACCCATCATCTCGCGAATATGCATTTCCTGCTTCCAGAAGCCTTCCGTGTCGTGCTGGATGGCCCGCTGGATGGCGTAGTGGTGCGGGATGTAGGACTGGATCAATACCTCGCCCCGGCGCAGCATCCGCCCGGCGCGGCCCGCCACCTGCGTCAGCATGGCAAAGGTGCGCTCCGCCGACCGGAAGTCCGGCATGAAAAGCATATGATCCGCCGAGATCACCCCCACCAGCGTCACATTTTCCAGGTGCAGGCCCTTGGCGATCATCTGCGTTCCCAGCAGGATGTCATAATCCCCCTTCTCGATTTTGTCCCATACATTGATGAAGCCATGCCGTCCGCCGGCCGTATCCAGGTCCACCCGCAGCACGCGCGCCTCGGGATAGATGCGGCAAACCTCCTCCTCGATCCGCTGGGTTCCCGCGCCCATTTCCGCCGGTTCGCCTTCGCCGCATTCTGGACAGATCAGGGGGCGGGGTTGCATGGCCCCGCAAAAGTGGCAGACCAGTTTTTGGATCGCCTTGTGCCACGTCATCACCACATCGCAATGGTTGCATCGGATCGGCGTCTTGCACGACATGCAGAGCATGAAGTTCGAAAAGCCGCGCCGGTTCAGGAAAAGGATCGACTGCTCGCCCCTTTCGAGCCGTGCCTCGATTGCCTGGCGCAGGGCCGACGAAACCAGCCCCGTCTCGCCTTCTTCGCGCACCTGGCTGCCCATGTCGATCAAGCGGATGTCGGGAAGCTTGGCGTTGCCGACGCGCTGACTCAGTTGCAGCATGCGATATTTTTCCACCTGGCAATTGTACACACTTTCCAGCGAAGGCGTCGCACTGCCCAGGATGACCGGAATACCCGACTGACGCGCCCGCCAGATACCCACGTCGCGGGCATGATAGCGGGGAGCCGGCTCCGCCTGCTTGTAGGTGTGCTCATGCTCTTCATCCACCACCACAAGCCCCAGCCGTTCAAAAGGCGCGAATACCGCCGACCGTGCTCCGATCAGCACATTCACCTGGCCCCGGTCGATCCGCTTCCAGAGGTCCAGTTTTTCCGCGGGCGTCATGCGCGAATGATAAACGCCCACCTGCATCCCGAATCGTGCGCGAAAACGCTCCACCGCCTGGGGGGTCAACGAAATCTCCGGCACCAGCGCAATCGCCTGCTGTCCTTTTTGCAGGACCCGGTCGATGCATTGCAGGTATATCTCCGTCTTGCCGCTGCCCGTGATGCCATAGAGCATGAACACCTCGAAACGTTCGGCATCGATGGCTTCACTGATCGCCCGGTGCGCGTCGGCCTGCTCATCCGTCAGATTGTAGGGCGAAGCCGAAGTTCCCGGCGCGTGGTAGGGGTCCACCCGCACCCGCTCCACCTCCTGCTCTACCAACACCCCCTTTTGCAGCAGTGTATTGATAATTCCGGCGGAGCACTTCTCGCGACGCATCAGTTCCGCGCGCGTCACGGCCTTGTTGGAATGCTTCAGGAAAGATTGGGCGATCTCGCGCTGGCGCGGGGTCAACTTGCTTCCGTCACGCGCATGGACCATATCCTCACGCTCCGGTTCCGCCAGTACCAGCCGCCGTTCGGTGGCAGGCCCCAGATGCCGCAGACCGAAGAAACTGATGCAGGCCAGCGTCTCGCCCAGGCTCCCCAGATAATATTCCCCCATCCATCCGGCCAGGTGCAGCAGTTCGGCGCTGATCCGGTAGTCCGGCGTCAGGACTTCCTTGATGTATTTGATCCGCTTTACCGGTATGTCGGCCTTGTCCGAAAGCCCCACCACTACCCCCTGCTCCTTCCGGTTCAGCACAGGCACTTCCACCATGGAGCCTGCTCCCACCTGTTCCTGCAACTTCGCGGGCACGCGATAGGTATAGGTCTGATAAATCGGCAGGTTCACCGCTACGTTGGCAAAAAGGGTCTGGTCCTTGCCGGAGGAAGACGGGGAGGAAGTATCTTTGCGAGCGGCACTCATAACGAAGGTGATAGTATCGCACTCGCCCAAGCAATCGCAATGGCAATCGAACTAACAAACAGACATTGATAAGGCGCAGAAGACCATCACAAGGACTGGTGCGCCCTGATCCGCAGATAGCACAACGGTCCGACTTTTTTCGTGTGGTTCGTGTATTTCGTGGTTATTAAAAACCGCACCCGGGCCTGAACCAGATCAGGACAGATTTTCCACCATCAGAGGCTCGCACAGGGCCTTCAAGTTTGCTTCCGGCGTACCTGATGGAATTTCGCATCCGGCGTTGACCATACAGGGCAAGCCGACGGTTTCCACTATCTCACGCACCGCCGCCCGAATGCCTTCCGGCGCACCGTTTTTGACGGCTTCCACGGGGTCCAGATTTCCGGCCAGGACGCAATCGCCCCCAACGGCTTCACGCGCGGCAGCCATGTCCACCATGTGGTCCACATCCAGAATATCCACGCCCATTTCGGCAATGCCCGGAAGCAGGTGCGTGATGTTTCCACAGATATGGAGCCGCGCGATGCCGCCTGCCGACTGGATCGCCTCGACCAGTTTGGCTTCTCGCGGCTGGACCATTTTTTCATAAATATCAGGCGACAACTGGCTCGCGATGGCGTCGCCTATTCCAATGGTGTCGCATCCCGCCAGAATCTGGGCACGGGCGAATTCGATAGCCGTCTCCAGACAACGATCCATCAGCGCCTCCACAAAACCTTCATCATCCATCACGTCCATCAGAAAATTCATCACGCCCCGCAAATCCGCCGCTTCCGCCGCGGGACCTTCCACCCAGCCCATGATGCTGTATTCCTGCCCGTAGTCCTTCGCGTATGCGCAGGCCCCATCCAGGCGATCCCGCATGCGCTCGGAAGTCTGCGGATCGGGACGCTTCAGGTCGGCCAGATCTTTCGAATTTTCCAGGGGAGCCGTGCACCGCGGAACGCCATCGGGAATATACTCCACCTTGCCGCCAAAGCCCTGGGTCTCCCGATAAGGGTCGGATATCAGACTGAGCTGGTCGAAGCCAAAGTCCTTCGCGCAGGCCACATTCGCCTGGACCAGCGTCCGATAATCGGAAGCCAGTTTTCCATAGTTCGAACCGATATACTCCGCCGCAAATTGCATCACAATCGGAATACGCGGAATAAAATCCACTTCCTTCCCCCGCACCATCGCCATATAACGTTCTTTGCTGTTCATGCCTCTCGCTCCTGATTTATTTGGCTCCACCCAGACCACCCAGAAAAGCCACCGCCCCGCGCCTCAGGTTATTCAGGGCATAGCCTCCCTCCTGGATCACCAGCGTCGGCACGCCGATTTCGTGCAGCATGGCCCCGATCTCACGCATACCCGCAGCCGTCACCAGAAAGGTGCCTTCCTGATCGCCCCGCATGATATCCAGCCCCAAAGAAACCACCAGATACTTCGGGCGGAAGCGGCGGATCGCCACACATGTCTTCTCCAGCGCCGCCTGATACTCCCCGTCGCCAATGCCCGACTGCAAGGGAAAATTCCGGTTCCGGCCCCGTCCCTCGCCTTCTCCCCGCTCATTCGCGTAACCCGCAAAATAGGGATAGGAAAAATCGGGATGCCCATGGATCGACGCAAAAAACACATCGCCCCGATGATAAAAAATATCCTGTGTGCCGTTGCCGTGGTGATAGTCCAGATCCACAATGGCAACCTTGCCCTTTTGCGAAAGATAATGGGCGGCAATGGCCGTGTTGTTCAGGTAGCAATATCCACCGAAAATCCCCCGCGTCGTATGATGCCCTGGTGGCCGGCACAGGCTGTACGCAAGGGGCGATCCCTCCAGGATCAGATCGGCCCCGGTCATCGCGCAATGCACCGACTGCCGGGCGATATGAAAAACCCGATTGGTCACCGGGGTAAAGGCATCGTTGCAATAAAAACCCAACTGAAATTCCCAGGACTTGGGAGAGCGTCGCTGCGAAGGAAGCGGAAAGGCTTCGGGATACAGATGCACGCCGTCCGCCAGACGCCGGGCCGCCTTTTCCAGAAAGTCCACCATGCCTCCGTCATGCACCTCCCGTATGGGATCCAGGGAATATTCCCGCGAAGCATGCCAACTTACATCGATCCGCTCCAGTCCCTTCAGAATGGCGGAAACCCGCAAGGGGCGTTCGGCGTATTCCTTGCGCCGGATATGATGCAATGCATGGGCTTCCCCCACCAAGACCACGTCGATGGGTCGGTCGACCCGAAACCGTGACGGGTTCCGACGTGGAGAGGATGAAATAGAACGCGAGTCTCCGTGCATACAGGATCCATGTCCAGCCGGAAATTCTGCACATGGCAGAGCGGCAAACAGGTTAAGGGGTATTACAGGAAAACGGGGAGTTCGCCGGATGAAATCAAAACACTTTGCTCAGGACGAAACCTTTTCAGGAGAATCGACAATTTCGCGGATCGTCTGGGCCAGCTTCCGCGCAATAATCGGCTTCAGTGAGATCTCCCGAATGCCGGCGGCCCGGATATCTTCCGGCGTCACCGCTTCGCTGAAACCCGTGCATAATATGATAGGGATATCGGGGCGAATTGCGAGGAGTTTTTCGGCTAATTCCAGGCCCGTCATGCGGGGCATGGTCAGATCAGTGATGACCGCGTCATATTTTTCAGGATTCGCGCCAAAATATTCCAAAGCCTCGGGACCACTTTCCGCAGCCGTCACCTTGTAGCCAAGACGCTCCAGAGAAAGCCGGCCCACCTGGATAATGGGTTCTTCGTCATCCACCAGCAATATGGTTTCAGTGCCCACGGGCAGACTGTTTTTTCCCGATACAGGAGCCGCTTGCTGGGGCTTTTCCGAAAGCGGCAAATAGATATCAAAGCGCGAGCCTTTATCGGGCGCACTGCTGACTGTGATAGCGCCGTCGTGGGCCTTCACAATACTATGCACCACCGAAAGGCCGAGGCCCGTGCCTTCTTCCTTCTGCTTGGTCGTGAAGTAGGGGACAAAAATCTTCGAGAGCAATTCCGGGCTCATGCCTTTGCCCGTATCCTGAATCGTCAAAACCGCATAGGCCCGGCTACTCAGGTCGATATGCTCTTCGGCTTCCTTCTCGCCGACATATTTTTGCTTCAGGCTCAATTCCAGTTTGCAGTTGCGCTTGCTTCGGTCGGGATGCTGGGCAAATTCAGCCATCGCCTGATAGGCATTTGTGCACAGGTTCATCACAATCTGGTGAATACCCGTGGGATCGGCCATGACGGTTCCGCAATCCCGGGATATGTCCATGTGAATGTCAATCGTGGAAGGGATGGAACCCCGCAAAAGTTTCACTGCTTCTTTGAGCAAAGGCTGCAGCCGGAGAGGACGTTTTTCCTGTTCCGTCTGACGGCTGAAAGCCAGAATCTGGCCCACCAGATCCCGGGCGCGCCTGCCGGCCTTCAACACTTCCGATATACTCGACCGCGCGTCGGTATTGCCCTTGGTGTCCTGAAAGGCAAGATCAGCATAACCAAGCACCGCGCTCAGAATATTGTTAAAGTCATGAGCAATCCCACCGGCCAGCGTCCCGATGGCCTCCATCTTCTGGGCCTGGCGCAATTGCTCTTCCAGCGCCACCCGTTCCTGCATCTGCATTTCCCGCTCGCGATTGTAGCGCATCGTTTCCAGCCGCATATAAAGGACGGGAGCGACCTGGTTCGCAATATTTTCCAGAAAACGGAGATCCTCTTCCGAATAATCCCGCGAAGCATTGGCCAGACAAAACTGCCCCACCAACTGATCCTGATGCAGCAAGGGCGCCACAATGGCCCTCTCCAGCGGCAGGCGCCCCTCCGGAGGATGCAACGAGCCATTAGAAAGCAGCGCCTTTTTCTCCCGAAGACTCCTGCCCCAAATACCGGCCCAACTATCCGGCGGAAAAACCAGGCTTCGGTCTTCCATATCGCATTGATCGTAAACGCCCTCGGACATGGACGGACAGACCAGTTGCCCCTCTTCATCGATATAGCCAAAAAAGCCTATCGGACTGCCCAGCGCTTCCTGCAAAATCTCCAGCACTTCCTGAAAAACGGCATCGTCCAGCGTGGTCAGAAAAGCCTGACTGACCCGATTGCTGGTCTCGAGCTGCAGCTGGTAGCGCCGGATTTCCTCCTCGGCTTTTCTCCGGCTTTCCAGGTCGATCACAATCATGATCATCAAATCTTCGGCATTCACCCGAAAATAATTACAGATCGCCTGAACCGGAAATTCTTCTCCTGATTTCCTGCGATTGGTGATTTCCGAAATAATAATCTGACGCTTAACCAAGGCCTCTTCCATAAACGAGGGATTCGCCGCCAGTTCCCGCACGCCCATTCGCAAAAGATCCCGACGACTGAAGCCATACATCTTCTCGGCCATGGGGTTGACATCCAGGATCGTCCAATGGTTGGTATCCACCAGGATAACGGCATTTTCTTCCGTCGTCAGCAGTTCTTGGTACTTACCTTCCAGCTGATACATGACATTTCCGCTAAACGAAGATTAGATAAAATGGCGCGAGTTGCGCCCACTATTCATTCTATACTGTTATCTTTATCGGCAAGGGCTTTATCATTCTTCAGTGTGAAATTTTTGCAGGCCACAGATGCAACAAGACGACATAGATAAGCATTGTGCAACCACTGTTTTTTTTGCAATAGCACTATTCGCTTGACTGATTACGCAAAAATAAGCATAATCCGATGCCTTTTTTTGGCGATGCAAGAATTCGCTAATAGAACCGGTTCCAAACCGGTGATGAAGAAATATGCCCCAGAAACTTTTTCGTTTTGTCAGTTTTGATCCACATCGATCCAGCGGAATCCCCGACACCCGTTACATAAAACCCGAAATGATGTATCAGGAAAGGCAACTCCTGCAGGATGCGGACTATATCCTCTTTCCCGAATACTGGCAACTCAACGCCCTCTGCTATGGTCTGAAAAAGCCGGTTTTTCCAAATCTCCCCACTTTCCTGATGGGCCATGACAAAATTGAAATGACTCGGGCTTTCTGGATGGTACGACCCGACGCCACCCCGGAGACGCGCATCCTTTCGAACACCCCCGTCCATGCCGAAGAAATCCTGGACACCTTCTACTTCCCCTTTGTTGCCAAGGAAGTGCGCAATGCCCAGGGCTATGGCGTCCACCTTATCCAGAACTTTGACGACTGGGAACAATACTGCGGCCGCAACGATGTCCTCTATGTTCAGGAATATCTACCCATCAAACGCGACATGCGAATCGTGTGGATCGGCGACAGGATCGTAACGGCCTATTGGCGCGAAGCCCGGAAAGGATGCTTCCATAACAACGTTTCCCAGGGAGGCGTCATCCGCTTCGGAAATATACCCCAGGGTGCTTTGGATCTGGTTGAGGATGTGGCCAGGCGATTGGAAATCAATCATGCAGGCTTCGACGTTGCCGACGTGGACGGATTTTACTACCTTCTCGAATTCAACCCACGATTCGGCCTGGAAGGCGTTTTGCGTCAGAATATCGAGCTCGGACCGATCATTCTGGATTACATCATCCGCTCAAGCAGTCCCAAATCGCCACCCAAGTCTCCCCCGCTTACCCCAAAAGAAGTGGCCGCCTGAGAAAACGAATTTTCCAGCAGCACATAATTGGAAGCCTGTAAGGGTTTCCCTTATGCTTCAAGGAATATTAATCTTGGGGACCGTAACATAAGTGGGCAAGCAATAGAGGAGAGGCATTATCTCTGCTTGCGTGTTCGTAGTCATCCCCGTGAAGGGCGTCGGGATGCATGGAATCCATTCATCATCCTGGAAATTTCTGCTCCGGACGACGGCCCTTACGGGTCTTACTACAAACAGGAGATCCCATGCCTGCAAGAATCATCTGTATATTTATGCTG
>CAYWYC010000001.1:5651-70651 GCA_964462565.1 uncultured Candidatus Sumerlaeota bacterium | reverse complement strand
GATCAAGGGAGCCTCGCGCCCCGAGAAATCGGGATTGACTTTTTTATGACCCCACTCTAAACTAAATAAAGTGACAGCGATGAGAGATAAAGACTACTTGCCTCGATATACCTGGACTTTTCCCAAACCGGCGTCTGAGCCGCCGGATCCTTCTATACGTATTCAGGGCATGCCCATCAATTCTCTGCTGAGCCAGTTGCTGGAAGCGCGGCAGCTGTTTTGCCAGGAGGAGGTGGATGCCTATTTATCGCCTTCTCTCATGAACCTGCACGATCCTTTTCTGATGCGTGACATGGACAAGGCGGTCGAGCGGCTTGCCACGGCAATCCGTGAGAAACAGGCTGTGGCTATCTTCGGGGATTACGATGTGGACGGACTGACGGCGACGGCCTTTTTTGTGCGGCTTTTCAAATGGGCCGGTCTGGATGAGGTATATTATTATGTGCCGGATCGTCTGGAAGAAAGTTATGGCCTGAGCCCGGAAGGGATTGACGATTTACATAAGCGCGGAACCCAGCTGATCATCACGACGGATAACGGAATCGGATGTTGCGAAGAAATTACCTATGCCCGGGAAAAGTACGGCATTGACGTTATCATCACCGATCACCATCGCCCGGGCCCGGAATTACCCGAAGCCGTGGCCGTGGTTAATCCCCATCGCGACGACTGTGATTATCCCTTTCCCGATCTGAGCGGGGTGGCCGTCGCTTTCAAGGTCGCCTGCGGGCTGGTGCGGCATTTGGATATGGACAGCCGCGAAAGAAACCGTTTTCTCATATCGCACCTTTACCTGGTGGCCCTGGGGACGGTGGCCGATGTGATGCCCCTGCGTGATGAAAACCGGATTCTGGTGCACCATGGCCTTAAGGTCTTAAACGATATGCTCCAAGGAAAGTCGGAATTTCCCTGTCTCGGGCTGATCAAACTGATCCAGAAACTGACCGATGATTCCGGAGACAGTTATCCCACCGCCCGGGCTCCCTTACGTGCCGGACAGGCTATAACGGAAGACGACATTGGCCATATCATCGCGCCGCGGCTCAATGCCGCCGGACGTACCGGTAATGTGCTCGATGCCTACAAGCTGCTCGTTACGGAAGATGGTGGTCGCGCCGAGGCGCTGGCCACGCTCCTGAACGAGTATAATCAGAAACGCCGGGAGTGGGAGAAAAAGGCGCGGGAGTATGCCATTCGGTATATTGAAGAAGAACGCAGCCAGTGCAAGGATGAGCCGGTTCTTGTCGTTGAGATTCCCATGACGGAAATCGTTGCTCATGAGGAAATATCTTACAAAGGGGTTCTGGGTATTGTGGCTTCGCGCCTGATTGACCTCTATGGAAAACCGGCCCTCGTTATCGGGATGCGGGATGAAGAAAATGAGGAACCCATTGGCAAGGGATCGGGGCGGAGTTGCGGGTCTTTCGATCTTTATAAGGCCCTGTGCCGTTGCGAGGATTATCTGGATAAGTACGGCGGACACCAGATGGCTGCCGGCTTCAATATCCAGTTTCACGGCAGCTATGAAAGTCAGGTGGTTGATGATTTCAGGCAAAAACTGATCGAAGAATATGACCGGCAAAACGATGAGGATATCCAGCGCCGCCCGTTATTCATAAGCGCCCAGGCCCATATTAATGACTTGTCTCCCGTGCTGCTCGAGCACTTTGCCGCATTGCGCCCCTTTGGTCAGGAAAACCCCTTTCCCCTGATTATGCTCAAGGGCTGCTCCATCGTTTCCGACAGAACGCTGACTATTGTCGGAAAAAACCACCTGAAACTCCAGCTGCGCCAGGACTTGCCCGCCGGAAATGGCAAGACCCTGGTGGAAAGCCGCGTTATAAACGCCATCTGGTTTCGCTGCCCCCACATCGAGAAAACGCGCGAATTGCTCCTGCACAATCCCCGATTCAGCGTCGTGGGTTCCATTTATATGAGTCATTATAATCGGGCGCTGGAATTCAAGATCAAAGACCTGATGATTGAAGACAGCATGAGCGACGAAATTCCCTCTGCCGCCGAGGGATAAACACTTCGGGTGAAGACTATGCCGGATCCTCTTCCTTGCGCCGGAAAAAGGGCCTTTCCTGAAGAGACTTGCCGCAGACCCAAATGTCACGTGCCTCTGGTGCTTTCCCTTCCCCGATCCATCTTTCCAGCAAAGGCTCGGGGCTGTTTTCCAGTTCCATGCCCTCTGGTTTTTCGGCAGCGACGAAATCGGCCTCGTAGTTCGGCAGCAGGCGCCCGATCCGGCCACGCATGCCCAAGGCCCGCGCCCCGCCTGCCGTAGCGGCGTCAAAGGCGTCCCGCGCGGACCATTGCGGGATGCATTCCAGGCTACGGCTCATTTCTTCCCATATACTCAGCACATTATTCGAAGCCAGACTGTCCGTTCCCAGCGCCAGTGGCAGTTCGTGTTTCTGTGCCCATTTCGGTCCCGGCGCATCGACGCCATGATGCAGGCGCGTGCCCGGACAAATCACCAGGCTTGTCCGTCCTTCGGCGGCAAGTTTCGCAATGGCTTCTTCATCCAGGTAATTGCCGTGAATAGCCAGGTCGCCGACGCTTCCAAAGGGCCGACCCAGATTCAGAAATTCCATCGGGCTTTTTGCCAGCCAGCTTTCTTTTTGAATATATTCCCATTGCGGATGCGGCATTTCGCGGAAGAAACGGGCAAGGGGGCCTGAGCGATGGGCCAGGAACTCGATCTCTTCCGGGAATTCCGCCACGTGCATGGCAAAGGGAATATCCCGCCCGAAATGCATCTGGCGTCGCAGGCATTCCATCAAGCCCGCCGAGACGGAATAGGGGGCATGGGGCGACAGACCGATTTGCCCCAGGGGGCCGGATGCCTGCCGTTCCATCCTGCCATGGAGTGCTTTGATAAAATCATCATAAGGCGGCGGAGCCAGATTTATCACTTCCAGAAAACAAATATATCGCATACCCGCCTGCTCCAGCCAGGGCGTGGAAAGATCGAAGGACGCGATGTCCGCCAGTGTGGTCACGCCACCCTCGACAAGCATTCGAATGCCGTCGGCAATATCCTTTTGAATTTGTCGGCTCTCCAGTTTTGATCGTGCCGCGATAATCTGTGGCAGCCAATCGACAAAGGGCCCCGGCTTAATCTGTCCCATAAGCCCGCCATATTCCAGGTGGACATGGGCATTCACCAGACCGGGAAAAAGCACGGCGTCTCCGAAATCATATACAGGCATGTCGGGCTTGACCGGAAAGTCGCTGCGTCGGCCGATTCGCACAATCCGGCCCCGGTGCAATTGCATCGCTCCGTCCAGGAGCAAGCGGTCCGCATCCTGGATAATCGTCGCCGCCGATACCAGACAGTCGATATGGTCTTTTTTATTTTCAAAGTTCATGACACAAGTTTCCAATCAAAACTCCAGCCATACTAACAATTCCCGGCAGATGGCCGCAAAGGCATTTCGAGTATTTTGCGCTTGGTGGTTCGACTGTAATGGATACCCTTACATTCAAAATCAGCAAAATCCTGATACCTCTTTTACACGACATCCTGATCATCGCGTAATATCATAGTGTCGATGCATCTACCTAAGCGATAAATGCAGTCTCATCGCATCAATGCTTGGGTTATGGCTGATGCGGAAAGATCCTTCCGCAGTTATCCCCTTTTCTGTTGTGGGCGGCATTGCCCTTTGGAAATCGAGCCAGGCAAAAAAGAAATATACAGGTTTGGCGCACCATGTGCGTCAAAAATGGAGAGCACTCCATCACTTGGTTCATGTTGATGGAGTTGCCTTTTCCCTCCTGCAAGGACGCTATCAATAGCGTCTGTTCCCCGGGTCCCCGACTGGATGCCCGACCGGTCGGGGACCCTCTCCGTTATGAAGCCGGGACCAGGCGCCTGGGCCCGGAGACCCGATCAGAACAGGCGGACGAGTTGCTCCGTTGACCATCTATTTGTCACAAGAGAATCAAGGTTAGCAGCACACCAATGATTCCGCTGATCGCCAGGCCGGCCAGGATTTTTGGGGGCATTTTTCCGCCGCTGGACATGGCTTTGCCGAACATGCCAAATACGAAGGGATGGATCAGAAAGGGCATGGCGAAAATGAAGGAGATCAAGCCGGCGCTGGAGTAGGAGGCGTTGACGCTGTCAAACATGCCATCCTGTATGGCGGCGAAGAGCCCGAAATGGGAGATGGCGCTGCTGTTTGCCATGGCGGCGCTTTCCAAATCCATGCCGGCAAAATGCAGCATGCTGAAACCGCCAAAGACGGCGACGACCTGCCAGCCGATGGAAAACAAAATGAGGCCTTTGATTTCTTCCTTTTCCAGCCCCCGGGCATTGCGAAGCGTCCGCAGGGACCACCACGTTAAGCCACCTCCCAGGGCTACCACCAGGAGGGCGGGAATGGTGAGCAGACTGCCGCGCGTAACGCTCATGGCCAGGATGGTGAACACAAAGATATGACCGAAAAAGGGGATGTTGATCATGACGGGGGCGCGTTCCTTGGCGACTTCTCCGATGTCTCCGGCCGTACAGGCACCGGTTAGTCCGCTGTGGGACAAGCTGCCGGCCATCCCGGGCGCCAGGATATCGACATTGTTGGATTTGCCAAGGAACACAAGAAGGGCGATGCCCACAAACATCCAGAACACCTGTCCGAAAAAGCCATAAGCCATGACCTGGACCATGCCCTCAAGGGCGAAGGATTGCAGCAGGCGGGTTCCGCCCATTATAAACACTCCCGCCAGGACCATGGGGATGCCTCCGAAGAGCAGAGCCCGGATGGTAGGGCCGGCGCGCCAGTTGCTGAATATGAAGCCCAAGCTGCTTGAGATAAGCATGGCAAAAAAGATTTGGGGCAAGGCAATAATGGGTCGGACATAGTTGGAGATTTCTTTTCCCAGCACAAGAACGACAAGGATCGCAAACAGTTCTACCAGTCCGCGGCCCAGATAATGGCGTTTGTTATCAATTTTGGCCTTGCTGTCTATCAGGATAATGGCCGCCGCATAGCCGAAAAAGGCAAGCAGGGGATAGGCGTTATCCAGCTCCGCGCCCGGTGGATAAATGATTCGATATGATGACAAAACACCAATCAGGATAAAGAAAGCGCGGACCAGAAAAACGAGCTGCGTGCCCTGGGTTCCGAGGATGACTTCTTCATGATTCAGAATCACGTCATCTTTTTTCGGCGGCTTGGTTTTCCAGAAGGTATTGCGTAACTTCTGCCCACCCACAAAGAAGGTGGCGATAAGGGCAATAATAGTCGTCCCCGCTGTCAGTCCGATAATCGGGAACTCGCCCAGGCCGGCTGTGGCGAGTCCGGAAATCTCGAGGATGACCCCCAGTGACAGGCCGAAAACAACAATAATGAGAATGGGGGAATACTTGGTGCCTGCCACGACCGATCTGGCGATTAGCACCACCACCAGCAGCATAGCCAGCGTTAAAAGCAAATGACCAAAAACGTCCAAAATTTCGTACTGCATGCTATCTCCTCCCGCCATTGTATTTTATTGTATTGCTAAGCGATCTGCCTGCCGTAGTTCGAGTTTCGCTACTGGCTTGTTGGACGCTTAACGATCCATCTCTTAGACCGATGTTTCCGGATTTAACTGAGCGCTTTTCCTTATCTGATAATGTTCAGGGATATCCAGGGCACGAGATTGAATACCACCCATAGGATTTTATGGGCCGCCAGGAAAGAATAGACGAGGATGTTGAATGTTTCTCTCGACATGGGGAACCACTTGCTGTGTATCCGGTAAACAAAACCACCTGCAAAGGCCAGAAAGAGGAATGAGAATATGAGAAACACGAAGTTTAGAAGGGTGCACCACATGAAGAATTGCGTAAGCATTTGGATGTCCATATTTATCTCCTTTTTTGGTGTCTCACTTCGATTGATATTTTGCCCCAGAATATCGCGATATCTTCTGTCTCCTTTGGCTGCATACAGACGATTGCTTGTAGTTCGCCCGGCAGGGAAGGGGAGTGTTGTCTGGGTATACTGCACCCTCTTCCCGAAATAAATCTTCGAAAGATTCTGTGACAATCATTTAATAACGCAATGAACGTTCTTCTTATTCTGCAATAGTAATAGCCATGTGGGGGATGTCAGTCAAGCGAATAGTGGATAAAGAATATGCCGTCTTGACAGCATGGGTTCCCCCGCCTATATTAAAGTTATGGAAAGATCCGGCAGTCTGATCTATCCCGGTTTTTAGAAAGCACATATCATGCGTCGCGCCTTGAATCTCAATCTCCTCCGACTTACGGGTCTGCTCCTTGTGGGGCAGAGCAAGGGGAATTGAGCGCGCCGATTTCGATAAATCCGACAAGATTTTGCCCGCTTGGTTCTCTCCAGGCGGGTTTTTTAATGGATATTTGCCGCGTAATACGCTAAACCGAAGTGCTTGAAAATGATGAGACAGCACTAGAAAGAGGAATCAAAATGACGGACCAGCAAAGCCAGTTTTATCCACACACCACTCAGGATGCCCATTGGCAGAAATTCTGGGAAGAAAAAGAACTGCACAAAACACGGGATGACGACCCCCGCGAGAAGTATTACGTGCTTGAAATGTTTTCTTATCCCAGCGGCAAACTCCACATGGGCCACGTGCGGAATTATACAATCGGAGATACGCTGGCCCGCTATATGCGTATGCGGGATTATAATGTCATGTACCCCGTTGGTTTTGACGCGTTGGGCCTGCCTGCGGAAAACGCCGCCATTAAGGCTGCCGGACAGAATGATACCACGGTCAATGCCCGTGACTTCACCGAGTCCTGTATTGCCAGTATGATCGAGTCGCTCAAGGCCATGGGGTATTCCTACGACTGGGACCGGCTGACGCCCACCTGCCGGCCTGATTATTATCGCTGGAACCAGTGGATATTCCTGAAGATGCTGGAAAAGGGCCTGGTTTATCGCAAGTCGGCCGCCGTGAACTGGTGTCCCGATTGCCAGACGGTGCTGGCCAACGAGCAGGTCCAGGATGGTGTCTGCTGGCGGCATGAGGAAACGGCGGTGGAGTTGAAACAGTTGGAGCAGTGGTTTTTCAAGATCACCGACTATGCCCAGGAATTGCTGGACGATCTCAAAACGCTGGACGGCTGGCCGGAAAACGTGCGGACCATGCAGGAAAACTGGATTGGCCGCAGCGAAGGTTGCCAGGTGAATTTCCAGGTGGCCGATTCTGACGATGAACTGCCTATCTTCACCACGCGGCCCGATACCCTCTACGGCGTGACCTTCATGTCGCTGGCGGCGGAGCATCCCATGGTGCCCGAGTTGGTCAAGGGCACGGACCGCGAGAAGGAGATGATGGCCTTTGTGAGTCGTGTGGCGCGGCAGGACCGTTCCGTGCGCACGGCGGACGACCAGAAGAAGGAAGGTTGCTTCACGGGCCGTTACGCGATCAATCCGTTGACGGGTGACAAGGCGCCCATCTGGGTGGCCAATTTCGTGTTGATGGAATACGGCACGGGAGCGGTCATGGCGGTTCCGGCGCACGACCAGCGCGACTTTGAATTTGCCAAAGAATACGACATTCCGATCAAGACGGTCATCAAGCCGGACGAGAACGTTTATTCCGTATCGGACGAGCAGAAGGCGAAGATCGAAAAATGGATCGAGGCGGGCTGTCCCGAAGACGGCTCCGGTATGGAAGCGGCCTTTGTGGAACCGGGCGTACAGATGAATTCCGGCGAGTTTGACGGGATGCCTTCGAAAGACGGCATCGCGGCGATCGCCAAGTACGTGGAAGAACAACGCTACGGCAGCCGAACGGTGCAGTACAAGTTGCGCGACTGGTTGCTGTCGCGCCAGCGCTACTGGGGAACGCCGATTCCCGTGGTTTATTGCGAGGATTGCGGCATGGTTCCCGTGCCGGAAAGCGACCTGCCTATCGTGCTGCCGGAGAAGGTGGATTATGGACACGAGGGCAACCCCATCGAAACAGCCCCGGATTGGGTTCAGACGAAATGCCCGACCTGCGGCAAGGGTGCCCGGCGCGAGACCGATACCATGGACACCTTCGTGGACTCGTCATGGTACTTCCTGCGCTACCTGGATCCGAAGAATGAATCGTTGCCCTTTCATCCGCAAAAGGCCAAGGCCTGGATGCCGGTGAACCAGTACATCGGCGGTGTTGAACATGCCTGCCTGCACTTGCTTTACGCGCGTTTCTTCACGAAGGTTCTGAGGGACCTGGGCATGCTGGAGATTGATGAGCCCTTTGCCCGGCTTTTTACGCAGGGCATGGTCTGCAAGGAGCATACCTTCAAGGACGGCACGACCCGAAGCGTGAAGATGTCCAAGAGCCTGGGCAACGTGGTGGATCCGGCGGCGGCTATCGAAAAATACGGCGCCGACGCCTTGCGCCTCTTCATTCTTTTCGCGGCGCCGGCGGAAAAGCAGCTGGATTGGAGCGACGAAGGGCTCGAAGGCTGCTCGCGCTTTCTGGGACGTGTCTGGCGTTATGTGAATGCCAACGAAAAAGCTCTGCGGGAAGGTATCAGCCTTTTAGACGGAAATACCTTTGAGCCGGGAGATAATAGTGATGACAAGGAACTGGATCGCAAGGTGCATGACACGATCCGGCGCGTGACGTCCGACTTGGGCGAGCGTTTCCATTTCAATACGGCTATTTCGGCGATTATGGAATTGTTCAATGCGCTGAACGGCTATAATCTGCGCGATGGTGATAATGACTCGCTCATGTGCGCGGCAAGCGCCATGCAGGCTATCGCCCGTTTGGTGGCTCCGATGGCGCCGCATTTTGCCGAAGAAATCTGGCAGCGCCTGGGACAGGAACCATCGATTTTCCAGCAGGACTGGCCGAAATACGACCCCGAACGCCTGGTGCTGGACGAAATTCTGGTGATTGTCCAGGTGAACGGCAAGCTGCGTGCGCGGATCAATGTCCCGGCCTCGGCCCAGGAGGATGATGTCAAGGAAAAGGCCCAGGCTGATGACAACGTCCAGCGCCATATTGAGGGCAAGACCATCCGCAAGGTGATCTATGTCCCCGGCAAGTTGGTCAATATTGTAGCCAATTAAGGGTGTTAGCATTAAAGCCCAAGGGCGCTTGCGGTCACTACTGCACGAGGGGCTCCGATAAGGGGAAGATCAGTTTTCTGGAATCTGCTGTGAGTATTTTCTGAAAATTAGTTTTGCGAGCTGATATTAGTATTTCCTGCGTTCAGGCGTTGACTTTGTGATCAATAATGGGCTTTTGGGCTTTTGTGCGGTTGATATGCTTTTTTTACTCGCATTCATGCCTGGCCTTTAGTACAATATCCCATGTGGTGATTGAGTGCGCGAAATGGATGAAGGAAAATTATAGAGGCTCTACTGACCGGGAATACGGCATGTCCCCGGAAAAGCAGTGCCTATTATGTATTGCAATCCAGATCGCTCGCAATTGCCTTGGATAGAGGACAGCGAAAATGATTGAAGCCAGGAATCTGAAAAAGTATTTCGACACCCGGGCAGGCAAAGTGCACGTTCTGGAGGGCGTCGATCTTTTTGTTGAGAAGAAGCAGGCCGTTTCTATCATGGGGCCTTCCGGCTGCGGCAAGAGTACGCTTCTCCATATTCTGGGGACGCTGGACACACCCTCGTCGGGTGAAGTGCTGCTTTCCGGACGTGATCCCTTCCAACTGAACAAAAAACAACTTGCCGACTTTCGAAATGAGAGTCTGGGTTTTATCTTTCAGGACCACCAACTCCTGCCGCAGTGTTCAGCGCTGGAAAATGTGCTGGTACCGGCCCTGGCGCGCAAAAAGTGTGGGGCGACAGAAGTGGACCGCGCCCGCATGTTGCTGAAAAAGGTAGGACTGGAACCGCGGACCGATTATTTGCCGGTGGACCTGTCCGGTGGAGAGCGGCAGCGGGTATCGATTGCCCGTTCCTTGATGAACGAGCCGGATATTTTGCTTTGCGACGAGCCGACGGGGAATCTGGACCAGAAAACGGGTGAGTCGATTGCCGAGATTTTTACGGAACTGCTGGAATCGGAAGATGTGGCGATGATTTCAGTCACCCATAACGAAGCATTCGCGCGGCGTTTTGGCCGGCTTTTGAGACTGGAATCAGGGACTTTGCGTGATGGCGATTAAGCAATTCACCATCTCCTCCTTTATTAAGCGCAGCCTGCGCAATTACTGGCGGATTCAACTGTCGGTCATGCTGGCGGCTGCCGTGGGGGTGGCCGTGCTGACGGGGTCGCTCCTGGTGGGCGATTCCATGCGCCACAGCCTTCGAGCTATTGTTCTGGAAGCGCTTGGAGATGTTGATAATGCTTTGGTCTATGACCTTTTTTTCAACGAAAACCTGACAGAGAAGATTGAGCAGGATGCTTCCGGCGGTGAGATTGCCGCAAGGGGAGTGGTTTTTCAGCGCGGAACCGTGTCGAACGCTTCGACGGAAGCCCGCGCGGGTCAGGTGCAGGTCCTGGGAGTGGATGGTGATTTCTGGAAATTCGGTGACGTTGACATAAACTGGGATGAGATTGACGCCTTCAGCGCGGTTATCAACCAGACGCTGGCCGATGAGATCGGCGTGTCGGAAGGCGACGACGTTATTCTGCGCATCCAGAAACCCAGCGCCGTGCCGCGCGAGACCTTCCTGGGCGAAAAAGACGATACCGTAATCACGATGCGGCAGACGGTGAAGCGGATTTTGCCCGACTCGAGTCTGGGGCGATTCAGCCTGCGCCCGAGCCAGCAGCGCCCGATGAACCTCTTTATTCCGAAAGAAGAAATCCAGGCGCGCATGGAGCGGGAAGGCATGGTCAACGCGATCTTTGCTTCCGGTTCCGATACGACTATCCAGGAGGCTTTAGTGCAAAATGCCGACATGGAAAATGCCGGCATTATCCTTCGCGAGACGGACGACTACTTTGTGCTGGAGAGCCGACGGGTTTTTATGGGGGATTATGAGCAGAATCTGGCCTCCGACGCGACCAAGGCCGTGCGTGCCGAAACCCGCGAAAGCCTGCATCCCGACCGCGTACTGTCTTATCTGGCCAACGGCATTGCCATCGGGGACAAGTCGATTCCCTATTCCATGGCCGCTTCGATTCAGTCGGCCGGCCTGAAAAAAGGGGAGATCAGCCTGACCCAGTGGGCTGCCGACGACCTGGGCGCGAAGCCGGGCGATACGGTGACTTTGACCTATTTCGCTACCGGTGAGGGTGGTTTGCTGGTCGAAAAATCGTCGGACTTTACCTTAAAAGAAATTATACCGATGGACGCCCCGCTTTTGGATCGCGCGGTAACGCCCCATATCGAGGGGGTTTCCGACGCGGACACGGTGGCCAGTTGGGATCCGCCTTTTCCCCTGGACCTGAGGCGAATTCGGGAAAAGGATGAGAAATACTGGGACGATTACCGGACCCTGCCCAAGGGCTTTGTCTCGATGACCGATGCCAAAAACATGTGGGCAAACCGCTATGGCGACCTGACTTCGATTATTTGGGAAAAACAATATGCCGATGCCATTCGGTCGAATTTGCGAAAAAACTTTACGCCTGCTTCGGCGGGGATGGTTTTTGAGCCGGTAAAGCAGCAGGGACTCGATGCCAGTTCGGGTACCACCGACTTTGGCGGGCTTTTTATCGGATTCAGCCTGTTTCTGCTGATTTCGGCGGCGGCGCTGCTGCAAGTGCTTTTTAAGTTGGGTATCGAGAGCCGTTCGCGGGAATTGGGTCTTTTGCTTTCGGTCGGTTTTCGACGTGGGCGCGCCCGTCGTCTGCTTCTGACGGAAGGCGGCATTGTGGCCCTGGGTGGCGGCGTTCTTGGGATTATCATGGGGCTTGGCTATGCGGCTGTTCTGGTCTATGGGCTTAACAACTGGTGGGTCGGCTCCATCGGCGGCTCCTTTCTGGAATTTGCGGCCACACCGGTGAGTCTGGGGATCGGTTTTGTGGGCGGCTGGATTATTGCCATGATTTCCATGTGGATCGCCACACGAATTCTGGTGAAGATTCCCGAACGCAGTCTGCTGGCGGGACGCACGGAGCAGCTGGACCTGACGGGTGGCAAGCGTCGGGTCAGTTTGTGGGTCGGCTTTATTTGCGTGATCAGTGGCCTGGGGCTGCTTGCTCCGGCCAGTTGGCAGCCGGCGCACAGTCAGGCGGCCTTTTTCTTTATCATCGGCGCTTTGCTGTTGGTTGGCGCACTTGCCTTTTTCCGCTATTGGCTGGGTGGTGAGACGGGAATGAAGCCGGAAAAACTGAGTTTGGCACGTCTTGGCGCGACGAATACCAAGCGCCAGGCCGGACGCAGCCTGATGGTGGCGGCTCTCGTAGCAAGCGCGACTTTCCTGATTGTAGCGGTCGGCTCGAACCGGCAGGTGGCCCACAAGCAGACAGAGAAGGATTCCGGAACGGGTGGCTTTGCCCTGATCGGTGAATCGGCATTTCCGCTGCATCGCGCGCCCCTGAAAAGCGACTGGCAGGACGATGCCCAAAAGCAAATGGTTGAAGAAAATGCGGAAATTTTCACCATGCGCCTGCGGCCCGGTGACGAAATCAGCTGTCTGAATCTCTATGCTGCCCATGAGCCGCGTATTGTCGGAGTCAGCGATCCTTTTATCGAACGGGGCGGTTTTAATTTTTCCGGTGTGATTGATGCGTCGGCCTTCAGGGAAGGAAGCGTTTCCGAGGCCGACCTGGAGAATCCCTGGGCGCTGCTGAACAAGCCGCTCAAGGATGGCAGCATTCCGGCCATTGGCGATTATACGACCGTCTATTGGCTGCTGCATCTGGGGATCGGCAAGTCCATCGAAGTGGGCGGCAAGGATATAACGATCATCGCCATGCTGCAAAAAAGTGTGCTGCAAAATGAATTGATGATTTCAGAAAAGAATTTCGAGGCGGCCTATGCGGCGATCAGCGGCTGGTCGGTCTTTGCGGTGGAAGCGCCTTTTGATCAGGCGGACGCCATTTCGCAGGCTTTGGAAGCCGAGTTTACGAATTACGGCTTGGACCTGACCGGTGCGCCGGACAAACTCAACGCCCTGATGCAGGTGGAGAATACCTATCTCTCTACATTCATGAGTTTAGGGGGCTTGGGGCTTCTGCTTGGAACGATTGGTTTAGGTCTGGCGCTGCTGCGCAATCTGATTGAGCGTCGTCGGGAATTTGCGCTTTTCAGTGCCTTGGGTTATCGCTTCAGCCAGAGGATGTGGCTGGCTATGACCGAAAATGGGTTTTTGCTTGCCGCGGGTATGGGTTTTGGGACGATCTGTGCTATAATTAGCATAGCGCCATCTATCTATATGCGTTCGGCGCGCATCCCCTGGGAGGGCCTGGTGGTCATTCTTTTGGGAATTTACGCTTGTGGATTATTAACGACCTGGTTGAGCGCTTTCAGTGTGCTGCGTTCACCAGTGGTACGAGGCTTGAAGGAGGAGCAGTAGGAAAATGAGTGAAGATAAAAAAACAACCAACGGTTTGTATGGTCTTATGATGGAATACCCGGCCTTTCCCGCCGCCCTCGTGGCGCTTATTTGCTTTGGTCTGGGGCTTTACTGGATCATGCAGGAGCCGGTGGGTGAAAAGGAATTTATGGTCCGGCGACCGGTTTTTTACGACCGTACGGCCAGTGCATCGAGCCAGGAAGACCTGAACCTCGGGACGCTAATCCCGGGAACCGCAACGGCATCGAATTTGCCGGGCAGCTGGCCCTGGTTTCGCGGTCCGCAACTGGAAAACATCGCCGATTCTGGTGGTGAACTGGCCCGCGACTGGCCCGAAGAGGGGCCTCCCGTGCTCTGGCGCGTGGAAATGGGCGAAGGCCACGCCGGTGCGGCGATTCTTAATGGAATGGCTTACGTGACCGACTATGACCGTGAAAAGGAAGAGGACGCCATCCGCTGCCTGAACCTGAAAACGGGCGAGGAAATCTGGCGATTCACCTATTCGGTCAGCATCAAGCGCAACCATGGTATGTCGCGGACTATCCCCGCCGTTACCGATGATTATGTGGTGTCTCTCGGACCCAAACTGCATCTGGTTTGTCTGGACGCGAAGACCGGTGAGAAGAAGTGGTCTATCAACATGGTTGAGGAATATCAATGCACCGTGCCGCCGTGGTATGCCGGGCAGTGTCCGGTCATTGAAGGCGATACCGTCGTCATTGCCCCCGGTACCAAGCCGCTTATGCTGGCTCTGGATCTGGAAACGGGTGAAGAGGTCTGGCGGACGGCGCCGGAACTGGACAACATGGGCATGACGCACTCGTCGATCCTGCCGATTGAATTCGCCGGCGAAAAGCAGTTTGTTTATTGCACCGGTCAGGGCGTGGTTTCCATCTCCGCCGAAGACCATGAACTGCTGTGGACCAAGCCGGAATGGAAGATCGGTATCGCCAACGTGCCTTCGCCGGTATATCTGGGACCGGATGACGGGCGCATCTTTTTCAGCGGCGGCTACAATGCGGGTTCGATGATGGTGAAATTGGTTGAACAGGGCGACGGCACGATTGGCGTGGAAGAACTTTACGCGTTGAAGGCCCAGGAGTTTGGCTCCGATCAGCAGACTCCCATTTTTTATAAGGGCCATATTTATGGCGTGAAGCCCAAACCGGCCGAAATGGTTTGCCTGAAGCCGGACACCGGCGAATGGGCCTGGTCCAGTGGCCGAACGCGATTTGGCCTGGGGCCCTATCTGCTTGTGGGTGAGTTATTTTATGTGCTTGACGACCGGGAAGGCGCGCTGCATATCGTGGAAGCGACACCTGAAGAATATCGGGAATTGGACCGGTTCGACCTGCTTGATGGCCATGACGCCTGGGCTCCCATGGCTTACGCCGATGGCCTGCTACTCCTGCGCGACATGACCGAGATGGTCTGCGTGGACCTGAGGAAATGAGGTAAAATATGAAAAAAGCAACGCTTTGTATATTAACCATCCTTTTGCTGGTATGTCTTGCTGCCCCCTCTGTTTGGGCGGCGGACGAAGGCAATCTGGAATATGAACTGGTCGAGGACAAGGATGCCGCTTTCGAGGTGGAAATGGATATGGTGAAATCCATCGCCATTGGTCCCGATCAGAAAATCTATGTGGCCGGCAGCAAGGGAGTACATATTTTCAATGCCGATGGCGAACGGACCGGCAAGATCGATTCGGAATCCCCCTATACGGCTATCGCCGTTGGTGATGATGGCAAGGTTTATGCCGCCAGTCGTTGGCAGGTGAATGTTTATGACAAGGACGGCAACAAGGAAACCGCCTATGGTGAGAAGGGACGCGATCCCGGCCAGTTTCTCTTTATCACCGGCCTGGCCCTGAAAAATGGATTCATTTATATTGCCGACGCGGGCAGCCGACGGGTGTCGCGCTTTGCCACTGTGGGCGATTATGTGGATTATATCGATGGCTTTTTGATTCCCAGCCCCTATTTTGATCTGGTCTTTGACTCCAAGGGGATGCTGGTTTTGGGACACACGGGCAAGCATCGTGTGGAATATTATGACGCCAATCATGAATTGACCAAAAACTGGGGCCAATTCGGAAGCAATGCCGAGGGATTTTGCGGCTGCTGCAATCCCTGCAATCTGTATGTTATGGATGATGGAAGGGTTATCACTGCCGAAAAGGGCATTCCCCGCCTGAAAATCTATAGCACCGATGGAGAAATGCTGGCCTTTTTGGGCGGCAAAGAAAATTTCAACCCAAGCACTGAAGGAATGGACCTGGCTGTGGACAAGGACGACCGCATCGTTCTGCTTGACAGTTTTCAGAACAAGGTTCGATTCTTCAACATAAAGGAAAATGGAGCATCAAAATGAGTGACAAAAAAATAAGCAGAAAGAATTTCCTCACCCTTTGCGGACGAACCGCCGGTGGCCTGATTCTGGGCGGCACGGCAATCGGGCTGACCATGAAAGGCATTGCCCAGGGCTCCAAGGAAGGGACCGTCTGGCAGATTGATCCGGACAAGTGCAGCCAGTGCGGTCAGTGCGCCACCCATTGCGTTCTGGACCAAAGCGCGGTGAAGTGCTTTCATTACTTTCCCATGTGCGGCTATTGTGACCTGTGCACGGGATTTTTTGAAGCCGAACCCAACGCCCTGACGGAAGCGGCGGAAAACCAGCTGTGCCCGGTCAATGCTTTGGATCGTCGTTTTGCGGAAGATCCTTATTTTGAGTACAATGTGGATGAGGATCGTTGCAATGCCTGTGGCAAATGCGTCAAGGGTTGCACCCAGTTTGGCAATGGCTCGCTTTACCTGCAGGTGAATCACGGGCTCTGCGTGAACTGCAACGAGTGCAATATTGCGGTCAATTGTCCGGCCGACGCTTTCCGGCGCGTACCGGCGAACGATCCCTATATTCCGCGTATTCCGGAAGCCAAGGGCAAAATGCCGAAGGAAGAAGCATAAGCGCAGGACGCAGCACGTTGGAATATGTATGAACACATCTCATATTAGAATCGGAATTATGTGAAGCAATGAATGGACTCGCCTTACGACGAAAAACGATCATCCTGGGATTGATCGTCACCATCATTTTTCTGCTTGTGGGAGCCGGCTGGACCGCCAGTGTGGAAGAAAGGTTTCCCCCGCCGGATTTCGGGCCTGACTATGAGTATCCATACAAAAGTCAGACGCCCGCCCGGCAGGGCTGGAAGGCCTGGATGGATACGGGGGTGCTGGCGATAGCCTTGATCGTGGCCACGTTTTTTATCTATAAGCTGCGCAGCCGCAAGGCCATGCTCGGTATGACCATTTTCGCCGTGCTTTATTTCGGCTTTTATCGGAGGGGTTGCGTTTGTCCGATTGGGGCAATTGGCAACGTGTCGATGGCCATCTTCGATCCGACCTATGCGTTGCCGGGATTCGTGCTTTTGTTTTTCCTGCTGCCTCTGGTTTTGTCTATCTTTTACGGGCGCGTTTTTTGCGCCGGGGTATGTCCGCTGGGCGCCATGCAGGAATTGATATTGGTAAAGCCCATTCGGGTGCCTCGGTATCTGGACGAGGGCCTGAGCATTATCCGCTATTTCTACCTGGGTTTTGCGGTGCTTTTCGCGGCCCTGGGTTCACAGCTCATTATCTGCCAGTATGACCCCTTTGTCTCGTTCTGGCGTTTTTCGGCACAGTTTTATCTCTGGGTGATCAGCATCGCCTTTATCATCCTCTGCATGTTTGTGGGACGGGCTTATTGCCGTTATCTGTGCCCCTATGGCGCTTTGCTGAGTCTGCTTTCGCGCTTTTCGTGGAAGCATGTGACCATCACGCCGGACAAGTGCGTGGTATGCGGGCTTTGCCGGGACGCCTGTCCCTTTGGGGCGATTCGGGAATCCGATAAAAAACTTGAGGAAGGTGCATAAGATGAAGATCTATATACAAAACCGCTTTCACCGTTTTGGTGTTTTTGTTGCGGCCTTGGTATTACTGCCGATTGTAGGCGGCATTGTTGGGAGACTGGCGGCTCATTCGCTTTCGCGCATGGATTATTCTGTCCGCGTGGCGGAACGGCTTTACCTGGAAGAAAAGCAGCAGATGGAAGAGCAAACATTGGAGACGGAGGCCTATCGGGCACAGGGCATGCCGGCGGAGTTCATTTACGAACGGGCCACCATGATGCGCGGTAAGTACCGCGTCGGCGCGACGATCCTGGGCGTCTTCCTGGGTCTGGTTGTTGCCATGAAGATCGGCAACGTTTTTTTCAAGGGCAAGCGTTCGGATTATGAGGCCGATTATGGCTACTGCCTGGCTTGCGGGCGTTGTTATGACGCTTGTCCCGTGGAGCATCAGCGTAAACGCGAGAAAACCGGTGAGACCATACCGGAACCGAACCGTCTTTAAAAGACGGCGCACATATACAAAGAGCAGCAAGAATTCTTTATTAGAAGGGCGAAAGATTCAATGAATCAGAAAAAGAAAATCGCATTCAATCTGATGATCGTGTTGGGAGTATTTCTTGTTATTATGCTGGGCGTGGTTTTTTACCAGTATTTGGAGGAGCAGAAAAGTGGCCTGCTGGTGACCACGGAACTGGATGAGATGAAGGAGGAACTGGCCTCCGATCCCCAAAACAAGGAACTGATGGAAGAAATTCGCGAAAAAGACCTGACTTTGCGACAGGAATATTTCCGCAACCGTGAGCGCTTTCAGGCGGCGTTTTATATCATGTTAGGCGCATTGGTATTCTGGATCATTTCCGCAAAGTGGTATTTCAGCCTGGCGCTGGAGTACCCGCCGACTTCTGGTGACCTTCAACAAGAGAAAGCCTTGCTGAAAAGTGAGATTGAAAATCTGGAATCGGAAGCCAAGAAACGAAAGATACGGCTGAGCGATATCCAGGCGCAACTTGGTGAAAATGGCATGAGCGATTTTTACAAGGGCCGCATTGCCCTGATGGCCACGATTGTGGGCGCGGTGCTGATTGCGGCGCTGGTGATCCTGGCCTTTGTCGGCAGGGGGGCCCTGGAAGACATAGACTGGACTGAGATGGCCAAGAAGGTCGATCAGAGCCAGATGGCCGAGGCGACGGATGGCGATGCGGAAACGAACGGCGCTGGCGAAAATGGTGGGGACACGCCGGAGCCGACCCCCGCCGCTCCCGAAACGGTTGAACTGCCGGAAGCGGAATTCAGTTGGCCCTGTTTGCGTGGACCCGGCAACCTGGGCATTGCCGAAAAAGGCGACTACCCCGATACATGGGACGGCCTTGCCGAAGAGAATATTCTGTGGACCACGGAACTCGTAATGCCCGGTAATAATTCGCCCATCATCTGGGACGACAAGATTTTTCTGACCGGCGCCGACGGCGCAAGCCGCTATGTCTATGCCTTTAACCGGGCCGATGGCGAAATGCTATGGGAAAGCAAACTGGACATCCCTGAAGAAGATGATATTGAACTGACCGATATCTATCCCGATACGGGCTATGCCGCATCGACCGCCGCGACAGACGGGCGATATGTGTACGCCATTTTTGCGACAGGACATCTGGCGGCGGTGGACTTTGATGGAAATGTGAAATGGATCAACAGCTTCGGCAGGCATGAAAGCATGTACGGCTATGCTTCTTCCTTGCTGGCCCACAAGGGTCTGGTCTATGTGCAGTGGGATCACGACGATGTGGACAGTTCTTTCATCTATGGCATTAAGGGCGAAACGGGCGAAGAAGTCTTCAAGACGAACCGTCCTTTTGGCGCTTCCTGGGCTTCGCCGTCCATCGTTCCCGCCGAAAGTGGTGATGAACTGGTGCTGGTCGCTCCTGAGTGGAACGCGGCTTATGATCCCATGACGGGCAAGGAAAAATGGCGCGCCGAATGGTATTTCTGCGAACCCGGTCCGTCTCCGGCCTGGGACGGACAAAAAATGTATATCACCTGCGACGGCGCGGAACTGCTGGCTATCAAACCCGGCGGCAGCGGCACCCTTGGGGAAGATCACATTGTCTGGAAGGCCGACGATGGTCTGCCTGATACGGTCAGCCCGGTGACGGCGGGTGATTATGTGCTCCAGGTGGCGGCGGGTGGTTACCTGACCTGCTTCAACACCAAAGACGGTAGTCTGCTTTGGGAAGAATTTCTGCCTGCCGGGGCGACAGCGTCTCCGATTTATGTAAGCGATGAAGCCAACACCATCTATCTGGCCTGCAATGATGGCATCACCCGTATTTTCAGCTTGGGTGATGAATACAAGGCCCTGTCCGAAGGCTCGCTGGACGAACCGATTTACGGTACTCCCGCCTTTGTGGACAACAAAATCTACATTCGAAGCGAAGGCTATTTGTACGCCATCGGCAAGCAGGAGTAATTGCCGTTTGACCCGACGCAAATGCCGGAATAAGGAAATAAATGATGTCAGAAGAAAATGGACGTTTTACCGAATTTAAGGAACTGGATCGCATCATCAAGGAGTGCGGGCACAAGCCGGAGTCGGCTATTCCCATTCTTCAGGCGATTCAGCGCCAGTGGCGATTCCTGCCCATGGAGGCCATGAACTATGTCTGTCTGAACACGGACATATCGGCCTCCCAACTCATGGGTATCTCCACCTTCTATAGCCAGTTTCGTCATCGTGAAACCGGTAAGCACGTGGTTCAGGTCTGCCATGGTACGGCCTGCCATGTTGCAGGCGCGGAACGGATCAGCGATACCCTTCGGCGTGAGTTGGGAATCGTCAGTGAAGATGAGGATACCGACTGCGACAAGGTGTTTACCCTGGAGCGCGTGGGTTGTATTGGTTGTTGTACGCTGGCTCCGGTTATGCTGATCGACGGTTACACCTTCGGTCATCTGACGCCGGGCAAGGCGACGGATTCGCTGGAAAAATTCCTGCGGGACGAAGAAGCCGGCCTGCACGACAAGGACCGCGAAGAAGGCATGGAAGTTCGCGAGAAACTACTTGGTGAAGACAAGCCGCAATACGAGGTGCGCGTGGGCTTGAACTCCTGCTGCATCGCCAGCGGTAGCCAGGAAGTTTGCGACTCCTTGAAGATGGCCGCCAAACTGGCCGGCTCCAATGTGCTGATCAAATCCGTTGGTTGCTCGGGGATGTGCCATCGCGTGCCTTTGGTGGAAGTGGTCAAGCCGAATGGCGAGGCGATTCTCTTTGGGGATAACGATGTCAACAGCGCCAAGCGCCTGATCCGGCAATCGGTCAAGCCCGGATCCCTGTTTGGGCGCATCAAGAGCAGCATTGCTTCGGCGGTCGATTTCCTGACCAATGATGAAGAAGAAGTCAGACAGACGGGCGTTGTCATCGATCCAAAGACGGGCGACGGGGGAGCCTTTCTGGACCCCCAGGTGCGTATCGTAACCGACCAGTGCGGCGCGATCGATCCTTTGGATATCGATGAATATGTGGAAGCCGACGGCTATAGCGCCTTGGAAAAATGCTCCAAAGAATATAGCGAAATGGATATTATCAAGGCCATCCAGAACAGCGGCCTGCGTGGCCGAGGCGGCGCGGGTTTTCCGACCGGGACCAAGTGGAATCTCGTGCATAACGCGGAAGGCGATACCAAGTACATCGTCTGCAACGGCGACGAAGGCGACCCCGGCGCGTTTATGGACCGCATGTTGCTCGAAGCCTATCCGCATCGCATTCTGGAAGGCATCGCCATCGGCGCGCTTGCAGTTGGCGCCACGGAGGGCTACCTCTACATTCGCGCGGAATACAACCTGGCCGTTCAGCGTATTAAGAAGGCGCTGGAACAGGCTGAAGAGCGTGGCTTTTTGGGTGACAATGTTTTCGGCTCCGGAAAGAACATCCACCTGAAGGTGAAGGAAGGTGCGGGTGCTTTTGTGTGCGGTGAAGAAAGCGCGCTGCTTGCGTCGATTATGGGTAATCGCGGTATGCCGACCTTTCGTCCGCCTTATCCCGCCGAAAAGGGACTCTGGGGTTGTCCGACGCTGGTGAACAATGTCGAGACTTTTGGTTGCGTGTCATGGATCCTGCGTAACGGTCCCGAAGCCTTTGCCAAACTCGGTACGGAAGGCAGCAAGGGCACCAAGGTTTTCGCCCTGGCCGGAAAGGTCAAGCGTGGCGGTCTGATCGAAGTCCCCATGGGAACGACGATCAACCAGATCGTTCATCAGATCGGCGGTGGCGTTCGCGAAGGCCGGACCTTCAAGGCCGTGCAGTTGGGTGGTCCTTCGGGTGGTTGTTTGCCATCCGAGTGGGGCGACACGTCTGTGGACTTCGAAGCCGTAAAGGAAACGGGATGCATCATGGGTTCGGGCGGTCTGGTGGTTCTCGACAGCAGGGACTGCATGGTGGATGTGGCGCGTTTCTTCATGGACTTTACCCAGGCGGAGTCCTGCGGAAAGTGTACCTATTGCCGCATCGGGACCAAACGTATGCTTGAGATTCTGGAGCGGCTTTGCGAAGGCGAAGCAACCAAGAAAGATCTGGAAAACCTGGAAGACCTGGCGGCGAAGATTCAGAACACGAGTCTTTGCGGTTTGGGTAAGACGGCTCCCAATCCCGTGGTTTCCACGCTCAAGCATTTCCGTGAGGAATACGAGGCCCATGTCAACGGCATCTGCCCGGCCGGAAAGTGCCCCAACCTGGTGCGCTACCAGATCAACGACAAGTGTATCGGCTGCACCCTTTGCGCCCAGACATGTCCCACCGACGCCATTCTTCCGGAACCCTACAAGAAGCACAAGGTGGACAGCGCCAAGTGCGTCCGGTGCGGAGCCTGCAAGGATATCTGTCCGGAAGACGCGATCGATATCGTGCCGCTTAAGGTTGACGAAGAAGAAGCCAAGGAAGCCGTTAAAGCCGGTGCGTGATTTCTTGCTTCACGTTGTTTTTATGATGGCATCTCTGCAAGGCATCGCGGAGATGCCATTTTTATATTGCGAAAAGCACACATCTTCGCAATACATAGGGAGATGATTTTTTCGGAAAGGAAAGAAAAGATATGTCCATCAAGTATGATTACAATGCGGCGCTCTCCGACGTGGTCGGAAACCGCCACGGCGTTACCCTGAAATCCATCCAGGCTTTGCAGAAACGAGCCGACGCCATTCATGAAGATTTGATCGAAAAACGCGAAAGCAAGCAACTCGGTTTTTACGACCTGCCCTACGATACCGATCTGGCCGACCAGATTCTGGACTGCGCCAAGAAGGTGAAAAAGTACGAGAACTTTGTGGTGCTCGGAATTGGTGGCTCGGCCCTGGGTCCCATCTGCGTGCATTCCGCGCTGGCTCATAACTATCACAACCTGGTCGATTCAAAAAAGCGCAAAGGCTTCCCCCGCCTTTTCGTGATGGACAATTCGGACCCTGAAATTCTGGCCAAACTCCTCGACGTGATCGACGTGAAGAAAACCATCTTCAACGTCATTACCAAGTCGGGCAAGACTCCTGAGACCATGTCGCAGCTGATGGTGATTGTGGAGTTGATCAAGCGCAAGGCCGGCGCCAAGGCTCTGCCCAAGCAGCTGATCGCCACCACCGATACCTCCAAGGGCCTGCTGCGTCCATACGCCGACGCCCAGGAACTGGAACACACCTTTATCGTGCCGGACAATGTGGGCGGACGTTTTTCCGAACTCACGGCAGTCGGTCTGCTTCCGGCGGCGGTGGAAGGAGTGGATATCAAGGGCATGATGGCCGGCGCCCGCGAAATGGATGAACGCTGCAAGACCAGCGACCTTTTCAAAAACCCCGCTTATCTGAACTCGGCGATTCATTATCTGGCCGACACCAAGAAGGGCAAGGTCATTTCCGTGATGATGCCTTATTCAAACGCGCTGCGCGATGTGGCGGACTGGTATCGCCAGATGTGGGCGGAAAGTTTGGGCAAGGCCAAGGACGTCAGCGGTGCAAAAGTTTATGCCGGGCAGACTCCTGTCAAGGCCCTGGGCGCTACCGACCAGCACTCGCAGGTTCAGCTTTACGTGGAAGGTCCGAACGACAAGATTTTCACGTTGATCCAAGTCGAAAAATTCCGCGCGCAATGTCGCATTCCGAAGAGTTTTCGCGCTATTTCCGAACTCGACTTCCTCAAGGGCAACGATATGGGCGAACTGCTCAATGCCGAACTGGAAGCGACGGAGTTCGCGCTGTACAAGGCCAAGCGCCCCAGCGTTCGCCTGATCCTCGACGAAATCACCCCGGAAAATGTGGGCGGTTTGCTTTACATGCTGGAAGTGCAGACGGCCTTCTCCGGCGGGCTATACAATATCAACGCATTCGACCAGCCCGGCGTGGAAGAAGGGAAGAAAGCCACTGCCGCCCTCATGGGACGCGGCCTTCCGGAAGACAAGAAGAAGACGGAAGAGATCAAGAAGTTCCAGAAGAAGAAAACGCATAAGCCTGTTTGAGCCTTATTCAAAACGGATTGACCTTTCCCGCGAAGTCTCTGCAGGCCTTGCGGGAAACGTTTTTTTGACGGATGCCTCAGCTGTGGCATGAAAGCGAGTCAACGATGACATTCCTGGTAATCATACTGCTTTTGGTGGTTGGCCTGGCGCTGATCCTGGTGGAAGCCCTGGTTCCCGGCGGCATCATCGGTATTATCGGGAGCGTGCTGATTCTTTTCAGCGCGTATCTGTGCTTTGCCGAATATGGCATGGCTGCGGGAATTGTTTATCTTCTCATAAGTGTGCCTATTGCCGTTGCCGCCGGAGCCGTCGCCTTCTTTTATGCCGTTCGCAAGATGTCCATCGGGGCCTATTCCTCCACCCAGCCCGATGCCAAGCCGGAAGACACGATGGTCGGCATGGAAGGCGCGGTACTGGTGGATCTGGATCCGACGGGTTTTGTGCGGATCGATGGCAAGCGTATGCAGGCTCGGGCGCTTTATTCGGAAGAAGAAATTCCGGAAGGCACGCCTATCGTCGTTGTGGATCGCGACAGTACTTACCTGGTCGTGAAGCGTATGGATGCGCCGGAGGCTTCGGATTCGGAAAAGTCGGAATAGGCGGAATACTTTTTTGGGGACTCAATATGATCGTCGGCATCATCACACTTGGTTGCGATAAAAACACGGTGGACTCGGAGTATCTGGCCGGGTTGCTTCAGGGCTATGGGCATGAGGTGGTGGTAGATGGTTCGCTGGACGAGATCGACATTGTGGTGATCGTGACCTGTGGTTTTATTCTGGATGCGCGGGAGCAGTCACTGGAGGTGATGGAGGAGGTGATCGCGTCGAAGTTGGAGAAGGGCATGCCGCGGCATGTGATTGTGGCGGGGTGTCTGGCGCAGCGGATGGCCGACGATCTTCGCGCGAAATTTCCCGATGTGGATGCCTGCTTTGGCGTGGGGCATTTGCCGGAGTTGGCGCAACTCGTGAATCAGTATGCCGAGAAGGAAGCGATTCAACCGACTCCGTTGGCTCCTCCGGATATGGCGATGGATAAGCCTTTGCCGCGGGCGCGGCTTGATGCCTGGCCCCATGCCTTTCTGAAGATTGCCGACGGCTGCGACCACCGTTGCGCTTTCTGCGCGATTCCTGCCATGAAGGGGCCATACCGGAGTGTGCCGCGCGAGATTATTCTGGAAGAGGCGCGGGGCCTTGTCGAAATCGGAACGCGGGAACTCGTCCTGATCGCGCAGGACATCTCACCCTATGGACGCGATCTGTATGACGATTATAATCTGAATCACTTGCTCGAAGATATCTGCCGCATCGATGGGGAATTTCGGGTTCGTCTCATGTATTTCTATCCCTCGGGCCTGACGCCGGAGTTTATCGAGGTCTTTGCGCGGGAAGATAAAATCTGCAAGTATCTCGACATGCCGCTTCAGCATCTCGACCCTGGCGTGCTTCGCGCGATGCAGCGTCCTGCCGCCGAGGACGCGACGCGGGAGAAGATCGCGCGGCTTCGTGAGGCGGTGCCTGATGTCGTATTGCGCACGACCATGATCGTCGGTTTTCCCGGTGAGTCGAACGCTGCATTCAAGCGGCTCCTGGACGGGGTGAAGGAATTGCGTTTCGATTGGCTCGGGGCCTTTGAATGGTCGCCCGAAGAAGGTACGCCTGCCGCCGAAAGCCCAAACCGCGTTGCGCCCAGGATGGTGGAACGCCGTCGGGAAAAGTTGCTCAAACTTCAGGAACAGATTACCGCCGAGAAACTTGAAGGGCTGATCGGGCAACGGATCCGCGTGCTGGTCGAGTCCTTTGAAGAAGACGGTAGCGCCGCCCATGGCCGATCCTGGCGCGAGGCCCCGGAAGTGGATGGCCTGGTGATCATGCCGCTGGAAGAAGAACCGGAATATGTTCCCGAGAATGGCGAGTTTATTGAAGTGGAAATCGAAGACGCGAGTGACTTGAATCTCTATGGCCGGATTATTATTCCGGGAGGGGAGGGCGCTTGATGCAATTCGGATTGAACCTCATGCTCTTCAGCGACCGCATCCGTTCTGACGTGATGGACAAGTTCGCCATGATTCGCGAGATGGGATTTGACGGGGTGGAAGTACCGGTATTTGATCCGGCTTCCATGGAACTTGATGGGATTCGTCAGGCGGCGCAGGCGGAAGGACTTGGCCTGACGGTTTCGGGAGCCTTGCCTCCTGCGGCGCGTTTTTACGGCAAGGAAAAAAAGGCCCGTCAGGCAGCCGCGCGATATATGGAAGCAACGATTGAAGCCGCGCTTCGGCTGGAAGCGGGCCTTATTTGCGGACCCCTTTACAAGGGCGTTGGCGATATGGACGAATCAATTCCGCTGGAAGCCCAGCGCGAAGAAGTTCTCGATAACATGTCGGCCATCATGTCGCGCGCTGAAGAAGCCGACGTGCGCATTGCCTTTGAACCACTTAACCGGTTCGAAACGAATTTCATGAATACGACTGCACAGGGGATTGAGTTTTGCGAAGCACTTCAGAGTCCTCATGCCGGATTATTGCTCGATACTTTTCACATGCACATCGAGGAGAAACACAGCGACGACGCAATACGCAAGGCGGCCCAGGCGAAGCGGCTTTTTCATTTTCATGCCAGCGAAAACGACCGCGGCGTGGCCGGAAGCGGCCAGGTGAACTGGATCGATATCGGCGAGGCCATCAAGCAGGAAGGCTACCGGGGCTGGACCGTGCTCGAAACCTTCAACCAGGCAAATGAAGCCATTCGCACAGCGGTTTCCTGCTGGCGTCCTTTTTATCCGTCGGAAGAAATCTTCATGCGTGAAGGCCTGGCTTTTGTCCAGCGGCTTATAGGATGATGGATATGGAAGAAAACGAAAAACGGATTTTTGATTCACCGGCCAAGATCAATCTCTTCCTGCGTATTGTACAGCGTCGCGAAGACGGTTATCATGATATCGAAACGCTTTTTCAAAAGATCGATCTGGTGGACCGTATGGAGTTTCGATTTTTGCCGGAATCGACCGGCGTCTCCAGGAATGATATTTTTTTGTCTATTGAGGGAGCAGGTCTTGAGAATTTGCGGCTTGAAGATAACTTGATAAGCCGCGCCTGGCGCGCGATTCGCGAGGCGGCTGGAATTGAGATTCCACCCGTCGAGATCATCCTGAAGAAGCATATCCCGACAGGCGGCGGCCTGGGCGGTGGGTCTTCGAACGCCGCCACGGCCCTGCGCGCCTTTTGCGAATGCTTTGAGCCAGACCTTCCGCCGCAGCGTGTTCATGCCATCGCAAGCCAACTCGGGGCCGACGTGCCGTTTTTTCTGGAATCGAGCTGCGCCATAGGCAAGGGAATCGGTGATATTCTGGAGCCGGTACATCATGGTTCCTATCTCTGGCTGGCTATGGCCTTTCCCGATTATGGCGTTTCCACGCCGGAGGTTTATCGCGCCTATCAGCCCGGGACGGATCACGAGACGGGCCACTTAAAGGAATTGATCCACGCGCTGAAAATGCATGATACCGATGCTGTTTTGCAAAATTGTTTTAACGAAATGGAAGGCCTGGCTTTTTCCATTCGTCCGGAGCTCGGCCGGCTTCGGGATCGTCTGGAAGCGCTGGCGGGCAGGCCTGTTCGGATGAGCGGCAGCGGTTCGACGCTTTACACGCTTTGCGCCGAACGGGACGATGCAACGGCTATCGTCGAGAAGTGGCGCGAAGTCGCGGATTTGCGCACCGGACATTACCGATTCATGTAAAGGAGATTCGTCACACATGCCTTTCTGGCTGGAAAATGTTTTGCAGGTCCTGGTGATTCCGCTTCAGGTGATCTCTGTCCTGGCCTGTCTGACGGTGGCTTTGTGGTTGATCTATCGCTTGGCCATGCGGGGTAATACCAAACTGGCTTCCGACCGGTTTTTGCGACATGTGATCGCGCTCCTTTTTGCGGCGGCTGGAATTGTTATTGCGATCTGGGTTTTGCCGCTTCCCGATGCGATGCGCGATTATTTGCTCGGCAAGCCCTCGCGTTTCTATGAATGAATTTTCCGGAATCACGAAATACACCAAATACACGAAAAAACCAGCAGATTTGATTTTGTCAAAGAGTCTTTGTTTCGATATGATCCCCCAGAATTATTTTCCCCAAAAATCCCGGAAGGGCCTGAATGTTTTGTGCTGTTATCCTCTTCTGATCCAAAGTTGATTTCGTTGGTTTCGAAAGGGCTTTGTTCTTGACTCTTTTTTCCGAAAATGGTCTTATTAGGGGCTATGTATCCTTCGGTTTGGGCAAGAAGGCCGTTGGCTGGGGAATTTTGGGGGATGCAGGAAAATTGGATTGACTTCGCGGAGCATTGCCTGAGGCGGCGCACCGTTTATACCTTTCACTATTGAGCAAGCTGCATGCAAAAAGTGCTACCCATAATGTGTTCACTGGCTGGAAGGACATGGATGATCGTCCTTCTGGTATTGGTAACAAGTATATCGCAATTTGCCCTGGCTCAGGATACAGATGAAACCCAAACCACCGAATCCGAACTGGAAAATGAAGAGGATGTCCACAACATAAGCGTTATCCGCGACGAAAGCCCCGGCGAGCATAGTGCCGTCGTGCCTTCCTGGTATTGGGTTTTGCCCTTCGCGCTGCTCCTCATGTGCATCGCCTTATGCCCGCTTATACCGCGGGTGGATTATTGGTGGCATCATAATCGGAACAAACTTCTGGTTGCCGCAGTCCTTGCCATTATCACCTGCGTCTATTATTTTTTCCGCCCCTTTGGCTACCATGCCCATCCTGGATATTCCACCTTGGTTGCTTTGATACGCCATTCTGTTCTGGAAGAATATATTCCCTTTATTGTCCTTCTTTTCAGTTTGTACACGATTAGTGGAGGAATAAACCTTTCGGGTGACATACCTGCCCATCCTCTTACGAATACGGGCTTTCTGGCCCTTGGCGCATTGCTCGCAAGCATCATGGGAACCACCGGCGTGGCCATGCTGCTGATTCGGCCCTTGCTCCAGATCAATTCCCAGCGGGAAAACGTGCGGCACACGGTGATCTTTTTTATTTTTCTGGTGTGCAATGCGGGGGGATGTCTTCTGCCGATAGGCGATCCACCACTTTTTCTGGGCTACCTGAAGGGGGTGCCTTTTTTGTGGACGTTGAAACTTTTCTGGCCGTGGCTGACCTGCACGCTGATTTTGCTGGCAATTTATTATGTCTGGGAATGCTATGCATACGTGACGGAGGGTGCGCAGTATATTATTGAGGACGAGGAAGACCGGCAGCCCCTGAAGTTGAGCGGCAAGGTGAATTTGATATTGCTGGCCGGGGTCATATTGTCCGTGGCGCTTTTCGTGCCGGAGCGTCCCTTTCTCGGGACGGATTGGATCTTGCCGCAGATTTATCTTCGTGAGGCCGTGATGGTTATCCTGGCGTTGATTTCGCTGAAAGTGACTCCGCGCATTGTGCGACGGGCCAATGATTTCAACTTTTTTGCCATTGCTGAAGTGGCCTGTTTGTTTATCGGAATATTTATTACCATGCAGGTGCCCATGGAGATATTGCAAATTCGCGGGCAGGAACTGGGCTTGAATGAGCCGTGGCAGTTTTTCTGGGCGACGGGTATTCTTTCCAGTTTTCTGGACAATGCGCCCACTTACATGGTTTATTTTTCGACCGCAGCCAACATGACCCCGACGGGGATGGATTTTCTTACTCTGGGCATCAATCCCTCAGGCGAGTTGATCCGCATTCCCGTGCAACTTCTTATGGCCATCTCCTGCGGCGCTGTTTTTATGGGAGCGAACACCTATATCGGTAACGGCCCGAACTTCATGGTCAAGAGCATTGCCGAACAGGGGGGTGTCAAGATGCCCGGCTTTTTCTCCTACATGCTTTATAGCGGAGCCATCTTGATTCCGGTGCTGATTCTCGTCACGTTTCTGTTCTTTGCTTAGCCTGCCTCAATCAAAGAGGGTTCCCCGGTTGAGCAAGCCTTTGGGGTCGAAAAAGTTTTTGACGGCCTTCATTTGGGTGATTCCTTCCTTGCCATACATCTGTGAGAGGAAGGCAGCCTTGATCTTGCCGATGCCGTGTTCTGCCGAAACGGTTCCACCCATTTCGACGACCTTTTTCGCCCAGTCCAGATAAAGGGCCTTGCCCTTGTCATATTCTTCCATATTTTTCGGAATAATATTCACATGGACATGGTTGTTTCCGATGTGGCCGAAAATGACCGATTCCAGCCCCGATTCTTCGAGCGTTTTGCGATAGAGGGCCATAACCTCTTCCAGCTTGTCATCGGGCACTGCCATATCGGTGCCGAGTTTGGTCAGTTTGGGTTCCGTTTTGCGCCGTTCGTCGATGGTCAGGTTCACCGCCTCGGGCGTGGCATGACGAAACTGGCGCAGGCGCTCGATTTCAGACGGTTCTGTGGCCGACCAGGTGGCGTCTTCATCGCCCCCACAGGCTTCGGCCATTTCCGCCGCGGCCATGATTGCTTCGGCCACTTCGTCTTCATCCTGTCCTTCATATTCAACATAGACGGCGGTGTTGTATTCCGGTGGCATCTCCGGCAGGTAGGCAAAGGCGGGGTTGTCGGCTTTTTGCTTGCGGAGCATTTCGAGGGCCAGATCGTTAAAAAATTCGATAGCCGATGGTTTTGCCACCATTTCGGTATCGACGCCTTCGACGTCCTCGCCGCGGACTGCCCGGACGTATTTGAGGGCTTCTTCTTCCGAGGGCAAAAACGCCGTGAAACCCCAGCGCACTGGTGCGGCGGGTTGGATGCCGATCTTCATTTCGGTAACGATGCCCAAAGTACCTTCGCTGCCGATGATCAGGTCAATCAGATCCATGTCCGGCTTGACCCAGTATCCGGCGGCGCTTTTCACATCGGGCATTTGGTAATTGGGAAGGGAACCTTCGATGTTGCGTCCATTGCTGAGTTCCAATCGGAACGTCAAGCCGTTGGCTTTTTGCTTGCCGCGCTCCAATTCCACCAGGCTTCCATCGGCCAGGACCAGGCTAAGGGCGTAAACATGAGGTCTTGTGGGACCATAATAAAAGGACCGCGCCCCGGAGGCATTTGTGGAGACCATTCCGCCGATGCTGGCGGTTGTTTCCGTGAGGTCCGGAGGAAAAAGCCAGGCATCGGCCTGCTTTAATTCTTCGAGGGCCTCTTTCGATTCGTCATCCCATTTTTCAGTGTCGAAATCTTTATTTTCTAATGATTCACGAATTTCCTGCAAGGTGACCCCCGGCTGCACGTGCAGGAGGAATTTGACTGGCGAGTCAGGCATGGAAGCCTTTTCAAGCCCCAAAATCCGGTCCATCCGGCTCAGATTCAGGATATGCCCGCCTTCCGGGACGGCTCCGGCAGCGATACCGGTGCGCGCGCCCTGAACGGTTATAGCCATGTCGTTCATATACATTTCTGAAACAATGTCCTGAACCTGTTGGGTGTTTTTGGGGAAGGATATGGAATCGGCGCGGCCTTCCTTGCGGGATTCGTCATGGAGAAAATCCTGGTAGTCGTTGGTGAAGCTAAGAATCGATTGCACTGTCATTTTATTGGTTTATAATCTTTCTTTATGGTATTTGCGCCAACTTGGTATGGGTTGCTTCATTTTGGGCAAACTATGCGAAATATGGCGGAGATGCCATGGCCCGATCACGCCGTGTGCTTCTCCCGGGCTTCGACAGAAGCGTGTATATGGATTTATTATTGCGGTTTGTTTTAGAAAAATCAAGGGGCTTGGTTTCTTGAGGATTTTGAAATGCTGTGGTAGATTACCCACGGAAGAAAGGTATGCTTTGAAAAGGGATGCCGGAAAAGAATTATTCAGGACAGGAGTCTGTAAAAAATTATCTCTTTACTTGCAAAGCGGGATTCCGTAGAACATTATTATTAAATGCGCTCTCTATGTTAGGCTTAGGGAGTGAATTTTGTGTGCAAGGATATTAGAAAATGACTTCGAATTTTGAGATGGAACATGATAGCGGTGGCGGAGATATCCGCGAGAAAATCGACGAATTGGCGAAACAGGTCCAGGCCCAACCGAAAAACGAAAAATTTGTTATCCAACTCGCCAATCTTTACGCGCGTGTTTACCTCAAAAATCATGAAACCGAGGACCTCAAGGATCTTCATAAATATCTGACGAGAGCCGTAACCCTTGATTCGGGAAAATATGTCAAGCAGATCAAGCAGATTCTGAATGCTGTTGGCAAGGATGCCATGCAGCGCGGTGATAAAAATGTCCTGGCCCAGTTCAAGGTTCTGAACGATCGTCTCAATGAAAAAATAAACAAGCCTGAAGAAGATGTTAAGCCGGAAGCCCAGCCTGCTCCCGCACCTGAACCTGCTGCTGTCGAAGAAGATATGGACTATACCCCTTCGGGACCATCGGAACCTGTGGAAGTTGAGGACATGGTGCCGACTGTGGATCCCGATAAAATAGAGGAACGTCTGGCCGAGGAAGACAGGGAATTCCAGCAACCCGAGCCCGAATGGCCGGAACCGGAACTGGAAATGGCGCCGGACGAACAAAAGCCGTCCCGGGATCACTCGGAAATGATGCGGAATGCCCCCGGCGATATCGATATGGAGATGGAAACAGTCGGCGAGACACCGAAGCCTGATTTCCCCGATGATATTGATGTGGAAGTGGAGACGGTCAAGCCAAAGCCTGCCATGGACCTGTCGGAATTTGATATGGAGATGGAAACGGTACCCGCGGAAGAAGGTCCTGCAGAGGCGACCGATGACGGTCTTTCGGCAAGCGCCGAGACCATGCGCGATATCGAAAAACTTTTTCAGGAAGAAGATATCGAAGCACTGATCGGCTATTACATGTCTTTGCCTACGGGACGCGGCAAAAATCAGATAGTTCGTGGTATGCTGAAGCATCTGGACGATTGGCGCGTTGAGCCGCTATTGGCATTGGGCGCGGTGGAAAATGACGACCGCATGTTGCGCCAGATTATTCGCATGACGGTAAAGTATGATCGCAAAAAAGTTTGTGACCAGATCGAGCTGGAAAGTTATTCCCCCGACCTTCAGAAAATCGCGGTGACCGTTTTGTCTGAACTGGGCCTGCGTTCGGCTTTGAATAAACTGCAGGAAGCTTTGGAAATTGAAGATCCGGTCGTGCGGAGCGTCGCGGTTAATGGCATCGGTCGCGCTGGTCGTGCGGCGATTCCTTTTATACCGAGTCTGGTCAAGACCGCCAAGGGAGATCCGAACGCAGCGGTTCGCCTGGCGGCGGCCAAGGCCCTGAATGTGATGAATGTTCGCGAAGCTTATGACGCCTTGCTGGAGGAAGCCGGCAAATCGCACTTGGATGCTACGGTTCATGAAGTGCTCGATCGCATGGAGAAGAAGTTCGAAGGCGGGGCTGTTGAGTCGAAAGGCAAAGGTAAGTTGTCGGGAAAATCGGCTTCCAAAGAACTAAGCGCGGCAGATCTGGAGGCCAAGGCCAAGGCCAAGAAGAGCATGATGACGGTGGTCTTGCTGTTGGCTCTTTTAGCGGGGCTTGGCTGGTATGGCTACAAACTGTATGTCAAATATAATCCACCCGCCAATATTGAAGATATTGACTGATATTTTCTGGCGGCGCTGGCAAATACGCACAAGGAAAGGTCCTGTATGAAATCGGCAAGAACGAAACGAATAGCCATTCTCACCGGTGGTGGAGATTGTCCCGGTCTGAACGCAGTGATTCGTGCTGTTGCCAAAACGGCTCAAAACGATTATGGCATGGAGGTCATTGGCATTCAGGACAGTTATTGGGGCCTGGTCATGGAAGAATTTCGGGTTCTTTCCAACCGTGACGTCTCGGGCATATTGGCCCTGGGTGGGACTATCCTGGGCACATCGCGAGGAGACCCCTTCGCCGAAGCCCATCGTCTTGGCAAAATTGACTCGCCGGAAGAAGACTGGGATTATGTCAAAGATGTGATGAAAAAGCATGAAATCGATGGGCTGGTTGCCGTTGGGGGCGATGGCACTCAGCGTGTCGCCCATCGTGCCCATGAAGCGGGGATTCCGATTGTTGGAGTTCCCAAGACCATTGACAATGATATTTCGGCCACGGACCTGACCTTTGGTTTCAATTCGGCGGTCAGCATTATCATGAACGCCCTGGATATTCTGCATACGACGGCCATGTCCCATCATCGGGCCATGGTGGTAGAGGTTATGGGACGCACGGCAGGCTGGCTGGCTCTTTATGCGGGTGTTGCGGGCGGTGGTGATATTATTTTGATTCCCGAAATCCCCTTTCGCGAGGAAGTGGTTTTTGAGCGGGTGCGGGAGAGAAATCGCACGGGCAAGCGCTTCAGTATTATTGTAGTGGCGGAGGGAGCCAAGTCGAAGGAGCAGGAAGAGATGGAATACTCGGACAGGACGGATAGTTCGGGGCGGAAGATTTTGGGAGGCATTGGCAAAAACCTGGCGGACAAGGTGCAGGACAGCACCGGCATCAGCACCCGCGTAACCACCCTCGGTCACCTCCAGCGTGGAGGTCCGCCCACCGCCTTTGACCGGCTCCTGGCAACGCAGTTCGGCCACGCGGCCATCGAGTTGATTGCTTCTGACGAATGGGGCCAGATGGTGGCGCTTCAGGGCAACAAGATTGTCTCTGTTTCCCTGCAAAAGGCGACGGAAAAAGTCAAGTTGGTCCCCATGGATCATCCCCTTATCGCGGCAGGCCGATCCGTTGGAACAGCTTTTGGCGACGAAGATGAATAATTAGCAGATATGCTTGATAGATCATAAACCCATTCCACCATTCCCGCACCTACAGGAGGCACTTTTAAATGTCATACTTACTCGGAATTGATCTTGGCACCTCGGAAACAAAAACTATCCTCATGCGCGAAGACGGCGAAATCGTCGCCCAGGCAGGCAGGGAATATCCCCTGAGTGCACCCCATCCCGGTTGGTCGGAACAGGATCCGGAAGATTGGTGGAAGGCCGCCTGTGAAACCACCAGAGAGGTGATCGAAAAATCTGGCGTGTCCCCCGAGGAAATCAAGGGTATCGGATATTCCGGACAGATGCACGGCTCGGTTTTTCTGGACGAAAAGGGCAAGGTGATTCGCCCCTGCATCCTCTGGAATGACAGCCGTACCTGGAAAGAGTGTGAAGAGGTTACTGAAAAAATCGGTTTGGATAATCTGCAGAAGTGGATTGCCAATCCGGTGATGACGGGCTTTACCTTGCCCAAGGTGGTGTGGCTGCAGAAAAACGAACCGGAAAATGCGAAGCGCGTCAGCACGGTGATGCTGCCGAAGGATTACCTGCGATATAAAATGACCGGGGATATTGCGACGGATATTTCCGACGCCGCCGGGACTGCCATGTTTAATGTGGCCGAACGGCGCTGGTCGAGCGAACTGCTGAAGGCTCTTGATATTCCGGAAGAATGGATGCCTCCCGTCAAGGCCTCTTTTGAAGTAACCGGTACCGTCACAAAGGAAGCCGCCGATGCTACCGGCTTGCACGCGGGAACCCCCGTTGTGGGAGGAGGGGCTGATAATCCCTGTGGAGCGATCGGGGCCGGTGTCGTTGTGGAAGGTCGTCTTTTTGCGTCTCTGGGCACGTCGGGAGTGCTTTTTTCGCCCATGGCCAGTGTGCGAAGCGATCCCGACATGCGGCTGCATAATTTCTGCGCGGCTCCGGCGGAGCAGTGGTACCTGATGGGTGTGGTGCTTTCGGCGGGTATGTGCTTGCGCTGGTATCGGGACAAATATGCCTTTCGCGAAACGGCCCAGGCAGAAAAAGAAGGGCGCGATCCCTATGACATTATGATGGAGAAGGCTGCCCAGATTCCCGTTGGCAGTGAAGGCCTGTTCTTTTTGCCTTACATCATGGGCGAACGTACCCCGATTAACGACCCCCATGCGCGCGGGGCCTTTGTCGGTCTTTCCTTCCGGCATAATCCCGACCACATGATCCGGGCCATCGTCGAAGGGGTCAGTTTTGCCCTGCGTGACAATATGGAGGTGGTGCGATCGATGAATGTGAAGGTGGATGAAGTGCGTCTTATCGGCGGCGGGGCCAAGTCTCCTTTCTGGCGGCAATTGATGGCGGACATTCTGGGGGCGGAAGTGGTGACCCTAAAGGGCGGTGGTGGTCCGGGTCTTGGCGCGGCTATTCTGGCGGGTGTCGGATCGGGCGTTTATCCCGACCTGACGGACGCGGTGGATCAATTGGTGCCGACGGACCTGCGGATCGAACCAAACGCGGAAAACCAGCGTCGATACAATGATATTTACGGTCTCTATCATGCTCTGTACCCGGCACTTAAACAGCATTATCGTCTGTCTCACGCCTTGCTCGAATAGGCGGTTTCTGCTAAGATGCAGTTTGTAGTTATTCTGCATCCCCGAAAGGTGGTTTGATGCCTGTAGAGACAAGACGTATAACGGCCAAAACCCGCGGGTACTCCGACATGGTGGACCTGACCGACGGGGTGCGCGATGCCGTGTCTGAATGCGAGATGCAAAGCGGGACGGTTACCGTTTTTGCACCCGGTGCAACTGCCGCGATCTCCACGATCGAATATGAGCCGGGGCTCAAGCGGGATATTGCCGATTACCTTGAAAAATTTGCTCCCTATGGCGCGGAATACAAGCACCATGAAACCTGGCATGACGATAATGGCGCGTCCCATGTGAGGGCGACGCTGATGGGACCGTCGTTGACAGTGCCCTTCGTGAACAAGGAATTGACACTGGGGACCTGGCAGCAGATCGTCCTGATATGTTTTGACACCCGGCCCCGCAATCGCGATCTGGTTTTACAGATTATGGGAGAATAGGCCGAAGTATGCGCCTTCTACGAAAGAAGAATTGAGAAGAAATGAGTAATGACGCTGTTCGCAGAGCCCGTTTGCTGGATGTGCCCGTGATTCACAAGCTGATTGCGGAAGCCGCTAAAGGCGCGCCCATTATTCCCCGGAGTCAGGCTGAACTTTTTGAAAACCTGCGAGACTTCTGGGTGTATGATGAGGGCAACGGCCCGGTCGGCTGTTGCGCCATGCATATAAACTGGCATGACCTGGGGGAAGTCAAATCCCTGGCTGTGCGGAAAGATATGCAAGGGCGTGGTATCGCGCGCTTGCTTATCAACGCCTGTATAGCCGATGCCCGCGATTTGCAGATCGAAAGGCTCTTCGCCCTGACTGCCGTAACCGGCCTTTTTGAAAAGATGGGCTTCAATAAGATCGAAAAGAGCGAACTGCCCCACAAGGTGTGGGGGGAATGCGTACGTTGTCCCAAGTTTCCCGACTGCGATGAAGATGCGGTTATGATGCATACAGGTTGTCATCTGGAAACCGCGAAACCCCTGCCGACCTTGCCCTGATCCTGGAGAGTATGATGTCTTTCAGCCGCCGGAAAATGCCCCTGGTCCGATGCCTGTCGCAATGTCTGGCATTGGTTTGCCTTGCGGTGGTGTCGTGTGTTTGGCCATCTGTTTCTTTTTCACAAGGGACTTCTCCCGAACTGGCCCTTCCTCCCATGGATATCGCTTCGGAAAATTCGGTCGAGGATGATTCGACTCCCTCGAGTGTCTGGAAATATGCGGGTACGCCCAAAAAATCACCCGATCTGGAGGCGTCGTCCATGGAATGGCAAAACCAGGAGGGCAATATGGTCTGGCAGTTGCTTCAGCATAACCCGGAATCGCGGAGTTCGGCTTTTGTATGGGGAAGCTGGGAGTTCATGACTTCGGGGAAGATGAAACTGGCCGATTTTGCTCCGGCCAGCCCTTCTGAAATCAAGGCGGCGCTGGGACTTGCTACCGTTTATCGCGAAGATTCCGCCGGCTGGTTTGTATCGGTAGGGGAGCGGCTCAGCCTGCGCACAACGAGCGAGAAACTCGACCGTGCTTCTTTTTCCTATGAATCCTTCGCTCGTCTGGCTTGGGCGGTAGGTGTTACCAAGGACGCTCGGGTTTCGGCGCGCATTTTATACGACAGTGGATACCAATATCCTCTGGACTTTAATGCAATGCTATATCGGGCCGTGCGGGAAGCACCGCATGCCGATGCCTGGATTGTGTCTGGCATGGCCGATCTCGGCCTGATGCGTGGGCAATCCCTGCGCCGTTCGCCTGCAGCCGGGGAGCCGATGACGGAAACATACGATCCCGAACAGGAGGATCGCTTTTTCTTTTCGCCCATCGAAAAGAACGACACCAGCGTTCTCTTTGCGGCTCTTGTCGTCAAGAAGAATGCCGATTCCACGACTGCTCGTGAACTGTCGCAACGCTTTTTTTCGGAAAAGGAATTATCCAGACAGGATCAGCCTTTTCTGGTAAGAATTCACTGTGCCGAGTTCTATGACAATGAGCCCATTTACGATCCTTCCATACCGGTTTCCGAGATGTGGGATTCTGTCCGCAATGACAATGACTTGCACACGCCGAAAGTCAGTTCGGTTCGTGAATTACTAGAAGGCAGCACGGCCAGACGTTCTCATTTCAACGTTTTCGCCATTGATGAAGTGGTGGAATACGACCTGTATGAAACGCCTGTGCTGGTGGATGTAGAAAAGCTGGATCCCACAATTCTGACGGAGCAATATTGGACGACAAACACGACTTTTGTGGGAGAAGTGCTTTATGAGCGTCCCCGTTTTCTGCTGCGGCCCGAGGTGGCTGAAGCCATCATGCGCATCAATCAGCGCCTGCGTGACCGGGGGATGCGCCTGAAACTTTTTGACGCTTATAGGCCGCTCTCCATCACGCAGAAATTGTATCACAAACTCCCCGGAACCCCTTATCTGGCCGTGCCGAACCGGGGTTCAAGGCATAATCGCGGCGCGGCGGTGGATTGCACGATTACCGATATGCAGGGCAATGAATTGGAGATGCAATCGCCCTACCTGCGCATGGGGGAAGAGGCTCGACGTGATTACGATAATGTTTCGGAAGCAGCCGAGAAAAATCGCGAATTCCTGACCCGCGTTATGGCCCGTGAGGGCTTCACCACCATTCTTTCCGAGTGGTGGCATTATGACGCGCCGAACTGGCAGAAGTATCCGGTTATGGATGTGCCGCTGTGGCCGAGTTATGAAGACAGAGGGCATGTGGCGCTGGTTGCCAATGACCCCACTGACGTGGGGACGCGTATGTTGCGCAATGCCGATGTCGCGGTTCCGGAAAGATTCAAGACAGGGGCGGAAGGTCTGCGCGAAATGCGGGGGCTCGACCATTCCGGAGATTTTGAAAGAGATGACAGGCAGGAAAGGTCCATTGAACTGAAGTCGCGTCCAAGCAGCCGGACCCGTTCCTCCGAATATGAAAAACGCTATGCCCAGATGTTCGAAACCGGTCTGCCGGAAGACACGAAAGACGCGGATTCCAATAATGATGGCGAGAATGACGATTTTCAGTTGCCCGAAGTCATTGACCAACTCCTGGAACCGGAAGAAACCCAGGCCCCGGCTACGGACGAGTTGGAAGACACAAGCGTGGAAGAAATACCGCCCGAAGACGTTTTAATTCCTGCAGAATTTTCTCAGGATTACGTGCGCGACCTGAAGCGAAGTGCGGAGAAGCCGGAAGAAAAATGGATCAATAATCCAGTTCGTCGCTGGTTGCGAAGACTCCTGCCAGCGGCCTTGGCTGACGCGCTCTGGAATTACAAGTGGTATATTGTCCTCATGATTTGTGTGCTTTTCAGTGGCGTTATGTATCTCAGAAGCCGACGCTGATCCTGCTGACTCCCTTATCTTGAACAGGAATATCATGAAGGTCAAAGGCTTGTTCCACTTCCCCCGTATTCATCATCGCAAGCATGCCTTTCCTCTTATTATTCTCGCGGTCTTTTATGCCATTGGCATCTTTCTCTGGTTTGACCCCTGGCGGGGAGATGGATATGCTCCGGTTTTTCACAACCAATTCATCGCCTCGCTTTTGCTGGATGGCAATGTGGATTTGGCCAATGAGCATCTCATGGCCCGCAATCCGCTCGATGTTCCGGAAACGGCGGCGGAAAAGATCAGCCCCACCGGATATGTGGCCGAAGCCTATCCATTGGGGCCGCCTATTCTCATCGCGCCTTTCTGGCTGCTTTTTCACGGCCTGGGAATTCTTTTAAAGCTGGCGGGTGAAGGCGACCGTTTTGCGCCGCATTATCTTTATGCCTCTTCGCTGTCGTCTCTCTTTTATGGTTTTTGCGCCATATTGCTGATATGGCGGACGGCATTCCGTTTTATTCCATCGCCGGCAGCGCTTGTCGTGGGTTTGGTATCTCTTTTCGGTACATCGGCAGTTCTGGTCAGTTATAAGGCCGTCGCTTTTTCTCCGGTTTACGCCATGTCTGCCGGAGCGCTTTTCCTTTATGCCTGTATTGAAAGCACACGACGTCACAAGGGGAGCTTTGCCTTTTATATTATCCTCGCGGCGGGGCTTATGCTTCTTTGCGATTGGCGCAGTTTTGTCTTTTTTTTGGTTCCGCTTGGCGTCTGGTTAGAAAAAAGAACGGGTGGTACTGAAATCATGTCGGCTGAAGGAGTTCCGCCTGATCAAACGCCCGAGGCCGACGCAGGCGTGAGTTCCTTTTCCTCAGACAAGGAGGCTGAAACGCCTGTCATCGATGCTGATTTTGAGCCCCTGACAGAGGATATGCCTGACACGCTGAATGAAGCAGGAGGAGCATCGGACTTTTTCTCTGGTGCCAGCGCTGATGAAACAAGTCTTGGAAGCAGTGAAATGCCGGTACCGGAAGTTCAGGATCTGGAACCCCTTGCGGTGGAAACCCGACCACCTGAAAAGCCGGCGCGTCTGAAAGCAGTCTTGCGGTATGCCGGCATTTTTCTGGTGATTTGCTCGGTTTTGCTTCTGATTTTCTCCCCGCAAATGATCTATTGGAAAAAAGCCTTCGACAGTTATGTGCTTTTGCCCAGGATTCCCCAAGACATCACCACTTTTGGTGAGTTTGCCCACATATCCGGTTTGCGCGCTCTTGAGGCGGTTCTGGGACAAACGGGCGGTTTTTTTTATTGGTTCCCTTTGGCCTCGCTTGGCTTGCTCGGCCTTCTTCTGATGGCTCTGCGCCGCAGTCTGATTGGGGGCGGGGCTTTTCTGGCCGTTATTTTGTACGTTCTCATAACGAATCTTTCCTGGCAATGGCAGGCGACCGAAGCCATTTGGTTGGGGCGTTATGCGATTCTCGTTCCCTTTGTCGCCCTTGGTCTGGCGCAGCTTTTTCTGGAGGTTCGTTTCCGCAGCACCCAAACGGTTCTGGCGCTTTTTCTCTGTGTCGTTGCAGCCTGGACCCTTTGCATTACGATTACCCACCAGAAATCGCCCTTTGAAATCAGTCCCTGGCCGTGGGATGTCAAGACCTGGCAGTTTTTCAGCGAATCCATCTTCAAGCGTCCCATGTCCTATTTCGGCGACTCCATTCTGGTGCGGTTCCTGACGCAAAGTCCGCCACCCCTGGAAACCCTGGTCAGCCTGCTCCTGCTCGTACTCTTTTTTCCGACCCTTGTCTGGGTAGCCACGCGTCATATTTTGCCGGTGGTCCGACGGTATTACATCCTGCGCGTATTCGGCATTGGTATTATCACTTTGCTCATTGGTCTGAACGTGCTTCTGCTGCGGTCAGACATTCCCGGAGATACCCGCAGGGCCCATTTGCGTCTGCGCGCAATCGTCGGATCCGGCGGGTCCCTCGTTTCACCTTCGCCCGTGGCCCCGGATTTACAGACGCTTGCTGAAGACGATGATGACGCGCTGACGTATTTTTACATTGCCGAAACTCTCCGGCGGCAGGGAGATCAGGAAGAAGCGCGATACTACTACCAACAGCTGACTTTGCGTGATCTTCACGCGGGATGGCTCGGGATGTTGCGTACTGCCGATAGTGCCGAAGAAAAGCGGGAAGCCCTGGGAAAACTCACGGAGAAATCGCCCACGCATGTCGCCCTGGTTTATGAATATACGAATATGTTCAGCGATCTCGGTCTTAAGCGGGAAGCGCGGAAGTATTTGGATATGGCTTTTCCGCCGGCGGAAGATTACTGGCGTATCCGGGCTCAGTTGAGTTCCAATTCGGAAGAAACGGAGCGATTCCTGCAAAAGGCGCGGGTTTTTGCCCCGGTTAATCCGGAGAACCAGCCGGATTCGCGAGAACCGGGAAAAGCCCTTAACCCAGAACGACCCATGACCGGAACAATCGATAAGCAGATGCAGGACATTTTGGATGATGTGCTCCTGTCCGATGATGATGAGACCACGACAAGCCCTGAAACTCCGGCACGGGAGAGCTCTGAATGAGCGAACAAAAAGTGATCTATCCCGAAATCTTCGCGCCTTTTCAGGATGTCATGCTTGTCGGCATGAGTTGTCGTTCCTTCATGCCGGATCTTTCCGAAGACCGACTGGATACTATGCGCAGGTTGCCGGACTTCCTGGGAATATCGAAGGTTCCTGCCATCGTGGGGGAGCAGGTGCACGGAACGGATGTCGCATTGGTGGAAGAGACGGCGTATTGCAGCGGCTTGACGGAAATCCCCAACGTGGACGCTCTGGTCTGCAATCGTGCATCTGTTTTACTCGGCGTTTATACGGCGGACTGTGTACCTGTTGTTTTGGGCGATCCCGTGAATCGGGTCATTGCCGTGGTTCATGCCGGACGAAAAGGCGTTGCCGGTCACATAGTCCTGCGGGCGCTTGATCGCATGACAGAGAATGGCGCGGAGATATCGAATATCCATGCCTGGGTCGCCCCGTCAATCTGCGCGGATCATTATGAAGTCAGTCGTGAGATGGCGATTGAATTTGAGCGCGCCTTCGGGCACTATGAAGGGGCTGTTGTCGGCCCGGAGTCGCGATATCTGGACCTTGGCTTGATTAATTATTACGAGTTGATCGAGGCGGGAATTCCAAAATCGCAAATTCTTCTGGACCGGCGATGCACCTATGAAGCGTCCGACCTCTTCTTTTCTTATCGCAGGGATGGATCCGGTACGGGACGCATGATTACTTTTGCCTGCATGAAGGGATAATGCACGGGAGCATTTTCGATGGCCCTTTCTGAAAAGCCAAGCACTGACGCTTTTGCCGACAAGCAGGATTGTCGGGGGGAAGACGATGCCCTTATTCGGGTTGTTGATATTATGGCCGCCTATGGGGACGACGTCATTATCCGGGACATTAATTTTTGTGTCTATCCGGGAGAGGTCTTTGTGATACTCGGCGGATCAGGCTGCGGCAAAAGTACTTTGCTCAAGCACATGATTGGGCTCTATCAGCCGGCCAAAGGGAGTATATATATAAAAGGGATCGACATTGCCAACGCCTCCACCGAGGAACGCCTGAAACTTTTGTCTTCCTTCGGTGTGACTTACCAGAGCGGGGCGCTTTTCGGTTCCATGAATCTGGTAGAGAATGTGCGCCTGCCGCTGGAAGAATTCACGGACCTGCCGATGGAAGCCATGAACCTGATCGCGCTGACCAAGCTCAAACTGGTCGGGCTTGAGGGATTCTGCCATCATTATCCGGCGGAGATCAGTGGTGGTATGCAGAAGCGCGCGTCCATCGCCCGGGCCATGGCTTTGGACCCGGAGATCATTTTTCTGGACGAACCATCGGCCGGATTGGATCCTATTACCTCGGCCGAACTGGACTCCCTCATCAAGCGGTTGGCCGATAATCTCGGCATTACCTTTGTCGTGGTCAGCCATGAGTTGGCCAGCATTTTCGAGATTGCCGATCGTGTTATTATGCTCGACAAACGGACCAAGGGGATTATCGCCAGGGGAGTGCCCAGCCAGTTGCGCGATCGCAGCCAGAATCCGTGGGTGCGCCAGTTTTTTCAGAGGCAGGCCGGTGTTGACAATGTCCGAAAAGATGACGATCATAATGGAGGCGGACGCAAGGAAAGCGCCGCTGAAGAGGAGCCTGACTGGTTCATATGACGACAACTGCAAACTACTACAAAGTCGGTATATTTGTGATCATGGCGGTCATTATCGCTATCCTGGCGCTGGTGGTCCTGGGCGCCGATGTATTGCTTAAGCAAAGGATTGTCGTAGAAACCTACCTCGACCAATCGGTTCAGGGGCTTGATATCGGATCGGCGGTGCGCTACCGGGGTGTCCAGGTCGGCAATATCAAGACTATCGATTTTGTGTATAACTATTATCGCGAGGCCCATGAAGAAGGTTTGCGCTATGTGCTTATCCGCATGAATATCGATCCCAAGCCCTTTGGTCTGGAGGATGCCCGGAAACTTCTGTATGACGCGCTTCAACCGGAAATCGAAAACGGCTTGCGCGTTCGTATGAGGCCCCAGGGCATTACCGGCGCTTTTTACGTTGAACTCGATTACGTGGATACAGAACGTTTTACCTTTTTCCAGCCTGAGTGGGTACCGGAATATCCTTATATTCCTTCTGTGCCCAGCACCATCTCGCGAATCAGCGATTCTTTCGAAAAAATATTGAGCAAATTCGAGAACATGGAACTCGGAGAGCTCTTCACCAACCTGAATGATGTGCTGATGGAACTGAAGACGGGACTTTCGGGCGCGCGCCTGGCTAAGTTGCATGATGAAGCGTCGGAACTCATTGCAAAGGCCGGCAAGCAGATCGATGACTTGCAGTTTGCCAAGCTTCATAATGAAACCAGCAATCTGATCGCCGATATCAAAAAATCGAACGAACACCTCCAGACCATCCTGACCGATCCCAAGATCGAGAAACTCCTGACCGATGCCTCCACGACGGTAGAAGGCGCGAAGGAGATTGTGGACGGCGAGGACCTGGCGCGCATTATGCAGAACCTGAAGGAGGCATCCGAGAGTTTGAGCAGTGCTTCCCAACGTCTCGAAGCACTCACGAGTTCCGGCGACCTGGAGGCTTCGTTGACGCATTTTCGCAAGACTCTGAGCAGGCTGGATCGAATCGTCTTGAACCAGCAGCGTAATTTTGAGTTGATCGTCGAGAATCTGGCACGAAGTTCTCAGGAAATCAAGGAGCTCATCAACGACGCCCGGAAGTATCCGTCGGGCTTTTTCTTTGGCGAACCCCCAAAGCGCAATGACATAAAGGTAAGACCATGAAGCGATCGTTGGTTTACAGACATGTTTTATCGATTCCAGTCCTGGTGATTATCCTGGCGGCAAGTGCTGCCTGTGTGGTCTTCAAGCAGGAATATCCGGAGCGTCGTTCTTTCCTGATAGACGTGGAACGTCCGGGCGGGCCCCTGGTCATGGAGCCTCTGGCTGGGTCGGTAAGCCTGCGCCCGTTTCTGATTTCCCAGCGCTATGAAAAAGGGGAATTTGTTTATCGTCTCAGCAACTATCAGTACGAATCGGATTTTTATAATGTCTTCTTTATCACGCCGGAGGATATGATTCTGAGCCAGACCCGGGACTGGGTTTCAGAGTCCGGTATATTTCGGAATGTGCTCGATTCCGGCAGCGTGATCCTGCCCGACTATGTGATTGAAGCGAATATCGTCAGTCTGCACGGCGATTATCGCAATCCGGAAAGTCCGCTGGCGCTAATCGAATTGCAGTTTCTTCTGGTAAATACGAGCAAGCCCGAGTCGGAAGTGGTGCTGCAGAAAAATTATGTCGCCCGTTTTCCGATCCAGGAGCGCGAGCCGGAATCGCTCGTAGCCGGATGGAATGAGGCCTTTTCGAGGATCATGACCCATTTTGAGAAAGATATTCAGATGGCTTTGGAGTAATTGCACAAGAATTCCCTGTTATATTCCGATACCTTTAATATATATGCTGCAGGTATCCCCTTAAAACGGTAGATGATATTTATGGATAACGCGAAACCCGAATCGACCGCCGGCAGTTATGATTCCGTAGGGTCTGTGGAAGCCTATCTCAAGATGGGGCTTGAAATGGAAGGCATTGAGAATGGCTCCGCGCGGGCCATGGATAAGATTGCCCGCCTGCTTTCTGTGATAATCCAGTATTCGCCGGCCGAAAATGGCTCGGTTATGCTCATCAACCAGGATGAATGTCGCTTGCGCTTTGCCTTTGGCAAAAATGATCTGGAACCCCGACGATATGAAAACGAACAATGGGTGGGGAAGGCTTTTCGAAGCGGCGAGGGTATAGCCGGAAAAGCCTGGGAGCACAAAAGCGGCATGTTCATTGCCGATACTGCTCAAAGCGAAATGTTTAAGGACGGCGGCAGCGCGAAGGTTTCCATCAAGTCTCTTATCAGCCAGGCCTTAGTGATTAATGACGAGGTAATGGGTGTTCTGAACCTCAGCCACTCGGAAGCCAATGCTTTTCCCGAATATCTTCGTAGCGTAGTGGAATCTCTCGCCTTGAGGATGGCCCGAATACTGGCCGGTTCCCAAAAGTCGTTGGTGCAGAAACCCGAATCCCAGTATTTCACCAAATTCATGGATTTCCTTCCCGTTCATTGCTACCAGATCAATGCGGACGGGATTGTGGTTTACCAGAATAAGGGTTCTATCGAGATGTGGGGTGATAACCGGGGCAAAACGCTGGATGCCATAAATGTGGAAGGCGAAGAGAAGCAGGAGTGTATGCAGAACTTTCTGCGCGTTCTGGCCGGCGACACCATAATTTCCGAATTCGACTATGTAATCAAAGATGCTCCTGTTTTTATGCGTTCCATCATGGCCCCTGTTTATGAAGACAAGACTATCATCGGGGCAGTGGGATTCACCTTTGATATTACCGAGCATCGGATCGTGGAAAAAAACCTGGATCGGGAACATCGCCTTCTCGAACAGATTATCGCACGCAATCCTTTCAGTATCGCGATTTACGATGGAGAAGGCCGTCTGGTGGAATGCAACGATTCTTTCCGTTCTATATTCCCGGCCCCGATTCCCCAAGACTATACGATATTCAAGGACCCCGTTCTTCAGAAGTCGCCCGTCTTCCGCGATCTCGTTGGCCTTATGAAAGGGGAAGTCCATTCTATTCAATCCGAATTCTGGCTTCATCCTCCGGCCGATTCCAAGCGCGATCCGGATCCCCAATGCATAATGGGGACGGTATTTTCACTTCGTGATGACATGGGGCAGGTTAATCATGTCATCACGATGCATCAGGATATTACCGACCGTAAACAGGCGGAAGTATCGCTGATGGAAGCCCGGAAGCATCTCAAGGGAGACAGCCTGAGAGATTGGGATGCCCTGATGGCGGATTCGGGTTTGCTGAAGGGCAAGGCCCTGCTCAAGTGGCTGGAAAAGCAGGGCCACAGGCAAGATTTGGACTATCGCATGATGGTGGAGGCTTTTCCCCATGGCATGGTCCTTCTGCAGGATGCCAAATGCGTGTATATAAATGATGTGGGCGTTCAGATGATGCGTGCCGACAGCCGCGAACAGATTATCGGCAGGAACATGCTTGAGGTGATCACGGCGGAGTATCGTGATTACGCAAATGACTTTTACCAGAGAAGGCTGAGCGGAGATGAAAGCGTCCCCGTTCATTATGATATCTGGGCTACCCGCTTCGACGGCACACGCTTTCTTGCTTCCATCTCAGCGTCTGTTATCGAACAAAACGGCGAGAAGGCCGTCATTCTCGTGTTTCGCGATATTACCAATACCAGGCGCCTGGAGAAGTTTCTTGATAACGAAGATTCCCGCCTCCAGAAGGTTCTTGAAGTGACGAGCCTTTGCTTTGTGGAATACAACGTTTTTACAGGCGCCGTGAATTTCAGCGATATGTTTTTTGAAATGACGGGCTATGAAAGCAATGGCTTGCCCGAAAGTATGGACGAGGTAATCGCCAGTTATATACATTCTGATGATCAGAAAGAACTTGAGGAACAGTTTCAACTCTGCCGGCAGGGAAGAAAAGCATCTTTTTCGGGGACGGTCAGGCTCCGGCATCGCAATGGTGAATGGCTCTGGATCAAAATTCAGGCGAAAGCAATAGATCCGGATGTGGATGATGTCCCGATGCGTATCATTGCGGCTATATGGGATATCAGCGAAGACGTCCAGATAAAGCAGAATCTGATTGAAAACGAGGAAAAGTACCGGACTATCGTCGAAAACCAGCTCGATTATGTGATACGTGTCAGCGCGGAATATATTTTCGAATTTGCCAGCCCTTCCTTTTCTTATTTGCTGGGCCGTCCCGAGTCTGAAATCGTCGGACATTCGCCTTTTGAATTTATCCATCCCGATGATTATGGGCTCGTTGACAAGAGCCGGGATGATGTAATGCGGCCACCATATATTGTTAAAGAAGCGGTGCGCTTTCGCACGCGCCTGGGCTGGCGATGGATAGAGTGGCATATCCGGGCCATCGTTGACGATAATAAAGAATTGCAGTACTACGTTGCTGCCGGCCGTGATGTGACCGAACAGAGACGCTTGCAGGATGCCTTGCAAGTCAGTGAAACGCGTCTGAACGAAGTGCTTACTTCGGCCAATAACATTGTGTTTTGCTATAATGTTTCCAAAAACAAATACGAGTATCTGAGTGCATCTGCCGAAAAGGTAACAGGCGTGAGTAATGAAGAATACATGCAGATGTCTTTCGAAGATATTCAGCGCGATTCTCATCCCGACGATGTTCCCAGGGTGATGGCGATGTTTGAAGAAAAAACGCGGCAAACTCCGCCGGGTGGAAAATTCAACCTGGCCTTTGAATATCGCAGGAAGATGAAAGATGGCATATACCGTTGGTTTCAGGACTGGCTGACGGTTTTACTCGACGAAAAGAAAAAAATGCATCGCATAATTGGCTCAACTTATCTGATTGATGATCGCATCGCGATACAGGAAGAGTTGAGGTCCAGCCGAGCCAAATTCCGCACGCTGGTCGAATCGATAAAAGCACCGATCTTGCTGATTCGCGGAGTAAAAGCACTGTTTTGCAACCAAGCACTTGTCCAGATGCTGGGCTATGATGAGAAAGAGATCAAGAACCGTGATTTTGTCGAATTTCTGGGCGCCGAATCCAGAGCTCTTTTTCGTCAGAGGGTGGATTCCCTTCTGAAGGGTGATAGCAACTCCGGAACTTTTTCGGTTTCGTTGGTATGCCGTTCCGGAGAAATTCGCAACCTTCAGCTATCTCCCAGGACGATAGAGTATCAGGAAAAGCAGGCTGTGCTCCTGAGCGCGGCCGATATTACACTTTTGCGCCGGGCCGAAGAACAGGCCAGGGAGAGTGAGCGATTCATCAACAGTGTCCTCAATGCCATCCAGGACGGTATATGTGTTGTTGATCGCGAGATGAATGTCATTCGGGCGAACAATTGCCTCCAGGAATGGTATCGCCATCGCCATCCCATTATCGGGCAAAAATGCTACGCAGTCTTTCAGAGTCGGAATCGCATTTGTCCCAATTGTCCCACACTCAATGTTTTCAAAAATGGTAAAGCAGAAACCAGCGTGGTTGAGAAGATGGGCCCGGATAGCAAGCCTTGTGGCTGGGTCGAAATCAGCAGCTATCCCATTCGCGATTCCAGGGGGAATATTACCAGTGCGGTTGAGCATGTCCGGGACATTTCGGAGAAACGGAAAGAAGAGAGGAAGACACGGAATTATTTACGCCAGTTCAAGGTTCTGGAGCGGGTGAGCCGGATATTCCTGGAAGGAGCAGAACCAGTGATACCGGCCATATTGGATTTGCTTGTCGATGAACTTGATGTAGACCATGGTATCTATTTTACGGCGGACAACGAGAAGAAAACATTCCGATACATCTATGGCGTTGCCCAAAAGGGTAAGCGTATTCCTGATTTGTCGGAAAAGCCAACCCCCATGTCCTTCCTGCCCTGGGCCAATGAACAGATCAATACGAAAAATGCGTTAAGCGTTAATGATATTGAGAAACTCCCGGATAGCGCCCTCAACGAGAAAGAATATTGCCGCCGGATTGGCAGTCGCGCCTTTGTCACGTTGCCCGTCAGGACGGATGAAGGGCGCTTACTCGGAATTCTCACGCTGGGTTGCAGCGAAACGAGACACTGGAGCCGGGAAGATATGCGTATTCTGATTCCGATTGCGGGGAATGTGGCAACTTACATTATTGAGCAGGAGCGCTTGGGTATCCTGAAGTCCGAGATTGAAGTCCTGGAAAACCGGAGCCGAGCGTTGGGGCGGAAACTGAGCAGAGAAGAGGAGGCGAAACGCATTGCCGATCAGCAGATGCAGATTCTGCTTTCATGCCTGGGCGGGGGGTACAACACAGACATCGACACCGGACGATTGCAGCATCTTCATGGTCTGGCCGCAATGCAATATTCCGGCGAGAACGAGAAAAACTTATTGAGCATCTCTGAACAGGTGGACCATCTGCTTTCCATCTTCGGCAATAAATTGATCATCTCGTCGAAAATGGAAGACTATATCTACAAAACTACCAAGCAGCCTGTGTCGCCATGGCTTGAGAGGATAGGTGCGATTGTGGTGAAAGACTTGGCCATGATGAGTTCCGACAATATCGTAATCCTTAATATAGCCGGGCTTGAGAATACCGAACCAAAGCAGCAGGCTGGGTTTGTTTTTGAAATCAACTGTGGGAATATCGAGATTGATGTCGCCGAGCTCGTCAACATATTCGAAATACCACAGATAAAAAGGGCGGAGGAATACAAGGACTTTCGAAATAGTTTTCGTTTTTGTCAAAGCATCGTCCAATGCTGCGGAGGAAATCTGTATGCCAGGCAGTCCGCGCATAATTATTTTTCTCTTGTCCTGACCATTCCGGACAAGCCACATTAATGCGATATATCAATCCGCGATAGAAGACTGAGAATACATACTATGGGAAGGAGTGTTAGTGTAAGATTAGCAAATGAGATCGTAACAACAAACAAACATTGTGCTAATTTGTGGTGAAGAAGATAGGTGTGGCGCTGGGGATGTGAAAATCGCAGCTGTGAGGAGCAAGATATGGCACGAGAAAATGTGCTTGTGGTGGAAGACGAAGAAGATATCCTGGAATTGATCCAATATAAACTTTCTCAGGAAGGCTATACGGTAACGGGTGTGGGATCCGGCGAAGAGGCCCTGAAAGAGATTCGCACCAAAGTACCGGATCTGGTAATTCTTGATCTGATGTTGCCGGGCATGGATGGTCTCGAAGTATGTCGCTCAATCAAAAACGATACTAACGCCAAGAACGTGCCTGTCGTTATGCTCACGGCAAAAAACGAGGAGGCCGATGTTGTCACTGGCCTGGAGCTGGGAGCTGATGATTATATTCCCAAACCTTTCAGCCCACGCATACTGGTGGCGCGTATCCGTGCCGTGCTTCGTCGCAAAATCCAGGAACCAAGCAAGGAAGACGCCACGATTCAGGTGCATGATCTGGTTATTCATCCCGGCCGGCATCAGGTTTTCGTGAAAGAAAAGCCCGTCGATCTGACGGCTACCGAATTTCGTGTGCTCCATTTTCTGGCCCGTCGTCCCGGATGGGTCTTTACCCGTTATCAGATTGTCGATGCCGTACATGGCTACGATTATCCTGTTACCGATCGCTCGGTGGACGTGCAGGTGGTGGGCCTTCGGAAAAAGCTGGGCCCGGCGGGCAAGTACATCCAAACCGTCCGTGGTGTTGGCTATCGCTTCAAGGAATAATGGCTTATGCGAGGAAAGCCCTATTCCTGGTATGCTTTTTTCATTCTCTTTCCTGCCCTTTTGATCCTGTTACATTGCGGTAATTGGGTGAATTTTTTAAGAACCCAATCCAGGATACTCGGTGGTATTGAATTGGAATTGCGTAAGTCTGCAGTATTGCTGATTAATGCTATCCAGGATAACGATAAATCCGTAAATTTCGATGGTATGGGGAGTTTTCTGGAAGATTGGTCTGATGCCATAAACGCTGAAATTGTGTTGTTCGACGCGAACGGGGTCGTTCGGTATCACACCGCAGGCCAGGATTTGCCTCCTGTGGGACAGATGAATTTGCCTGGTTTACAAACTGGCCAGAACGTTCAAACTTGCTTTACCTACCAGTACCTGAAAGCGATCAATCAAGAAGCGGCCGTTTTCGTATCGCCTTTTGTCCCCCAGGATAATGGCAGATGGATTCTTATGATTTATCGCTCTGACCAGCGCATTGCCAATCCCGCCTTTCACCCATGGGCCCCACTTCCGTTTATGATCTTTCTTGCCCTGGTTTGGGCTGGCGGCCTGAGTTTTATACTTGCCTGGCCGGTCCGCAAATTTCTCGGCAGAGTTCATTTATGGACAAGGGATATCAGCCGGAACGGGCTTCGCAGCCGCCTGCGTTCTTCATCGGTTGCTGAATATGAAGCCGTGGCCCTGGAGCTGAATAACATGGCGGATATTCTGGACCAGAAACTTCAGACTATCCTGCAGCACCTCAAGGAACTGGAATCGGTTTTTTCGAGCATGAAGGAAAGTGTCCTGGCTATCGATAACGATGGGACGATTCTGGATATTAACGATGCCGCCTGCCGGCTGCTTGGGGTGGAGTCGGCCGAATATGCCGAAGGGCGCGGCGTGACCGAGGTATTTCGAAAACCGGACCTGCTCGATTTTATTAATGCATCGCTTGAAGGCCGGACACCCCAGGAAGGTGAAATATTCGTCTTCACGCCATCCGGTGATAACCAGATACTCAGCGCCCACGCCACCCCTCTTTTTGATCCAAGCGATCATGTCATTGGAATTCTGGTGGTGCTGCATGATGTCACTCGCGTGAAGCAACTGGAAAACATGCGGCGCGATTTTGTGGGAAATGTTTCCCACGAATTGCGGACTCCCATTACGTCTATCAAGGGTTTTGTCGAGACACTGCTGGACGGGGCCATCCATGATGAGGCCAATGCCGAACGCTTTCTGAAAATTGTCATGCGGCACATCAACCGGCTCAGCACCATTATCGAGGACTTGCTTGCCTTGTCGCGTATTGAGAAAAGTCGTGAAGATGAAATTATCGAACTCGAGCACGCTGCTGTGCGTCCGGTATTGCGCGCGGCCATGGAAATGTGTGACCCCCAGGCGCAGGAGAAAAACCTGCATGTGCATCTGCATTGCGAAGCGGATCTTCATGCCAGGATGAAGCCACATCTGGTGGAGCAGGCAATTGTGAATCTCACCGACAATGCAGTCAAGTACAGCGAAGAAGGCGGAAACGTCTGGATTGAAGCCATTGAGAAAGAAGGCATGGTGGAGATAAGTGTTCGCGATGAGGGGATCGGGATTGAAGAAAAGCACCTAACGCGAATCTTCGAGCGCTTCTATCGGGTTGACAAGGCGCGTAGCCGTGCCTTGGGTGGGACCGGTTTGGGGCTGGCTATCGTCAAGCATATTGCGCTGGCCCATCATGGAGACATCCGAGTGGAAAGCACGGCCGGAAAGGGAAGCTGTTTTACGCTGTCCATTCCTCTGGCCTGAAAACGTCACGCACTGGCGGAATCTTCATCTCCGTTCACAAGGCTCTTCAAAACATCGAGGGCGATTTCCAGCCCGCGATCATTCTGCCAGTCTTCCACTTCAAAGCGTATGCCGCCTTCGCCGGTAGCGTTGATTCCGCTGAGGGCTTCCAAGCGGTCTTGAAGGGGCAGAGCCATTCGCATGAAGTCAAAGGGATTGGCCTTGGGCATCACTTCGAAGCCGTTGGCCGTGGTTCTGATACGGCTGATGTAGGCCTGTCGCGCGAGGACGCGGATAATGCTGATGTTAATCAGGTTTTGGGCTTCTATCGGTATTTCGCCGTAGCGGTCGCGGAATTCCTGCTTCAGGTCTTCCATGTCTTCGATCTCGGCGGCTGTTGCGCAACGCTTGTAAAAACCGATTCGTTGCGATTCCACCGGCACATATTCCGAAGGCAAAAAAGCCGGCGCGCTCCAGTGGATTTCCACCGGTTCGTCCAGTGAGGAAGGCTTTCCCTGCAACTGCTTCACCGCGTCTTCCAGCAGGTGGCAATAAAGGTCAAATCCGACGGCATCGATTGCGCCATGCTGTTGCGGGCCTAACAGGTTGCCCGTTCCGCGGATTTCCAGGTCGCGCATGGCCACCTGAAAGCCCATGCCCAGTTCGGTGAATTCTTCGATGGCCCGCAGGCGTTTGATGGCCGTGTCGGTGATGGCATGGCCTTCGGGGACGATCAGGTAGGCATAGGCGCGTTTTACGTCACGTCCCACACGTCCGCGCAGCTGGTAAAGCTGGGCAAGGCCGAAGGCATCGGCCCGGTTGATGATGATCGTGTTTACGTTCGGAATATCGAGCCCGCTTTCGATAATCGTCGTCGCCAGCAGGATGTCGTGCTTGCGGTCGATGAAGTCGAACATGATCTTTTCGAGTTCCCGCTCCGGCATCTGGCCGTGGCCGATGGCGATGCGTGCCTGGGGGATGATTTCCTGAATCTGCTCGGCCACCTGGTGGATATTCTGCACGCGGTTATGGACAAAATAAATCTGACCGCCACGGTTCAACTCGCGCATGACAGCCTCTTCAATTTCGTGGGCCTTGAAGCGAATGACTGAGGTCCGGATCGGAAGACGGTCTCGTGGGGGCGTGTTGATTGTGCTCATGTCGCGCAGGCCGCTCAAGGCCATGTGCAGGGTGCGCGGAATAGGCGTGGCCGAGAGCGTCAGGATATCCACGGAGGCCCGCAACGCCTTGATCTTCTCCTTTTGCTTCACGCCAAAGCGATGCTCCTCGTCCACAACCAGCAGGCCCAGGTCGGCGAATTTAACATCCTGAGACAAAAGGCGATGCGTACCGATGACGATATTCACATCATTGACGCGCAGTTTTTTGATTACCTCGCGCTGTTCGGCCGCCGTCCGGAATCGGCTGATCATATCGATTTTGAAGGGATAGTCGGCAAAGCGTTCCTTGAAGTTTGTGTAGTGCTGCTGGGCAAGAATCGTGGTTGGTACCAGCACAGCTACCTGCTTGCCTTCTTCCACGCATTTGAAAACGGCGCGAATCGCCACTTCCGTCTTGCCGAAGCCCACGTCGCCGCAGAGAAGGCGGTCCATGGGCTTGGGCTTGGCCATGTCGTTCTTGATTTCCTCGATGGCCTTCATCTGGTCCGGTGTTTCCTGGTAGAGGAAGGACTCTTCGAATTCCGTCATCCAAACGGTATCGGGATTGAAGGCATGGCCCTGGGCCGCTTCGCGCTGGGCATATATTTGCAGGAGTTCCTCCGCCATTTTTTCGATCTGTTCCTGCGACTTCTTCTTCCGCTTCTGCCAGCGTGTGCCGCCCAGCCGATCCAAAGCGGGCACGGAGCCTTCCGTTGAAGAATACTTCTGGATGCGGCCCACGTTTTCGATCGGAACGAGCAGTTTGTTGCCCTCGGCATATTCTACATCGAGCAGTTCTGTCCTCTGCCCGTCGATCTTCTGCTGGCGAATGCCGAGATAGCGTCCCACCCCATGATCCATGTGGACGATATAATCGCCCCGTTGGATATCGCCGGGGCCCGAGATGGGACGTCCCTTATAGGCCTTGCGATAAACATGGCGGCGCTTGTAGCGTCCGAACATCTCGCGGTCGGTAACGATCAGGAGTCGTGCGTCGGGGAAGATGAAGCCCGTGTGCATGAGGCCGATGGAAATAGCGATTTCCTGATAGCCTTCGAGCAGTTTGCGCCGCTTGAATTCTTTCGGGCTTATCTGGTTCGAATAGAGTTTGCGGTTTTTGTCGTTATCCGATTTCTTTTCTTTGGGCGGAATCACCTGAAGCGAATCGATGTCGTTTTCCCGCATCATCTCGTCGAGGCGCATCACCTGACCTTCGTTGTCGCAGATGATATGGATAAAATAATCCTGCTGCTGGCGGCTGCGGATCAGCGAGATATAAGCATCCAGGTCGGGCGGAAGTGTGTCGTAGGCCTGCACGCCGAAATCATAATCTCCCGTCGCGTTCATGTTGTCGATGCGCAGCTGGGGAATCAGTACTTGCGCGAATTCGTTAAAGCGTTGCTGAAGGTCCCGGCCGGTCAGGAAGAAGACGTCCGGCGGCAACACGTTACTTGCGTCGGGGATGTCGACGACATTGGGTTCAGTAAATTCCACCGTATCGGACATTGGTTCATCGCCGGTGAGTTCGCGGTAGCGCCGAATCGTAATGCCGTCGAGTTGTTCGAGAGTCTTGTCATATTTTTCCGGAGAATCGAGCACGACAATCGCGTCCTCAGCCAGCCAGTCAAGCAGCGAAATCAGGCGCGGCGCACCGGGATCGTCCTGGCTTTCCCGTCCCAGCCGGTTTGCCGCTTCCTGGATTGAGACGGGCAAAATCGTGACCCGTTCGAGTTCATTGCCATCGGGCAAGGAGCGTTGCGTGGCTGGTGAAAAGAATCGCATCGACTCGATTTCATCATCAAACAAATCGAAGCGAACCGGATACTCAAACTGGGGGGAGTAGATATCAATGATATGTCCCCGCACACTGAATTCCCCGCGGGCCTCCACCATGGCCTGGCGCTCGTAGCCCATGTCGATGAGCCGGTGCAGGATAGTGTCCAGATCCATGCGTTCGCCCCACCACATGGTGAAGTGCATTTTGTCGAAGGCCTCGGGCGCTGCGATTTTGCGATGGAGTGCTTCGAGCGGTGCAACGATCAGGGATGGGGGAGCAGCCGGGGGATTCTCGCGGTCGGCGGGGGCGTTGGTATTGTCTGCCTTTTCGCCGCGACGCAAATAATAGAGTGAAGAATACTGTCGCGCCGCTATTTCGACAATCGGCTCCTGCGCCTCAAAAGGCAGCGTTTCCGTCATGGGGAAATGATGGAGTCCTTCAGCGCCGAAATGCATAAAGTCTTCGTACCAGCTTTCCGACTCCTCGGCCGAAGATGTGACGACCAGGACTGGGCGCTGCAAGCGTTGTTGCAGACGCGCGATGACCAGGGCGCGTGCGCTGCCGCTCAGGTTCAGCAAGCGCGCGTATTCACCGGCTTCATGGCTTTGCGCCGCCAGCTTTTGAAAAGCATGCGAAATATCGACTTGATCCAGAATTTGCTGTTGATAGGAATCGGGCATACAGGTTACCGCAAGAAATCGCTTTCGTTCGATCTTCAAAACACAATTAGCCCTTAACGGACGCAATATTCCCTGAACAAAGGTCCGTTAAAGGATTTAGATAACATGATAGAATGCCGATAGGATGATTGCCAGCAAAAATCTGTCTTTCTGGGATTTGCTCAGCAAATGATTGAGGCAATTCGCTGGCGGATGCGAATCAATATCACTCGGATTTGATCTTGCATATGAGGAGATTCTTTATTATAGTTAAAGATGTTAGCGTATTGCTAGTGCAAGCGTTAGCTATTTTAATGGCTGGATTGCTGGTTGGAACGGAATGGGCCGATCTCTTGGGTTCCAGCAATCCAGCCAAACTTATGTTCAGCCATAAAGCATTAGAAAAGCAGGGCCGGTAATGGATAAAAAAGAAGTGCTCAGGAAGGTTTACCATATTTTCGGTGGCATGTTGACGCCCTGTTTGTACCTCTTCCTGGAACGGCCTTCCATGCTGGGCATCTCTTTCATGATGATGTCTTTTATCCTGATCCTGGAGGCAGCCCGTCTTTCAAACCCGGCGCTCCAGGCCTGGATTCAATCGACCATCCCTATCCAGTTCAAAGAATATGAGACCCGTAACCTCTGCGGCCAGGCAGGGATGCAGATTGGCTACTTTCTGACCATTCTCTTGTTCCAGCGAGAGTTGGCTATCGTGGCCATGTGCTTTTTGGCAATTGGGGATCCCCTTGCGGCTCTGATCGGAAAGCCATTCGGCCGGCACAAAATACCCGGCCAGGGAAAAAGCCTGGAAGGCAGCATTGCCTGTTTTCTGGCGTGTATTTTTATTGGAACAGGAATCGGCTTTTTTGTGCTGGGCTTGCCTATGTGGTTGATTCTTATGGGGGCCCTGGTTACGACGATTCTTGAAGTGCAGAATTTCAAAATCGACGACAATTTTCTGATCCCCGTTGGAGCGGGTCTCTCCATGCAGATTGCCTGGCTGGCTGTTCTTTAGGGATTCAGAAAAACATACCCATAAAACCTATCAATTCTTTCGGGGTTATGAGTGCGCTTGAGCAATTGAATAAAAAATGCAGCAGGATACACGCTTCCAGCCCCAGCCGCATCCGCGCCAAGCCGAGAAAAATTCCGATCATAAAAATCTGAACGAATTTCACGAATTCCGGCTCGATCATTCCCACGTGCTGAAAGGCCCATACGCAGGAAGCAATGGAAGCGGCAAGCAGGATTTGTATGGCTCCTGAGGCGATTCGTTTGCTGCGCAAGTAGAGCAACACGCGATCCTGGATATAACCGCGATAGACGATCTCTTCCAGTAGCGGCGCCAGCAGCAGAAGCGGCAAAAGGTGAAACAGCGTTGTCGCGTCGAGATCATTCGGATCGCTGGGCAGGTTCATACGCAAAAGTTCATGCATTTGCGCATCGAACTGGTGCACCGAGATCTGCAGCCATATGAGCGATGAAACAATCATTCCCGAAAGATAAAGAAATGCCTCCAGAAAATTGAGCCGAATCGGGTAGTACTGCATCACATCCAGGTTTTTTAATTTCAGATAGAGCCGCCGGGTCAGCTGCATGGGATGGGGAATATGGCATCGGCGGATTCTCCGATTTATGCGTATCATGGCCAGCAAAAAGACGGAAGCGGGAAAGGCATAAAGAATCAGCCAACTGATGAGACCGCCCAGATGGATGATGCGTTTTTCCGTATCGGGTGCGGTTACGCTTATGCCAATAACAGCGGGGAATGAAAGCAGCATCACAAGCAGGGCAAGCAGGAAAGGCCATAAAAAATCGCGCCATCGGGGAAAGCCGTTTCTGAAAATATCCACGAAAGCCCATACGATGAATAGCAGGTACAGGAAAAAAGCGATGAGAGCGATGATAATTATCCTTTCATCATGATTCGTTAATGATTTACCGGAAAATGAAAAGGAAAGCAAGCGCATTCCATCCTTGATTTGTTTGTTCGGGCAAGGCATTTTGAATAGATTTTCAGAAATGGAGAAAGGAAACAGATTCATGGCCGATTATGGGAAATTTCTGGATGGGAAAGTAGCGTTGGTAACCGGCGCAAGCCGGGGGATCGGAAAAGCTGTCGCGCTGGCCTTGGGCAAGGCAGGTGCGAAGGTGGTCCTGGCGGCACGCAACCGGGAGAAGCTGGAATCGGTGGCGCAAGAGATTCAAAACGCAGGAACCGAGGCCTTTTGCCTGCAGGTTGATTTGGGCAAAGACGAGGATTTGCTCAAGATCGTTCCGCGCGTTATCGAGACCTTTGGCTGTCTGGATATTTTGATCAATAATGCGGGAATCGGCATATATGGCCCCGTGGAAAAGGCCCAGCCCGATGAATGGGACCAAATGATGCGTATCAACGCGCGCGCGCCATTTTTCCTGTGTCGCGACGCCATCTGTCCCATGCGCAAGGCGGGCGGTGGTTTTATCATCAATATTGCCTCCGTCGTCGGCATCAAGGGCTATGTCAACCAGAGCATCTATGCCGCCAGCAAACATGCCATGATGGGTTATTCCAAGACCTTGGCCCAGGAAGTCCAGGATTACGGGATTCGCGTACACACGCTTTGCCCCGGCGGCGTGGATACGGACATGGTCGAACAGGCGCGGCCCGATTTGGACAAGGATATCCTGATGCGCCCGGAAGAAATCGCCGAGCTCATTCTCTTTCTTTTGCAGTTCAAGGGTAAAAGCGTGATCGACGATTTGCATATCCGCCGGGCATCGGGTTCTCCGTGGTTCTGAGCCACTTGGCGAAATGAAAACCGGAAAATACTTGCGGAAAAGACGATTGAATGCAAAAATATCCGGCTGAGGGTCTAAGGGATGACCCGAATGACGACAAATGGAGAGTGGATTCGACTCGATTATGGCCGAAAAAGACTATTATCAAGACTTGGGAGTGGAGCGCACGGCAAGCGCCGAAGAGATAAAAAAAGCATACCGTAAGATGGCGCTCAAGTATCACCCCGACCGCAACCGGGACAATCCGGAAGCCGAAGCGAAGTTCAAGGAAGTCTCGGAAGCCTACGAAGTGCTTTCCGATACTGAAAAACGGGCGAGATACGACCGATTCGGCTATGAAGGCGTCCAGGGTTCCTTCAGTCACGGAGGCTTCTCCTGGGACGATTTTTCTCATGCCGGAGATATCGAAGATATTTTTGGCGACTTTATCAATTCCTTTTTTGGCGGAGGCTTCAGTGGAAGCCGTGGCGGCAGAAGACGTGGGCCGGCACGGGGAAACGACCTGCGGGTGCGCTATTCGTTGAGCCTGGAAGAAGCCTTTGAGGGCAAGGAAGCGGAAGTCAAGATCAAGCGCAATGAGCCTTGTGAGACATGCGGCGGCTCAGGATGCAAACCGGGAACCTCGCCCACCACCTGCCATCATTGTGGCGGGAGTGGCCAGGTGCGCGTGAGCCAGGGCTTCTTTGCCATGGTTTCCACATGCACGGCCTGTTCCGGCAGGGGGCAGATGATCTCGACACCCTGCGAAGATTGCGATGGGCGGGGCCTGGAAGCAAACACGGCCCACATCACGGTCAATATCCCCGCCGGTGTATCCGATGGCATGCAGCTTCGGCTCATGGGCGAGGGGGAAGCCGGCGCCAATGGCGCGGGGCGTGGCGATCTTTATATTGCGCTCCATGTGAAAGAGCACGAGTTTTTTACCCGTCGCGATGATGACCTTTACTGCGAGGTACCCATCACCTTTTCGCAGGCGGCGCTTGGCGATGAGATTGAAGTTCCGACAATTGATTCTACCACCAAATTGAAAATCCCGGCAGGCACACAGACACACCAGGTTTTTCGCATGCGCAATCTGGGCATGCCCCATACGGGACGCCGTCCTGAAGACCGTGGAGACCAATATGTTCGCGTTATTATATTTACCCCCAAATCCTTGAACCAGCGCCAGAAGGAACTTCTGCAGCAGCTGTCCGAGGAAGAAGGTCATGCCGTAAAGGGGGACAAGCGTTCGCTCTTTGAAAAATTCGGAGATCGTCTGCAAGAGATCAAGAAGGATTGGCTGGGATAATCCGGCCCAATAATAAATGGACATCAGTAAAATCAGAAACTTCTGTATCATTGCCCATATCGATCATGGCAAATCGACACTGGCCGACCGAATTTTGGAAAAATCCGGCGTTCTCAGCCAGCGCGAAATGCGAGAGCAATATCTCGACCGCCTTGATCTGGAGCGCGAACGCGGCATTACCATCAAGGCGCAGGCCGTTCGCATTCCGCACAAGGCAAGCGATGGCAAGCTTTATCATTTCAACCTGATTGACACCCCCGGCCACGTGGACTTCACCTACGAGGTATCCCGAAGCCTGGCGGCCTGCGAAGGAGCCCTGCTCGTCGTGGACGCGGCTCAGGGGGTTGAGGCTCAGACGCTGGCCAACGTCTATATGGCCCTGGAGCACGATCTGGAAATCATTCCAATCATTAACAAAGTGGACCTGCCCAGCGCCCAACCCGATGAGGTTAAGGCCCAGATCGAGGAAGTTATCGGCATTGATGCCTCAGAGGCCTATCTCTGTTCCGCAAAAACGGGCCTGGGCGTCGAAGAAATTATGGAAGCCATCGTCCAGCGCATTCCGCCGCCTCCCGTAAGCAAGGAAGATGAACTCCGCGCCCTCATCTTCGATTCCGTCTTTGACAACTATCGCGGTGTCATGCTTTTCTGTGTGGTGCGAAGCGGCGAGATCAAAAAGGGCGATGACATCGTCCTCATGGCCAGCAACGCCAGATATGAAGTCGATGAGATCGGCGTCTTTGAGCCGACCATGAAGGAGATGAAAAGTCTTGGTGTGGGCGAGGTGGGGTATATTATTGCCTCGATCAAGGACATTCGATCCGTGCGCGTGGGCGACACAGTTACCCATTATCGCAAGCGCGCCGTCAAAGCCCTTCCCGGCTACAAGGAAGTGAAGCCCGTCGTCTTCGCCGGGTTCTATCCCGTGGACGCCGATGAGTATGACAGTCTGCGTGATTCCGTCGAAAAGTTGCAGTTGAATGACGGTTCTTTCTTTTGTGAGGCTGAATCATCGCTGGCTTTGGGCTTTGGGTTTCGTTGTGGTTTTCTGGGCCTGCTGCATATGGAAATTATCCAGCAGCGTCTCGAACGCGAGTTCGATACCAGCCTGATCACCACAGTCCCCAGTGTGGTCTATCATGTTTACAAGGCTGATGGTGCAATGGTCACGGTTGACAATCCATCGCACATGCCGCCAGTCGGAAGTATTGAACGCATTGAAGAACCTATTGTGGAAGTTAATATTCTGACTCCTGCCGATTATCTGGGCAATGTACTGCAGCTGTGCCATGATAAACGGGGTACCCAAAAAAAACTGGCCTTCCCTCATCAGGGACAGGCGATGCTCACCTTCGAAATGCCGCTGGCTGAGATCATTATTGATTTTCATGACCGCCTGAAGTCTGTGAGCCAAGGCTTTGCTTCTTTCAACTACGAACAAATCGGCTACGCGGAATCGGATATAGTGCGGCTTGATATCCTGGTAAATGGTGAAATTGTGGATGCCTTGTCCTGTCTGGTCCATCAAAGCCAGGCGGAATATCGAGGCCGGCAGGCTGCCGAGAAACTCAAGGAAACCATTCCCAAGCACCAGTTCAAGATTCCCATTCAGGCGGCTATCGGTGGCAAGATCATTGCCCGCGAAACCATCAGCGCCCTGCGCAAAGATGTGACTTCCAAGTGCTACGGCGGCGACATTACGCGAAAACGTAAACTGCTTGAAAAACAAAAGGCCGGAAAGAAGCGCATGAAGCAGGTTGGATCCGTAACGGTTCCCCAGGAGGCTTTCCTTTCGGTCCTCAAGACGGACTAATCCACCCTTCGCGAAACGGAGCGATTCTATGCCCATCGAAGTGGAACGAAAATTCCTGGTTTACAAGGACCGCCTGCCGGAACTCATTGACGGCGAGCATTTTATCCAGGGCTATCTTTCGACCGATCCCCAGGTTCGCTTTCGCATTATCGAATCCACGGTCATCATCGGAATCAAGAAGGTACTGGGCGATGGCGATTGTTACGAGTTTGAGTTTCCCAGGCACGATATGTCCGCAAGAGATATTCGGGTCATGAAGAGCTTAGCCATGTGGCCCCCGCTGGAGAAGACACGTTATCGGGTTCCCCATGCTGATCTCGTTTGGGAGATTGATGTTTACGGCAAGCGCAACACCGGCCTTATTACCGCCGATGTGGAATTGCCCTACCGCAGTTACGATATCGACTTTCCCGATTGGGTTCGCGAGGATGGCGAAATTACCGGCAATCCCTATTACACCAACGTCAGCCTGACGCGAGAACCCATCGATGCAGACGGGCAAGCCAACGTCCACCGCTTTCGCTCATTTCATATTTAATAATTTCCGGATTGCAAGCGACACCGGGGAAGCCTCATAAAAAACCCAAGGGCCCTGCCGCATAATAATGCGACAAGGCCCTTTTCTTCATGAACAAAAATCACGACTTTCCAGCCGAATCAGTCTTTGTAATTCATGACGCCTTCCACAACCAGGTCGCCCACTTCGCTCGTGGAGTAGCCCATGCGTCCGGCAGCCATGGATTCCAGTTTGTTGCCCGTAACGTCCATCACGGATGCCTCGATGGCCTTGGCCGCCTGCGTCTCGCCAAGGGCCGCGTCAAACATCATCTGGGCTGAGCAGATCGCGGCAAGGGGGTTGATCACGTTCAGGCCGGTGTATTTCGGGGCCGAGCCGCCAATGGGCTCAAACATGGAAACACCTTCAGGATTCAGGTTACCGCCGGCGGCAATGCCCATGCCGCCCTGGATCATGGCGCCCAAGTCGGTAATGATGTCGCCGAACATGTTGCCCGTTACGATTACGTCGTACCAGTGCGGGCTCTTCACGAACCACATGCAGCAGGCGTCCACGTGGTTATAGTCGCGCTTGATTTCGGGATAGTCCGCTTCGCCCACTTCGTGGAAAGTCCGTTCCCAGAGGTCATAGACATAGGTCAGCACATTGGTCTTGCCCACCAGCGTCACCTGGCCGATGTAGCCCTTTTCCTTGTCAGCGTCGCTCAGGCCTCGCCAGGGGTTATCGGCGTGTTTTTTCTTGCAGTATTCAAAGGCATAGCGCACCGCACGTTCCACGCCCATGCGGGTGTACATGGAAGTCTGGATGGCTACTTCGTCCTTGGTGCCCTGGTGGCTGAAACCGCCCATGCCGCAGTAAAGGTCTTCCGTGTTTTCGCGGACCACGGTAAAGTCGATATCTTCCGGCTTCACGTCCTTCAAGGGAGTCGGGACGCCGGGGTAGAGTTTCACGGGACGCAGGTTCACGTACTGGTCCATCGCAAAACGGGCCTTCAGCAGGATTCCCTTTTCCAGGATACCCGGCTTCACATCGGGATGGCCGATCGCGCCAAGCAGGATCGAGTCGTAGCCCTTGAGTTCTTCGATGGCTGAATCGGGAAGCGTTTCGCCCGTGCGCATGTAGCGCTCGCCGCCGAAATCGTATTCCGTCAGGTCCATGGTGAAGCCATACTTTTGGGCCGCCGCCTGGGCCACCTTCACGGCTTCCGCCGTTACCTCGGGACCGGTGCCGTCACCGGGGATTACCGCAATCTTATAATTCTTAGCCATAATTTCTCCATTCCTTTTCTATGAACATTTTGCCTTCAATCTTCTATTGTTTATCCGTTTCCGGCAAATACCGAACCGCTTCCCCTCGCAGAAAGTATCGCTTGTATCGCGCCTGGCGCCAGGCACCCGGAATCGGAACCACTTCATCGGAAACGGCTCCGCGCTTTTTCACCTCGAGAGATCGGATATCGTGAACCGCATCCGCGCCCAACTCCCGTGCCATTTCCTTCAGGTTCTCCCGCATTCGAAGCTGGTTCTCCGGGGTAAAATTATCCATCCGGATGGAGTCGAGAATAGCAACCGCCTCGTAGGGCCGGTCGAGACGCGTGTCGTACGTATCGATGGGTGCATCGGATGCTTTCGGCGGATAATCGGTTCCGTCCAGCCTGTGAATCCGCGAATGCCGACAGGCCGTGCCGGTAGTTATAATCAGGATCAGGCCGACCAGTAGCATTCGTGAAATATTCTTAGAGCGCGATGCATCCATCAATTCAAAAAGACCATTCCTCCCCGGGAATTGACAAGCGATGAACAGTTTCCTTTAGCGGCCGCAAAGAGTCAAGAAAAACCTGAAAACAAGACCCTGTTCGCTTTTATTTCTCCAATGGA
>CAYWYC010000001.1:0-5551 GCA_964462565.1 uncultured Candidatus Sumerlaeota bacterium | reverse complement strand
AATCTGCCATAATATCCAGGTTCGCTTCGTTTGGAATTTTGCGGACGAACAGGCGATGGACAGTTTCTCCCAGCTGGGACAAAGTGTCAAGATAAAGCCGTAATCAGTCGGTCAGGAAGACCACAACATAAATAGGGGAGACTGTTTTTTCTATTTAAGCCTCACCCGGAAATACAATGGAGACGAATCTTGGAGTGCGTCGGCTTGCCGACGCCTTTTTTTTACGCGGAATGCAGGGCACGATCCAAAGCCCCGCAACAGCAAGGCGAGGGCAAGCACTCGCAGCCAAGTAGCGGAAGTTTGGGGGTGACAAATGGGACGGGGATTCCATGAAAAGACGTGCCAGCCCTTTATTTATGTCGTGCATCCTCGGTCAGGTCAATCTCATTCTTCTGCACCCGAAGACAGGCGGTTTGGTGGTTCGGGCTAATATCCTGGAGATTGATTTCATTCTCGCGGCAGGCATCCTGAGCATAGGCGCAGCGCGGCGCAAAGGGACACCCCTGCCAGTCCTGCGTCATGTCAGGTGGTTCGCCCGGGATGACGGTCAACTTTGTGCCGGAAGCCGTGGGCGCGGGGATTGCCCGGAGAAGCGCGTGGGTATAGGGGTGCATGGGGCTTTGCCAGATTTCGCGCGCCGGGGCCGATTCCATAACCTGTCCCGCGTACATCACCATAACGCGATCGCAGCTCTCGGCCACGACAGACAGATCATGGGATATCAGGATAATGGCCATGAGGGCGAGAGCCTCCCTTCCGCTTTGGCGCAGGCTGGCCAGCAGTTCCAATATCTGCGCCTGCACCGTCACATCCAGGGCGGTTGTCGGCTCGTCGGCAATCAGCAGACGGGGACGCGAGATCAGCGCCATGGCGATCATGACGCGCTGCCGCATGCCACCCGAGAACTCGTGGGGCCAGCGTTTCATGCAATCCTCCGGCTGGGGCATGCCGATGGACCTTAAGGTTTCTACAGCCCGATTGCGTGCTTCGGTCTTTGTGGCCATTCCGTGCAGCAGAAGCGGTTCGATCAATTGATCGCCGATGCGCATGTAGGGATTGAGAGCCGTCATGGGATCCTGAAATATCATGGCGATTTCACGCCCGCGAATATCCCGCAATTCTGAATTTGAGGTATTCAGGATGTCTTTGCCGCAAAAGCGGACCGAACCACCTTCGATACGCGCGGGAGGGGAAGGATTCAGCCCCATCAAGGCATTGCAGGTCACCGATTTTCCGGAACCCGATTCTCCCACAATGCCCAGCATCTCTCCCGCTTCCAAGGCAAAACTCACGCCGTTCACCGCGCGGACCAGGCCCTTGCGGGTGTGGAAATGGAGACGAAGGTCTTTGACATCGAGAAGAGGCATTTTTCAGTCCCGAGAACTTCGGGGATCCAGCGCATCACGCAGGCCGTCTCCCAAAAAGTTCAAAGAAAATAAAGTCATCGACAAAGCCAGGCTGGGAAATATCAGCAGCCAGGGGTATTCTTCCATACTCTCCACGCCGGCGCTGATCAGCAGGCCCCAGGAACTCATCGGTGCTTGTACGCCCAAGCCCAGAAAACTCAGGAAGGCTTCCAGCAGCATGATCTGCGGGATTGTGAGGGTGGCGTACACGATGATGGGGCCCAGGGCATTCGGGATCAGGTGCCGGAGCAGAATGCGCCGCTTTCTCATGCCGATAGCGCGCGCCGCTTCGATAAATTCGCGTTCCTTGATGGACAGGACCTGACCGCGTACGATGCGCGCCATGGTCAGCCACTCTACCATCCCGATCGCCAGAAACAGCAAGACATAACGTGGAATCACAATGCCGCCCCAGAGGGGCTGGTTGGTCGGGATATAAACCATCAGGATAATCACGACCACCGGAAAGGGGAGGGAGTAAAGAATATCGACCAGTCGCATCAGGAGCGAGTCGGCCTTGCCTCCGAGGAAGCCGGCGATGGAACCATAGAGCACACCGATAATAAGCGATACACCCGTTGCCGTAAAGCCCACCATCAGCGAAATCCGTCCGCCGTAAAGAATGCGTGTCAGCAGGTCTCGACCCAGGATGTCCGTCCCCATCCAGTGTTCCGCGCTTGGCGGACTGGCTCCCAGTGAACGATCCTGGGCGTCATATTCGTAAGGGGCGATCAGCGGCGTCAGGATCGCAAGCACGACGAGAATCCCCAACAATATCGCCCCCGACATGGCCAGCCGGTTACGCGTGAGGCGTTGGAAGGCATCGCGCCAGAGCGATTCGCCTTTGGTCCGACCCGGGATCGCAAGGGGAGAGGCGGTGGGGTTCATCTTGCTCATTGCTTACGTATCCTTGGATCGAGCCAGGCTTGCAGCAGGTCCACAACAAGATTGAAAAAAAGAATCAGCACCGCGAAGAAAAGCACTGTTCCCATGATCATCGTATAGTCGCGGTTCAGGGCCGCCTGGATAAACTCGCGGCCCAGCCCCGGGATCTGGAAGATCGTTTCCACCACAAAAGAGCCCGTCAGCAAGCCCGCCGCGGCAGGTCCGAGGAAGGCAACAACGGGCTGAATACCGCCGCGCAGGGCATGGCGCAGGACCACCGTTGGCTCTCCCGCACCCTTGGCCCGTGCTGTGCGCACAAAGTCCTGTGAGAGGGCCTCCAGCATGCCACCACGGCTCAGGCGGGCGATATATGCGGCGTAGGTCGCGCCCAGGGTGATGGCCGGAAGCACACGGTCCAAAGGGGAATCCCAGCCCTGCACCGGCAGCCACCGAAACCACAGCGCGAAAATCAGCACCAACAAAGGTCCCAGCACAAAACTCGGGATACAAATACCAAACATGGCGAAGGACATGGGGAGATGGTCCATCCAGGAATTCGGACGCAGAGACGCCATGAATCCGGCGCTCAGGCCGATCAGGAGGGCGATGACCAAGGCATAAATGCCCAGTTCCATGGAAACGGGAAAGCGGAGGCGGATCCACTCGTTTACTGTGCGACTGGGCCGCGTGAGAGACACTCCCAGGTCGCCGCGAAAGAGCCCGGCCATGTAATCGAAATATTGCCGCCACAGAGGTGCGTCCAGATTGTAATGCGCGCGAATCCGGTCCATGACTTCTTCCGAAAAAGCACGTTCATCGTCAAAGGGACCACCCGGCGCAAGCCGCACCAGAAAAAAGACCAGCGTAATCGTTATCCACAATACGGGGATAAAGAGAAGCAGGCGGCGGGCGGCAAAACGGATCATGGGGTTTCCACGGGAACCTGAACCAGGTCGATAGCCTTGAAAGACTGGATATTCAGAGCGTTTGTGGCCCACGCCTTGACTTCGGGGGCCTTCAGATAAACGCGTGAATAAGTATAGACCGGCATCACCGGCGCCGCGTCCAGGAGGATTTTTTCGGCCTGCTGGTAAAGGGCATAACGTTTATCCTCATCCCGCAAACGGGCCGCTTCATCCAGAAGGCGGTCGTATTCATCGGAGGCAAAGCCGGTCCGGTTGTTGCCCGAATCGGAGCGGAATATGTCAAGGAACGTCGTCGGATCCAGATAATCACCGATCCAGCTGGAACGGGCTATCGCGTAGTCCAGGTTGCTCAGGCGCGAAAGGAAAACCTTCCAGTCTTGATTTGCCAGATGCACTTCCACGCCCAGCTCATTCTTCCACATGGCCTGTACCGCTTCGGCAATCTGGCGGTGGGCTTCCTGGGTATTATAAAGCAATTCGATGGGGGGCAAACCTTTTCCGTTCGCATAACCGGCCTCAGCCAGCAGTTCGCGGGCCTTTTCCGGGTCATAAGGTACGGCGGCCCTGCTGGTATAGCCCGCCGTGTCGGGAGGCGTCAGAGCCGTGGCGGGAGTCTGTCCGGCTTTGAGTATGTCGTTCGTAATCGAAGCACGATCGATGGTCATCGCCAGTGCCCGACGTACTTTGGGATTATCCAGCGGCGGTTTGGTGGTGTTGATTTTGTAATAGTAGGTGCCCAGATAGGGATGAATCTCGAGGCGGGGATCCTTTTCTTTTTTATATCGCACGACCTTCGATGGGGCCAGGGATTGGGTGATATGGATTTCGCCCGTCTGGAACATGCGTTCTTCCGTTTGCAGATTATTGATAGGCAGAAAACGCACGCCATCCAGTTTCACCGCATCCGCATCCCAGTAATAGGGATTGCGCCTGACCTCAATCAGGCGGTCCGGCTCCCACTGGCTTAGCACAAAAGCGCCGTTGCTTACCATATTGCCCACGCGGTTCCATTTCGTCGTGCGTTCATCCATTGCCCCGAAGGCTTCGATGTTTTCCCGATTCACTGGATAAAAGCAAGGCATGTTCAGCAGCTGTAAAAAGTAGGGCGTCGGCGATTCCAGTTCCACGACAAAGGTCTGCGCGTCCGGCGCTTTCAGGCCGACCTGGCTGAAGTCTTTAATATCGCCATTGTTAAAGGCTTCGGCATTTTTGATGCAGTGCAGCATATAGGCATATTGCGAACCAAGCCCCGGGGAGAGCACGCGATTCCAACTGTACAAAAAATCGTCCGCCGTCAGTGCTTCGCCGTTTGACCATTTGGCGCTTGAGCGAAAATGAAAGGTATAGGTTTTGCCGTCATCAGAAATATCCCACGATTCAGCAACGCCACCAACAGGTTCCAGGCTTTCAGGACGCAGTTCTACAAGCCCTTCGAAGAGGGAACGCATGATCATGAAGCCTGGCGAACCGGTGATCAGGTGCGGGTCCATATACTGCGGCTCCGCGCCATTTCCCAGAAGCAGAATTTTGTTGTCCGCGTCAAAAGCGGGCTTGTCCGAGCCGCCGCAGGAAATCAGGCTGGCCAGACTCAGCATAATCAGCAGGATACGAAACCAGGATTGGGGCTTGAAAAAGAATCGGGTAAGCATGTCGGCCTTTCTATACAAATGTTTTTATTCGCCGGAATTCAGAAGCCGATTAATAGTGCTCAGCATTATATCAGCATCTTCCTCTTTAGAAACGTATGCCAGGTAGGGGTCGCCCTTGCCGCGTATTTTGATTTTGGAAACGCTGGAGACAATAACCGGGATGTTCTCTTCAAAATTCTGGCGCAGGATTTCATAAACAGCGCCACCGGTCAGGCCTGGCATCATGATATCTGTAATAACCAAATTCGGCTGGATACGTTCCATCTCGTACATGAGCTGGTCGCCACCTTCCAGGCTGAACACTTCGTAACCTTCACTTCGGAGCAATACTTCCCGAAAAGCGAGAACTTCGGGATCGTCATCAATTACCAATATTTTGTTCTTTTTCATAAAACCGTCAAAACTCTTTTCCATGGAAAGGTCGACGCTTGTATAGGGGCATGGGTTCATCCATACCACAGCCATAAAAAGCGACCAATACAATTTGCTTATTCTATGCCAAAGAGCCCGTCCGGTCAAGTTCCGCTCTCATGTAACTTGACAAGGGGTGCACGACATAAATGGGGGCTGTGTTAATTTGAAGCAACGAATCGGAAGGTTTTCTGAGTAATGCAAATACTTTCCATCTTTAGGGCCAAGGGCCCGTCCGATAATAGCCAGGAGTTTTAACCCCTGGGTTTCGGGT